>VXMI01000009.1 GCA_009841165.1 Gemmatimonadota bacterium | reverse complement strand
GGCCCCTCCCACGCCAGGCCCCGCCGGCTCATGATCTCGTCGCCGATGAAGACGTAGTGCTTCCCCGTCGACTCGGACACGTACGGGAAGACCGCGTGCGTGCCCCCGGTGGGCACGGGCAGGCTGCTCACGAAGACCGGGTTCTCGGGCGATCCGCCCCAGCGCCCGTCCCCCACGTCGACGACCACCAGGCCGTTCTCCCACTCGGCCGAGTACGCGAGCCCGTCCAGCACCCACACGTCGTGCAGCCGGCTGTTCGGGTGGTTGTACTCGCCGACAAAGCGCGGGTTGTAGATGTCGGCGACATCCAGGATCACGTACTTGTCGCCCCCGGCCAGCGCGAACACGTACTCGTTCGTCGGGAAGGCGTTGTGGACACCGCCGGTCAGCCCGTAGTCGGTGACTTCCGCGGCGATCACGGGGTGCGCGGGATCGGCGAGATCGAGGATCACCACGCCGTTGCGGCGGTTCGACGCGCCCTCGCGGGTCATGGTGGCGTAGCGCGCGTCGGGCGAGACCTTCATGTCGTTGACGGAGCGCGCGTCGACCTGGATCGAGTCGGTCTTGAAGATGTTGCCGGGTTCGGTCACGTCCCACACGAAGCCGAACCCATCCGACCGCTTGGCCCCGGTGAGCGCGTAGTCGCGGCCGTCGCGGCCCTCGAAGACCCAGAAGTCGGTCGTGCGGACCCGCTGCTCCCTCCCCTGCCCGTGGATCTCTAGCTTCTGCACGACATCGCGCTCCACAACGCGAAACGAGGTGCGCGCGGAGAGCGGCCCCGCGTCGGCGATCACGGTGTAAATGCCGGCGACATCGGCGACGAAGCGGCTGCCGTGCATCTGCGCAGGCGCGGGCGGCGCCAGAATCCCCTCCGGCTCCTCCCAGGCGTGGGACCACTCGACGGGGACGCCTGTGAGAAGCTCGCCGCCAGGATCGCGCACCTCGGCGCCGAAGTCGATGACGTCGCCGGTGCGGGCGCGGGCGACGCCGCCGGTGATCGCGATGGACGCGCCCGTGAAGGGGTCGGCACGCAACGTGAATGCGCCGCTGACGCCGTCGACGGTGGCGGTGATGGTGGCCGTGCCGGGAGCGACGGCGGTCACGCGCCCGAATCGGTCGATGGTGGCGATGTCCGGCGAGCCGCTTTCCCACGCCACATCCGGGTCGCGCCGGGCGGAGCCATCGGCGTGCTCGGCGCGAGCGCGCAGCCGCATCGAGGTGCCCGTGAAGAGGCGGTCGTCGGTGGTGGGAGAGACGACCACCCGCGCGACGGTGGGCCAGCCGATACTGACCGGCACCCTCAGCGTGACCGGTTCGCCTGCGGAAGCACCGCCCTCCTGGACCAGGGTGGCGATCAGCTCGTAGTCCCCCGCCTCGAGCGCGGTGACGACGCCCTGCCGCACCCTCATCGCAGACCGCGGCCCAACCAGGCGCACCACCGGGTCCTCCACGCGTGCCCCCGAGCGCGTGTAGCCGGCGATGATGACGCGCGCCTCGTCTCCGACGCGAATGGAAAGTTCCGTGGGACTGGCCCACAGACGCACGATGGGGTCGTCCTCGGTCTGTGCCTCGAGCACGGCGACGTCGCCGAGCGTGCTTCCGGCCACGATACCTGCGACGATCATCAGAAGTCCCCTGAGCTTCGCTTTTCTGGTCATGCCGTTTCCTCCCGGTGGCCGCGACGGTTCGCCGGGCCGATTCCGTTCTGCGCGTTGGAGCGAAACTGTACTGCGGCGGGCGGCTAGGCAACGCAGCGACTTCCGGCTAAGGTTGGAACCGCCGTTTCCCCAAGTCCAACGGAGGATCTCCGCCCATGTCCGCGCCCCCGCTCTCCCCCATGACCCGCACCCTGATGACGGCCACCCTGCTGACCGCGATGGTCGCCACGCCGTCACCCTCTGCCGCACAGACCCCCGACACCACTTCCCTGGCCCGCCACACACAGGCCATGGCGTGGCGGGACATCGGCCCCACCCGCGGCGGCCGCTCGGTTGCGTCGACGGGGGTCGCTGGTGACGACCAGACCTACTATTTCGGCGCCACCGGCGGCGGCGTCTGGAAGACCACCGACGCCGGGATCACCTGGACGAACGTGAGCGACGGCTCCTTCGCCACCGGTTCGGTGGGGGCCGTCGAGGTCGCGGAGTCGGACCCGAACGTGGTGTGGGTCGGGATGGGCGAGCACGCCGTGCGGGGCGTCACCACCTCCCACGGCGACGGGGTCTACCTCTCGACCGACGCGGGACGAAGCTGGACCCACATGGGGCTCGAGAACACCCGGGCCATCTCGCGCATCCGGATCCACCCGCGCGACCCGGACATCGTGTACGTAGCCGCGCAGGGAGCCCCCTACGGCGAGACGGAGGACCGTGGCATCTACCGCACCATGGACGGCGGCCGGAACTGGGAGAAGGTGCTGTACGTCTCCCCCCGCGCCGGCGCCTCGGCGCTCGCCATGGACATGACCAACCCCCGCATCCTCTACGCCGCCTTCTGGGACCACCTCCGGCGTCCCTGGGTGGTCGAGTCGGGCGGCGAGGGCAGCGGCATCTGGAAATCGACGGACAGCGGCGACACCTGGGAGCAGATCAACGAAGGTCTGCCAGAGCTTGTCGGCAAGATCGGCGTCACCGTCTCGCGCGCCAATCCGGATCGCCTCTACGCAGTCGTGGAGGCAGAGCCGGACCAGGGCGGGATCTACCGGTCCGACGACGCGGGAGCTTCGTGGCGGCAGGTGAACTCGGAGCGCATCGTGCAGACCCGCTCGTGGTATTACATGAAGATCTTCGCCGACCCGCAGGACGAAGAAACGGTGTACGTCATGAACGCGCCGTTCCTGAAGTCGATCGATGCCGGTCGCACGTTCACGCAGGTGTCCGTGCCACACGGCGACAACCATCATCTCTGGATCAACCCCGCAAACGCGGACAACATGATCAACTCCAACGACGGCGGCGCGAACGTCTCCTTCAACGGCGGCGACAGCTGGTCCACGCAGCGGAATCAGCCCACCGCCCAGTTCTACCGTGTGATCACCGACAACCAGTTCCCCTACCACGTCTACGGCGGCCAGCAGGACAACTCGGCGATCGGGATCCCGTCCGCGTCGCTCGGGGGAATCGGGTGGGGCGACTTCTACTCGGTCGCGGGCTGCGAGAGCGCCTTCCTGGCCTTTGACGAGAACGACCCGCAGGACATCTTCGGCGGCTGCTACCAGGGGCTGATCGATCGCTGGAACCGCACCACGGGCCTGCAGAAGCCGATCATGGCATACCCCTTCCTCGGCCTGGGCACCTACGCCGGCGAACAGCGCTACCGCTTCAACTGGAACGCCCCGATCGTGGCGTCGCCCCACGACCCCGCGACCATCTATCACGCGGGCAACGTGGTGTTCGCCACCCGCGACCGCGGCCAGAGCTGGGAGGCCATCTCGCCGGACCTGACCCGGGACGAAGAGGACAAGCAGGGCGCCGGAGGCACCCCGATCACCAACGAGGGCGCCGGTGGGGAGAACTACAACACGATCATGGCGCTGGTCGAGTCGCCCCACGAGGCGGGAACGCTCTGGGTGGGCACCGACGACGGCCTGGTCCATGTCACCCGTGACGGCGGCGGCGCCTGGAATGACGTCACCCCGCCCGACGTCGGCCGCGCGATGATCAACTCGATCGAGATCTCGCCCCATGATCCGGCCACGGTGTACGTGGTCGCGTCCGCGTACAAGTTCAACGACTTCACGCCCACGATCTTCCGCTCGCGGGACTACGGGGCGAGCTGGGAGAGCACGACCGCCGGCATCGAAGAGGACCACTGGGTGCGGGTGGTACGAGAGGATCCGGTCTCACCGGGTCTCCTGTACGCCGGCACCGAGATGGGCATCTTCCTCTCGCACGACGCCGGGGACAGCTGGGAGAAGTGGCAGCTCAACCTGCCCATCGTCCCCGTCACCGACCTCACCTTCCGCAACAACGACCTGGTCGCGTCGACCCAGGGCCGCGGCTTCTGGATCCTCGACGATCTGTCCCCCGTGCAACAGGTAACCGAGACCGTGATGGCCGGCGACATGCACCTCTTCACCCCGCGCGACGCGGTCATGGCCTCGTTCAGCGGGGGATTCCCCGGTGCGGGCGGGGGCCTGTCCACCGGGGCGAATCCGCCGAGCGGAGCGCAGATCTTCTATTCGTTCGCGGAGGCGCCGGACTCGCTGGTCACCGTCGAGATCCTGGGAGCCGACGGGAGCGCGATCCGCACCTACGCCACCGACCCGGAAGCCGCGGGGCAATGGAGACTACTCGTCGCTGCCCGCCCCGAAGGCCGGGCTCAACCGGCTGGCCTGGGACTACCGCCACGACGCGATACCGGGTGTCGCAGGGTACCAGAACTTCGGCAGCCTGCAGGGACGCGTCGTCGCGCCGGGCGACTACCAGGTCCGGCTCGCTCACGCTGGCGAGAGCCGCACGGTCGCGCTCTCACTGGCGCCCGATCCCCGCTGGAGCGCGACCCGGCGCGAGTACGACGCCCAGGAGCGTTTCGTCGCCGACGCCCAGCAGGTCATCCGCGACCTCTACGGCGCCGTCGACGAGCGCGCCGGCGTATCGGAGCAGGTCGACGCGATCGTCGAGCGCACGGAGGAACACCCCCTGGCCGACTCCATCCGGGCCTCGGGCGAATCCCTGACGAGTGCGATCACGGATTGGGAGGAAGAGTTGATCCAGCGGAGGCAGCAGACCTTCCAGGACGTCATCAACTTCCGCAACAAGCTGGACGCGCAGATCCTCGCCCTGATCGGATCGGTGGACGGTACCGAGCCTCCGCTGACGGTCGGCGCACGCGAGCGCTGGACGGACCTGCAGGATGAGTGGGCCACCCACGAAGACACGCTCGGGCAGCTGTTGGAGGCGGTGACCGCGTTCAACGACTTCCTCAACGGGATCGGCGTTCAGCCGATCACCGTGCGGCCACAGGCACGTCCCGTTTCGTGACCGCGCACGCGGCTCCGATTGCGACTCATATGTTCCCTGTTATTGTTGGCACCGGAGCGGCTGAGCGACGCCAGCCACGCACGACCCCGAACACGGGCACCAAACAGTGAGCCGAATCGCAGACCTTCTGGGAGCCGAAGCAGACGACCTTCTCACCTACCGCGCCAGGGGCTTTCCACGCGAAACGCTCCACCTTCCCGGACCCGACTTCGTGGACCGGGTCGTCTCGGGCACCGACCGCAATCCGCAGGTCATGCGCAGCATGCAGCAGATTCTGGGTCACGGGCGGCTGGCCGGGACCGGCTACGTGTCGATCCTGCCCGTCGACCAGGGGATCGAGCACTCGGCCGGGGCGTCGTTCGCGCCCAATCCGCCCTTCTTCGACCCGGGAAACATCGTGGAACTCGCCATCGAGGGGGGCTGCAACGCGGTCGCGTCCACGCTGGGGGTGCTGGGGTCCGTCTCGCGCCGGTACGCGCACCGGATCCCCTTCCTCGTCAAGCTCAACCATAACGAGCTACTCACCTACCCCAACCGCTACGACCAGGTCATGTTCGCCAGTGTCCAGCAGGCGTGGGAGCTGGGCGCGGTCGCTGTCGGCTCGACGATCTACTTCGGTTCCGACCAGGGTATGCGTCAGCTGCAGGAGACTTCGGAAGCCTTCCAGATGGCGCACGAACTGGGCATGGTGACCGTGCTGTGGTGCTACCTGCGCCAGTCCGCCTTCAACAAGGACGGGGTCAACTACCACGCCGCCGCCGATCTCACCGGCCAGGCCAACCACCTCGGGGTGACCATCGAGGCCGACATCGTCAAGCAGAAGCAGGCCGAGAACAACAACGGCTACCGGGCGATCGGCTTCGGCCGCACCCACGACAAGGTGTACTCGGAGCTGGTCCCCGGCGACCACCCGATCGAGCTGACGCGCTACCAGGTGGCCAACTGCTACATGGGCCGGGTGGGGCTGATCAATTCCGGAGGGTCGAGCGGGGCCAACGACTTCGCGCAGGCCGCGCGCACGGCGGTGATCAACAAGCGGGCCGGGGGGATGGGACTGATCTCGGGGCGCAAGGCGTTCCAGCGGCCCATGGCCGACGGAATCAAGCTGCTGAACCTGATCCAGGACGTCTTCCTGGACGAATCGATCGAGGTGGCGTAGGGTCCCAACAGATTGGCGATTGTAATGTCGGCATTACATTATGACATGTTGACATTACACTTCTTGCTCATCGTCGACAAAGTCTGTCAATCCACCCCCGTGACGCTGCTCCGCCGCTCCATCAGCACCACGTCGCGCCAGCGCCCGTCGTGGAATCGGCCCAGGCGCTCATGGGTTCCCAGGATCTTGAAGCCCGCCTTCTGGAAGATCCGGATCGAGCCCGCATTCTCGGGAAAGATGCCGGCCTGGAGCGTCCAGATCCCGTGTGCCTCGCTCTCCTCGACGAGGCGCCGCAGCAGACGCTTTCCGACTCCCTGTCCCCGGGCTTCCGCCGCGACGTAGATCATCGCCTCGCGGACCCCTCCGTAGACGCATCGCCCCGACACCGGGCTCAGCGCCGCGTATCCGATCACCTCGCCGCCGGCCTCGGCAACGAGACGGCACTCGGAACTTCGCCCTGCGTTCCAGCTCTCCCAGTCCGGCACTTCGGTCTCGAAGGTCGCGTTCCCGGACTCGATGCCCTGGCGGTAGATCTCCGCCACCGCCGAATAGTCTTCGGCCATCAGCGGGCGGAACTCGATTTCCGAGACGCAGGGGGCGGCCACGCTCTTGTCTCTCCGGCTTGCTACCGCCGCACGACTTCGCCGGGCGCCTCGCCGGTCATCTCGCCGTCGCGCAGCACCGGCACACCGTTCACGAGAACGTGGACCACGCCCTCGGAGAAGCGCTGCGGATGGTCCCAATCCGACCGGTCGATGATCGTCTCCGGGTCGAAGATCGCGATGTCCGCCCGCATCCCCGCCGCCAGTCGGCCGCGGTCGTCGATGCCGTGGAAGTCCGCGGGCAGCGAAGTGATCTTCCGCACCGCCTCCGGCAGCGACAGCACGCCCTCGTCCCTGGCGTAGTGGCCCAGCAGACGCGGGAAGGTGCCTGCGCTGCGCGGGTGTCCGCCGGGTGCGTCGGAGCCGTCCGCGAAGCCGCCGTCGCTCGCGATCATGTTCCATGGCTGGAGCATCAGACGCCGGACGTCGTGCTCCTTGATCGCGCCGAGGGTCAGGTTGACGGGTCGGGACGAGCCGATGATCAGGTCCGCAACCGCGTCGAAGGGGTCCTGGCCCAGCTGCTCCGCGATCTCCGACAGGTAGAGCCCCACGAGTTCGGGAAAGTCGGCCGAGCTGGTGATTCTCATGCTCGTGTACCCGGTTGCATTCAGCCACGCGAAGCCGCCGTCCACCCCGTTCTCGCTGGCTTCCTTCAGACGGGCCCTCGAACCCGGATCGGCCAGCGCCGCCTTCAACTGCGTCATCGCTTCGCCGGTGCGCCCCTGCCGCTGCATCTGCCGGAAGGCGTCCAGCCCCTCCAGGTCCGGGGGCGCCACCACGATGCCGGTCAGGCTGGCGGTCGCGGCGCCGTCGTAGGGGTACTGGTCCGACACGATCACGACCCCCCGTTCCCGCGCGTCCTCCACCAGCTCCGCGATGTCGGCGATCACACCCTCGTTGTGCAGCCCCACCGCCTTGAGGTGGCCGATCTTGCCCGGCAAACCGGCCGTCTCCGCGATCTCCACGACCTCGCGATCCGATCCAACGAAGTCGTGCACCGGATTGCGCACGTGCGAGTCGTACACGCCGCCGTACTCCGCGGCTTCCATGGCCAGCGCGATCACCTCGGCCGTCTCGGAGAACATGCCGGGCTCGTACATCAGGCCGGTCGAAAGGCCGAAGGCACCGAGCTCCATGCCCTCGCGCACCAGCGCCCGCATCGTCTCCAGCTCCTCCGCGGTGGGGGCCCGCCGCTGGTCCTCGCCCAGGACCTCGTTGCGGATCCCGTTGTGCCCGACGTAGAACGCAACGTTGGTCCCGATGCCCTGCGCCGCGTACAGCTCCGAGAAACGGCGAATGTTCGCCGGCGCAAACGCACCGTCCGGACCCCCGAAGACGGTTGTGACGCCCTGCCGGATAAAGCCCTCGTTGAGGTTGTTGCCGGGCAGCGCGATCGCTGGCGGCGTGTGGTTGTGGACGTCGATGAACCCGGGGGCGACCACCAGGCCGGTCGCGTCGATCGTATCTGCCGCCTGCGCGCCTCCGCCATCGGCCGCGGCCCCACCCACCGTGACGATGCTGTTCCCCGCGATCACGACCGTGCCGGTACGGGGCGGGTCCCCGGAGCCGTCCACAACGATCCCGCCGACGATGATCAGATCGGCCGTCTCGCCGCTCCGCGCGCATGCGCCGCACAGGAGCATGGCCAACAGCACGCCTGCCCGGTACATCATTGTGCTACTCCTGGTCTTCTCCGTCGCCGGCGGTGGCGTGCACCGCGAAAGCGACCCCCTGCGGATCCATGCAATGGGCGATGAAGTCGCCGCCGGGTACCTCCATGGGCTCCCTCAGGAGCTTGCCGCCCAGGGCGGCTACCGTCTCCGCCGCGGCCTGTACGTCGGGCACCATCACGTACGGCAGCCAGCCGACCGCGGGCATGTCGGGCGGCCCGTTGAAGATGCCGCCGAGCGGACGCGCGCCTCGGCCGAACATCTGGTAGAACCCCATTTCGCCCATGTCCATCCGGCTCGTGGCCTCCCAGCCGAAGACCTCGGAGTAGAAGGCCCAGGCCGCGTCCGCGTCGGTGGTCGCGAGCTCGTGCCACGAGAATTCGCCGGTATTCGGGGCTCCGTCGTGGCCCGGCGTGTCACCCTCGGGTTCGAGCACGGCGATCACCCCTCCTTGCGGGTCCGCGATGATGGCAAAGCGCCCCACCTCGGGCACCGCCATTTCGTTCAGTACCGCGCCGCCGCAATCGCGCACCTTCGCCAGGGTCGCGTCTATGTCGGGAGTGGACAGGTAGAGCAGCCAGCACGGAGGAACATCCGGTGCGGGCAGGTCCATCAGCCCGCCAACGGGCATTTCGCCGTTCATCCACATCTCGTAGGGCTCGTCGCCACCGTTCCATGTGCTGGTACCCCAGCCGGTGATGCGGGGGTAGAAGCTTCGGGCCGCGTTCTTGTCCGTGGTCATCACTTCGTGCCAGGCGAAGCGGCCGAGGGGTTTGTCGGACATTCAGGTCTCCGTGTGAGGGTGCAAGGTCGAGTCCGAAGTGTAACCAGCACGTCCGGGTCAGCCAAACGGGGCTGGCGCCGGTCCCGATCCCGGCTCCAGTTTTTTGTGTGTGAGCTTCCACGAGCGCTCTCGGCGAGCGGTGGGACTCACCCCGCTCCCACGCCACAACGCCTCGCCTGCGGGAAGGACGGCAACCTCATGAAACCCCGCGTCTTCGTGTTCCTGGTGGCATCCCTGCCCCTGCTCGCACCGGCGGAGGGCCTCGCCCAGCGCCTCGGATCCGTGAACTTCCCCACGTCGGGCGACCCCGCCGCCCAGCCGCACTTCGAGGCGGGGCTGCTGCTGCTCCACAACTTCGAGTACGAGGATGCGGAGGCGCGGTTCAGACAGGCACGGGAGATCGACCCCGATTTCGCGATGGCCTACTGGGGCGAGGCCCAGACCCACAACCATCCGATCTGGATGCGGCAGGACCGCGAAGCGGCGCTGGCCGTGCTGCGCGAATACGCGCCGACTCCCGCCGAGCGGCTGGCGCGGGTGCCGACCGAACGGGAACGCGACTGGTTCCGGACCGTCGAGGTCCTGTACGGCGACGGTCCCAAGGAAGCCCGCGATTTCCGCTACCGCGACGCCATGCGGCGCCTCGCCGAGAAGTACCCCGACGATCACGACGCCGCCGCCTTCCATGCGCTTTCACTGCTCGGGACCGCGCACGACGGCCGCGACTTCGCGATCTACATGAAGGCGGCCGCGGTGGCCCAGCCGGTCCTGGAGGCCAACCCGATGCACCCCGGCGCGGCCCACTATGTCATACACGCCTTCGACGACCCCATCCATGCGCCGCTGGGTCTCCCTGCCGCCCATGTCTACTCCGAGATTGCGCCGGACGCGGGCCATGCCCAGCACATGACATCGCACATCTTCGTGGCCATGGGGCTCTGGGACGACGTGGTGGCCGCGAACACCCGCGCCCGCGACGTGCAGAACGCGGGGCTGGCGCGCAGGGGGCGGCGGCCAAATGTGTGCGGACACTACACATCGTGGCTGCACTACGGCTACCTGCAACTGGGGCGAATGGACGATGCCGCGGCCGGGATGCAGGCGTGCCTTGCACGCATGAGCGACGCTCCGGCTCGCGACGAAGCCGGCTACTTTGTGAACATGCGCGCCCGCGCGGCGATCGACTCAGGCGAATGGGGCGTCGCGCGCGCGCTCACGGCCGACGTCACCTCGTTCCCGGGCCTCGCGCTGCCCTACGAGTTCGTGGACGCGCTTGCCGCGCTTCGCACCGGCGACCTCGACGGCGCCCGACGGCTGCGCGACCGGCACGGCGACCCGGCGGACGCGGGCGATCCCAGGCACCGGATCCTGCTCCTCGAACTGGACGGCCTGATCGCCCTCGCCGCCGGAGACGCGGATGGCGGAATCTCGCTGCTGGAAGAAGCCGCACGGCGGGAGGAAGCGCTGCCCTACGAGTTCGGCCCGCCCGCCACCCTGATGCCCCCCCACGAACTCCTGGCCGCCGAACTGGCGGAACTCGGCCGCCACCATGAGGCACGCCTCGCGTGGGATGAGCAGCTCGCCCGCACCCCGAAGCGGACCCAGGCTCTGCTCGGACTGGCACGCGCCGCCATGGCCCTCGGCGACGAGACCGCCGCACGCGAAGCCTACGCCACGCTGGCGGAAGTGTGGGCGGACGCCGACCGCGAGATCCCCGGGCTTACCGAAGCGAGAACGGGGACGTCAAGCCGGTAGAGGGCGGTTATCGGGCCGGTGGCGGCTCCCCCACCGCACCCAGACCGTCGGCGGCGTGCGGAACTCGTGGCCGAAGGGCCGCGCCGGCCTGTCCGCGTCCAGCCGCAGCCCGGGCAGGCCCCCGAATACCCGCGTCAACGCCTGCTCGGCTTCGATCCGGGACAGCGACGCCCCGAGGCAGAAGTGGCGTCCCGCGCCGAAGGCCAGGTGGTCGCGCGCGTTGGGACGCTCGGGATCGAAGCGGTCGGGGTCGGCAAAGTGCGCCGGGTCGCGGTTGGCGGCGCCGAGCATGCAGTGCACGATCTCGCCTCGCGCGATCGGCACCCCCCGGATCTCGACATCTTCCGTCGCCCACCGCATGCAGGACTGCACCGCGGGCTCCCACCGCATCGACTCCTCGATGACCCCGCTCAGCAGGCCGCCACCGGCACGCGTCCCGCCCGAGCTTTCGGCGGCCAGCCGCTCCGCCACCCCGGGGTGCGACAGCACCGCCCAGAACGCGTTGCCGATCATGGACTCCGTGGTCTCGATTCCGCCGAACAGAACGAGCAGCAGGTTCGCGACCATCTCGGTTTCCGAGAGGGGATCGCCACCACCCCGGGCGACATGGTGCCCGGGCCGGTACGGGTCCTCGTCGCTCCGCAGCGCCGCAATCATCGAGCCGGCCGGCACCTCGCGGGCTCCCCGCAAAAAAGGCGTCACGTAGTCCCTGAACTCGCCGGCGGCCTTCTTGCCCGTCGCCCGCACCGCAGGATCCCCCGCGAAGTTCTCCAGCGCGGCCGCGAAGTGGTCATACCACGCCAGCAACCTCGGCCCGTCTCCATCCGGCAGCCCGAGCACCCGGCAGATGCTCCGCACCGAAAGGGGACGCGCGATCCGCGCCCGGAGATCGGCACGCCCTCCGTCGCCGTGCGCATCCGCCTCCAGTTCCCGCATCAGATCGTCGAGCACGCCGCGTACGGTCCCCAGCAGGTTCTCCTCCAGCCTCCCGCGCCGGAACGGTCCGATGAAGCGCCGCTTGTACCGGATCTGTTCGTCGCCGTCGGTCGTGAGCATGTGCGATCCGAAGATGTCGCGGATCGTCGACTCGGGAGAATCGGTGGTGAAGCGCTCCCAGTTGGCGAGCACCGCGACGATGTCGTCCCGCCTGGTGAGCAGCCACATCCCGAGTTCCGGCGCCCACGTCACCGGCTCGGCCCTCCGCAATTCGTGAAAGATCGGATACGGGTCGTCGGCCAGCGCCTCGAAGGTCAACATGGCCCCCAGGGGGAACCGCTCGGACCGGCCGCTCATTCCGCCCGCGCACCTTCCCGGGGTCTTCCGGGTGCTCGGCGAGAGCGCACCCGCATCGCCAACGCCGGGCTTTGTGCCAAAACAGGCCTCAATTCGCGGGCAAACCCGCCAGGAGCTCGCGCGCGGCCCCGCCCAGGTTGGTGCGGCCGCTGTTGTAGTTCCTGAGCAGCACCACGGTCAGTCCGGTTGCCGGCTCGAAGAGCAGGTGGGCCGTGTAGCCCGCCACGGACCCGCCGTGACCCGCGAAGACCCGGCCGTCCACGGTGCTCACCGAGAACCCGAGCCCGTATCCCGAATCCGGATCCTCCGGCGTCTGCACCGACAGCACCTGGGCGCGAACCTCGTCGCTCAGCAGCGGGACGTCCGCCCGCCCCATCACCCCCGCGGCGAATCGCGCGAGGTCGTCGACCGTCGAATACACGCCGCCGTTGGGCACCTTGTACCCGCGCCCCGCATGCTCCCGCGCCGGCTGCTCCGTGTTCACCTCGCCGTCGCGCCCGTTGGCGTGCCCGCGCGAGAGCGCCGGAAGCAGGTCCTCGCCCACGACGAACGTGCTGCTCGCCATCCCGAGCGGCTCGAAGATGCGCGCCTCGACCTGGTCCATGAACGGCTCGCCGGCCGCCCGCTCCAGCCCGAACCCCAGAATGCCGAAGCCGATGTTCGAATACGAGTACCCGGTCCCCGGCGGGGTCTGGTAGCGGGTGGTTGGGATGGATTCCAGGATCCGCGATGTCCACCCCTCGATGGGGCCCGTCGCAGCGCCGTCGAGATCCGGTTCACGCGCGAAGCCTGCGGTATGACTGGCGACCTGCCGCAGGTGGGGGCTCGCACCTGGCGGCCGCTCCGCCATGTCCTGCGTCTCGGGCACCAGTTCGTCGAGCGGCGTGTCGAGCGACACGACTCCGTCGTCGACCAGGATCGCCATGAGCACGGCGGTGACCGATTTCGAGATCGACCCGGTGCGGTAGATGGTCTCCCGCGCGGCGGCGATCCCCTCGGTGGGATCCGCCCATCCGTAGGCCTCGGACCAGAGAACCTCGCCGTCGCGGGCCAGGGCGACCGTCATCCCGCCAACCCCGTCGGCCTCCACGTCTGCGGCGACGCCCTCGGCGAAGGTGGAGAGCGCGGGATGCCACTCGGCGGGAAGCTGCGAGGCTTCGGGTGGGGCGCACGCCGAGATACCGACCAGCGCGGCAGCGCCCACGGCAGCGAACAAAGTGGTGCGGAAGCGTGCGAACCATGTTCGACGGGTACTGCCGCGGTCGCGTATCTTTCCGGTCATGAGGGTCCCCCTGTCGTGTCGGGTCCGGTTGCAATCCCAACCTGCCACGGGCCTGGACCGGCTGCAACATCCTCGAGCGACCGGTGTTGCACCACCTGGGAGACCACGCGGCAAGCCGACCGGGACTGGACCATGACTCAGCGAGAGAACAAATGCACCGTCTGATGCTGGCGCGGCACGCCAAGTCGAGCTGGGGCGATCCCGGTCTCACCGATCACGACCGCCCGTTGAGCGCGCGCGGCTACCGCGCGGCGATGCGGGTCGGCGCCGCGCTTCGCGAGCTGGGCTGCATCCCCGATGTCGTCTACTCCAGCACTTCCGCACGCACGCGCGAGACCTGGGAGCGCATGGAGCCCCACTTTCACGGGCGGCCTCACGTCGAGTTCCACCGGGATCTCTACCTGGTGGGCCCTCGCGACGTGCTCGCCGCCATCGCGTGCGCTCCCGAAGACGTCGAGACACTCATGGTGCTCGGGCACAACCCTTCGACCCACGCGCTGGCCGCCTACCTGGCCCGAACCGGCGATCCGGACGACATCGACCGCCTGCGCCGCAAGTTCCCCACCGGGGCCGTCGCGATAATCGATTTGTCCTCGGACCGCTGGGCCGATGTGGAGGAGGGCGGCGAACTGGTGCACTACATTCTGCCCCGAATGCTGGACTAGCAGGCATTCGGGTCCGGCCAGGATCGCACGGCCATCGTCCAGGCGTTACGTTGCCGTTTTCCACGGGAGTCTCAGGCAGCGGAGGCGGCCCTTGACCATCGACAAGACTCTGGAGCCCGACCACAACGACCCGCAGACCATCGTCCGCATCTTCCAGGAAGGCATCTATCCCTACGAGACCAAGATGAAGCGGCGGGAATACGAGCGGCAGAAGGCGGGGTTGCAGGTAGAGCTGCTCAAGGTCCAGCGCTGGGTGAAGGACTCGGGCATCAAGGTCGTCGTGCTCTTCGAGGGGAGGGACGCGGCCGGCAAGGGCGGAACCATCAAGCGGTTCATGGAGCACCTCAATCCCCGCGGCGCCCGTGTCGTGGCGCTCGACAAGCCGAGCGACGTCGAGCGCGGCCAGTGGTACTTCCAGCGCTACGTCCAGCACCTGCCGACGGCGGGCGAAATGGTGTTCTTTGACCGTTCCTGGTACAACCGGGCGGGAGTCGAGCGTGTCATGGGATTCTGCACCGGTCAGGAATATCTCGAGTTCCTGCGTCAGTGTCCGGAATTCGAGCGCATGCTGGTCAACAGTGGCATTGTCCTGTTCAAGTTCTGGTTCTCGGTCTCGCAGGAGCAACAGAAGCACCGCTTCGATCGGCGCAACACCGACCCGCTCAAGCAGTGGAAGGTGTCCCCGATCGACATCGCTTCTCTCGACAAGTGGTCCGAATACACCGATGCAAAGGAAGCGATGTTCTTCTACACCGACACCAGGGACGCGCCGTGGACCGTTATCAAGTCGGACGACAAGAAGCGCGCGCGCGTCGCCGCCATGCGGGTCTTCCTTTCCGGACTGGCGTATCCCGACAAGGACGGGAATGTCGTGACCCCGCCCGACCCGCTGATCGCCGGTCCGGCCACCCGAGTAGTGAGCCACGAGCAACGTGTGAGCGACGGGCCTGTCGCCACGCCGCGTTAGCGACCCACCTTTCCTCGACAGGATTGCCGTACGTGCACCCACCTTGTTCATTGCTCGCACCTCTTTTCACCCCCATCGTCGCCCTCTCACTCGTCGCCATGTTTCCGAGATCCGCTGCCGGCCAGATAGCCGCGCCCGACTACGGCGTTGAAGCGCGTGAACTCGCCGCCCACCCGACGATCCGGAACGCCTTCGGCATCATCCGGGATCTGGACGCCTGGGCGCTGGAAACGCTGATCGAACTGACGGAAATCCCCGCGCCGCCCTTCATGGAGGAGGTCCGGGGACGGCGCTTCGCCGAGTTGCTGGAGGAACTCGGCGCGGATTCGGTGTGGACGGACGCCGAAGGCAACGTGATCGGACTGCGTCGGGGGAGGGGTGGCGGCCGCACGATCGGTTTCGGCGGCCACCTGGACACCGTCTTCCCGGAGGGCACCGACGTGACCGTCCGGCAGCGCGGCGACACCCTCTTCGCCCCCGGTGTGGGCGACGACACGCGTGGACTGGTCGTCCTCCTCTCGGTGCTGCGCGCCATGGAGGAAGCCGACATAGTGACGAACGACGACATCCACTTCGTCGGAGTCGTGGGCGAGGAGGGCCTGGGCGACCTGCGCGGCATGAAGCACATCTACCGCGAACCCGACAACGCCCCCGACGCGTGGATCGAGGTCGACGGCGGCGGCCTGGCGGGACTCGTGATCGACGGCCTCGGTTCAGTGCGCTACCGCGTCACCTTCAAGGGACCGGGCGGCCACTCGTGGGGCGCCTTCGGGCTCGCCAATCCCGCGCATGCCATGAGCCGCGCGGTGCGGCACTTCCAGGATGTCGCGGACACCCTGACGCGAAGCGGCCCGCGCACCAGCTACAACGTCGGACGCATCGGGGGAGGGGCGTCGGTCAACGCCATCCCCGCCGAGAGCTGGATGGAGGTCGACATGCGCTCGGTGAGTCCCGAGAGCCTGGTACGGATCGAGACGGTTTTCCTCGAAGCCATGGACCGCGCGCTCGCCGAAGAGAACGCCTTGCGGCGAGACGGTCCGCCGCTGACGGTGGAGAAGGCGAGGATCGGCGACCGTCCTTCGGGCGAGGGAGACCGGAGCGCACCCTTGATCCAGCGCGCCCTCGCCACCACGGCGGTGTTCGGCGTGCAGGGGCGATTCGCACGCTCGTCGACCGATTCCAACGTGCCCATCGCGCTCGGCGTGCCGGCGGTGACGATCGGCCGCGGCGGGATCGGCTCCGGCAGCCATTCTCTCGGCGAATACTGGGTCAACGTGGACGGCCACCTGGCGACACAACGGGCGCTACTGCTGCTGGTCGCGGAAGCGGGTCTGGCTGAAGCGATTCCGTAGCGGCCGGGTGTCGTCCGCCCACGGCCACCCCTCACTCCCTCAGTTGTCTCCGAGTACTCGGACGACGCGCCTCGAGCAGCCCATCGGTGAAGTCCTGCCGATCCTCCAGGAGCTCCAGCCGGGCGCGCAGCGTCTCCACTTCCTCACGAATGCGGTTGGCGTCGTAAGAAGGGCCGACTCCCTTCTCCTTCGCCATCGCCTCGAGCAAAACACCCAGTCTCTTTGCAATGGGTCTCAGGATCAGCACGCCCCCGACGGTGAGGGACAGCACGATGAGGACGACCATCGGTGCGATCACTTCCCAGTCCATGCAAGCTCTCCCTTGTGTGGGACCTGCCCGACGGGCGTCCCGTAGCCGGTAACCTCCGAGCCACTACGGCCATGCGCGCACTCGGTTGCAACGGAACTTTTCATGTAGACTTGTGATATATAGATTATCTTTATATCATGCTTCTTGGTGGGCCTGAACCCGAAAGCCGGGCAAGGGTATGGACAGAACATTCATCGGGAGGTCATTCGGCATGCGGACAACCCTGTCGAAGAGGATCAACGAACTGCTGGTGCTCGCCATCCTGGAGCACGGACCTGCGCACGGGTACCAGATCGCCCTGGCGGTCGAGGAGTGGACGGACGGGCTGTTCTCGTTTCAACACGGCACCCTGTACCCGATCCTGCATCGGCTGGAGGGGGAAGGGCAGGTGCGAGGCGAGTGGTGCGGTGAGGGCCGTCGCCGGAAGACATACCGGATCACCGAGTCGGGTCGCGTCATCTTCAGGGCCGGCACAACGGAGCTGGAAGAGCAGTTCCGGGCGCTGTTCGCGCTGTTTGGACGGACCCATGCCGCCTGAACGGAGCCATCTGGCCGCAACCGCACATCGGTTGAACATCCCTCCCCGCCGCCGACTCGAAATGATCGAGGAATTGGGCGCCGATCTGGACGCACTCCAGGCAGCGTACGAGCGTCGTGGCCTTTCTCCGGCGGCCGCTCGCCGCGAGGCACTCATGCGGCTCGTGCCTGCGGAGGAGTCCCTTCACGAACTGAACGCTCAACACGTACCGAGAACCGCCCGTTGGTTGAAAGCGGCCGGAATCGGCGGCCGGGTCGAGCGCTTTGGCGCTGCCGCTGCCGCAATCCTCGCGGGGACAGCCGTCCTGACGATCCCCGCGGGGGAAGCAGCCGTCCAAGGGTCGCTCTTCCTCTGGGCTCAGGCACTGATCGCCGCACTGCTGGCCGCAAACTGGTGCCGTGGGGCGGCAGGACTGTGGATCATGGGAGTCCTTCCGCCCGACGTGCGCAACCTCTTTCGGGCCCGCCAGGCCGGGCTGATCACCGGGGCAGTCTCCCTGGGGGGCCTCGGAGCGCTGTGGCAAGGCTACATGGGCCTCGGGACCCTCGAGGCTTCACCCGATCTGGTCTGGCATGTCGTGCGGCCAGCCGTCCTCACGGGCGCCATCGGGATCGGGGCGGCGATCTTCGGTGCACTTGGATGGCTCGCCCTTCTCCCGCGGCTCATCTCCGACGAGTCGTCCGAGCGCCGCATCGAGACCCTTCTCACGCCTTCACGGCTTCAACGCCCTCTCGACAACGCGGTGGAATGAGGTAATACCATGGCCATGTTCGACACACTCGCTTCGCTGTTCGCACAGTCCGGCATCGTCGGACCCCCGCTGCTCGTCGTCCTGGTGCTGGCTCTCGGTCAGGTAGGGCGGGTAACCCATGCCCGGGTGCGCGGACGCCCGGAGGGCCGCGAGCATTCCCGGCTTGGCGCGATCCTCGTGCTCGGAGTGGTCGGTGCCTGTATCGGTTTACTCGGCACCCTGGTCGGCATGTGGCACACGGCGGGCTGGTTCAGCACGGCAGGCGAAGTCCCCGTGGCGTTGGTGTGGAGTTCGATCAGGGTAGCGCTCACTCCGTCCATCATCGGCTTCGCCATCCTGTCGATCGCGTCCGTCGCCTGGCTGCCACTGCACTACCGGCCCGGACGGGGACGCGCCCCGACCGTCCTTTGCCTTGCCGTCCTCGGGGGTACCTCGTGCACGGGAGACACGGGTGGCGCTTTGGGTACCGCCGCCCGTCGCGACTCCGCAGGCGTGGTCATTGTCGAAAACACCGCACAGGATCGTCCCTTCGCCGGGCAACCCGTGCTCGTCGCGGACCTCAAGACCCCCGACGACGCATTGGCCGTCGTTCCGTGGGGCGTCACGGCCGATCCCCGGCTTCAGCGCGTCTACGCAGCCGACATCAGCGGGCAGCGGGTGGCCGCTTTCGACGGCGAAGGCAGGTTCGTCGGGCAACTGGGACGCGCAGGCGATGGACCGGGAGAGTTCCGCTCTCCGGGCGCGTTGGCGCTGAGCGGCTGTGGCGGAGGAGCGGCCTGCGGGAGCGCTTCGCCCAGGGCAGATACCGCGGTACTGGTCGTGCTGGACACGCGGCGGGCGGACTTGAGCCGATGGTCGGGCGACGGCCGGTTCCTGAGTGAGGAACGGGTCCCGGCGGACTACTGGGGACCAGGATTCGCCATCGGTCCCGGCTGGTTCGCAACCGTGACTTCGGCGTCAGGGGAAATGAGGTTCGAGCAGCACCTGGAAGTGAGCGGCCCGGGGGAGCGTGAAACGTTACACACGGTGGCGTACGAGATGGTCATGATGGAACTGCCCTGCGTTACCATGCCCGCCCCCAGGATCTTCGCCCCGGACCTGGTATGGACGCACGCCGACGGCACTTTCTACTACCTCGACGGACCCGGCTACCGCATCGACGCGTATGCCGACGGGGCCGTGGTCGCCAGTCTGCGCCGCCCGCTTGCCCCGGTGGCCGTGACGCGCGAAATGGCGGTAGCCGGTGCCGACCTCCCCGGGCCTTACCAGGGTCTGATGCGCCAGTGCAACGTTACGGGAGAGGAACTGGTGCGGGCAGTGGGTCACGAGGACGAGTTGGCGGTCGTTGTCGGGCTGGCCGTGGATCCCGGCGGACGACTCTGGGTGACCCGGCGCGGCAACGGGCTGATGCCCCAGGCGATCGACGTATTCGCAGGCGATGGCGAGTATCTGGGTACCCACGACATCTCCGCGCTGCCGGTGGCTTTTCTCTCGGAATCAAGATTCGTGGGTGTGCGCCTCGACCCGTCCACGGGCCAGGCCGTCGCGTCGCTGTACGAGACCGGTGGCGGCGCGGAAACAGCGGTGATCGTCACCCGTCGCCCTTCGGATTCTCCGTCCGGCACCGATGTATCCTTCGTCGAGGATCCGGGCCCCCGGCCGGACACCGTCCCCAACCCCGCCGGACTCCGTGAGTTCCGCGACTGTCCGATGTGTCCGCTGATGATCGAACTTCCCCGGGGCCGCTACCTGATGGGGACGTCCGCCGAAGAAGAAGAGCGGCTGGGACTGATCCGGAACCCGAAGCGCACTCAACACAGCCGGAACGCCGAAAGGCCGCGGATCGAGGTTGCGATCGACTACGCGTTCGCGCTGGGAAGGTACGAAGTCACCTTCGATGAATGGGATCGTTGCGTTGACGCCGGGGGCTGCACCTATCGGCCTGGCGACCGCGGTTTCGGACGAGGTCATCGTCCGGTCATCCATGTGTCCCGCCGGGACGCGGAGGAGTACCTGGCCTGGCTTCGCGATGTCACCGGCCAGCCGTACCGGCTCCCGAGGAGCGCCGAGTGGGAGTACGCCGCTCGGGCCGGCACGACGACCGCCAGGTGGTGGGGAGATGAACTCGGTGAGGGCAGAGCCGTCTGTGATGCCTGCGGCAGCCGCTGGGACGACCGGTCCACTGCGCCGGTCGGTTCGTTCGAGCCCAACCCCTGGGGCCTGTACGACATGCACTCCAACGTGTCGGAAGTGGTAGCCGACTGCTGGCACGACACCTACGAGGGTCACCCGACGGACGGGTCGCCGCGGCCGGAGGCACCGCCAGGCTGGCCAGACGGCCAATGCCGGAGAGCCACCTGGCGAGGCGGCGGGTGGCCCTTCTTCGCCTGGACGGTACGCGCCGCTACCCGGAGCGGCGGGAACATGAGCCTCGATTACCGGGACGACGATCCCAAGGCTGGAGGAAGCCACGGCTTCAGAGTCGCGATAACCATTCCGGAGCCCGGCTGAGGCCGTTCCTCAGCTGGCCAGGACCTTCGGCTCCTGACGGCTTGCACGTGGGTTGCGGGGCGTGCTGCTGCCGGGGCTCGAGGGGCTCACCCCCTCCGAATAGGCAGCGTCAGGCAGGTCGGTCCGCCCTCGCAGGGAATGCACAGCGCGTCCGCGTCGAAACAGGTCACTTCGCACCCGGCGTCACGCATGAGGCGCACCGTCTCCGGGTATCCGCCCACCGCCAGGCATCTCCGTGGCGCGGTCGCCAGCACGTTCAGATTCAGCCCCCTGGAGGCGTCGAATTCGGCCTCGCTCGCCTCCAGGCAGCGAATCCCCAACTCACGGAACAACTCGTCAAGGGCGACCGGAAGCAGGCGCCGGTAGACCAGTGCAAGATCCCGGTCCAGCGGGCTGACCACCGACAGAAGGTGCAGGCAGGCGGCGCTCCCATTCCACACGGGGAGATCGAAGGCGTGGATTTCGACTCCCTGGGGGGACAGGATGTCCTGGAGCTGGGCGATTCCTGCGGGGTTGGAACGGAATGTCCGACCCGCGACGAGAGTGTGCTCGCCGAGCCACAGCAGGTCGCCGCCTTCGACGATCCCAGGTGGCTCGATGGCTCCCAGCACTGGCACCTCCAGCCGCTCGTACAGCGCCTCGTGGAGCGCCACTTCCGGCCGCCGCAACTCCTTCCCCGGGCGAAGCAGTATCGCGCCCCAGGGCGTCATGAACGAGGGATCGAATACGAACACGGAATCGGCGAGGCCATCATCCCCGCCGCGGATCCACTCAATCGCTGCGCCAGAGTCGGCGACGCACTGCGCGAAGGCATCGTATTGGCGAGCGAGCCGACGCGCATCCAGCGGTCCCTCGTAGTGCCAGATGGCCGGATCGGCCTCGACGGTCGCCCGCCCGGGACGACGCATCGCGACCCGGCGGAGCGGCTGCACCATGCTCGCCACGCCGAATCCGAGGGTGCGCCGACTGCTCATGCGACAATCTACGGAGACGAAAGCCCATGGTCAGGCCCCAACTTGCACCGGTGCCTGGGTGTTGGGGACATCGCTCGCCGTCGAACTGGCGCGGAATCCCGCGAGTGGGCATCCTCCAACGGGCGACATCCGACACCAATCCAGGAGCACGATTCATGCAGGAAGTATCGAGTGGTACGGGGCCGACCTCCCCGGGCACGGTACCGGCGGCGTTTCTGTCCGCCTGCCTCCTTGTTTCGGCGGGGTGCGGGACGTCCGCCGAATCCGCCCGGCCCGCAGCCGGATCGGAGGGGACCGAACGCTCCGGCGAAGTGGTCTTCCCGGCCACGAACCGCCCCGATGTACGCGGGACCGGCGGAGCGGTGTCGGCAGGCCATCCGCTGGCGGCCGCGGCCGGTCACGACGTGCTGCGACGGGGCGGCAACGCCATCGACGCGGCAATCGCGATGGCCGCGGTGCTCGCCGTGGTCCGCCCGCACATGAACGGCGTCGGAGGCGATGCCTTCGCGCTCTACTACGAGGCCTCAACCGGCCAGGTCCACGCCATGAACGGGAGCGGGCGCGCGGGAGCGCTGGCCACACCCGCCCTGTTCGCCGAACGCGGCCTGGACGAGATGCCCGGCAACGGACCGCTCTCGGTGTCGGTGCCCGGGGCGGTGGCCGCCTGGATCGATGCACTCGATCGCTTCGGGACGGTCCCGCGCGACGAGCTCCTTGGGCCGGCGATCCGGTACGCCCGTGATGGCTTCCCCGTCTCGACCCGGCTGGCCAGCGACATCACGGCTTCCTCCCGGTCGCTGAACGACCACGCGCGAGCGCTGTACACGCCCGGAGGCGAGCCACCACCGGTCGGCAGCCTCCTTCGCAATCCCGCGCTGGCGGCCACCCTCGAGCGGATCGCGCGTGACGGAAAGGACGGTTTCTACCACGGCTTTGTGGCCGAGCACCTGGACGCCTTCCTGGAAGCTGAAGGCGGGTACGTGCGGGCCCCCGACCTCGCGGCTCACACCACCACCTGGGTCGAGCCGCTGAGCGGCGGTTTCGAGGGCTATACAATGCTCGTGATGCCTCCCAACACCCAGGGAATCGCTCAGCTTCAGCTGTTCGAGATGGCCAGATCGTTCGAGCTGCGGGCCATGGGGCACAACAGCGCCGACTATCTGCACACACTCATCGAGATGAAGAAGCTCGCCTTCGCGGACAGGGACCAGTGGGCCGCCGACCCCGACTTCACGGATCTCCCGCTCGACGAGTTGCTCGACCCCGGGTACCTGGCGGGTCGGGCAGCGATGGTGGATCCGGACGCGGCAGCGCTTTCCCGCCCGCCGGGAGTGACGGCGGACATGGTGGCGGCTTCCGGCGGGTCCGGGGCGTCGCTTGGCGGGACAGCGGGCGGTTCGGCCGTGGCGCCCGGATCCGCCCGGGACGACTCCGGAGACACCGTCTACCTCACCGCGGTCGATCAGTGGGGCAACGCCGTCAGCTGGATCCAGAGCCTGTTTGCCGGGTTCGGCTCGGGGCTCCTGGAGCCGGAAACAGGGATCGTCCTCCACAACCGCGGCGCGCTGTTCAACCTGGAACCAGGACACCCCAACCTCATCGCGCCCGGCAAGCGGCCCTACCACACCCTGACCCCGATGATGGCGCTCCACGGCGACGGCACCTTCGCCTTCACCCTGGGCACCCCCGGTGGCGACAGCCAGCCACAGAGCCTGCTCCAGATCGTCAACAACTACCTGCTCTTCGACATGACCCCGCAGGCTGCCATCGAGGCACCCCGTTTCCGCAGCTACGGTGGGGTGCGGGTCGACTTCGAGGACCGTTTCGGTGCGGCCGTGCTCGGCGAGTTGGGGGCGTTGGGCCACGAGGCCGGTGTCGTCCACGGCTGGACCGCCACCTTCGGCGGCGCGCACATGATCGTCCGCGACCGCGAGGGGACGCTCACCGCGGCTTCCGATCCCCGCCGGGAGGCGTATGCGATCGCGTATTGAACGTCGCGTGCCGGAGCGGGGTGCGGCGAGCGGTGGGGGGCGGCGTTGACGCGCACGGCACGTTTGCTGGCTGCCAGCGGGGCCTTGCTCGCGCTGGTGGGCGTGGGGCTGGGCGCATTCGGGGCCCATGTCCTCGAGGTGCGGCTGTCGCCTGCCGATCTCGCCACCTTCGAAACGGCGGTACGGTATCAGATGTACCACGCGTTGGGGTTGCTGGGTGTGGCCTGGTTGCGTGACCGAACCGGGAGTGCGCTCGCTGGACGCGGCGGGTGGTTGCTGGTGGCCGGAACCGCGGTCTTCTCGGGCAGTCTCTATGTGCTGGTCCTGACGGGCGCGCGGTGGCTCGGGGCGATCACTCCGGTAGGCGGCGTGATGCAGCTGGCGGGCTGGTTGCTGGTCGTGGCGGGGTTATTGCGGAGGCGTGCAGGCGAGAAAGTCCCATCCAGCATGGAGGAGGAATAGACAGGGAGGACTTTCGCGTGCACGTCTACGGGGGAACCGCCTCCGCGTAGCCTACTCGCGCCGCGCAAGTTCCACGGGCTGACCGTGTGGGGTGTGGCGGTATGCGTCCGCCCAGGCTTCCTTCCTCTCCTCGAGCGCGGCGGCGTCACTCAGTCCCCGCTCGACGACCAGTCGCTCCAACGCCGACACCCAATGGTGGTAGTAGTGTGAACCGTCGTCCGGTTCGCCACGTGCCTCGGCCGCTGCCAACTCTTCGGCCAGCGCCTTCGCCCAGGCCGTCCACGCAAAATGTCCCTGCTCCGACAACTTGACCGCCAGGGCGAACGCCTGTGCCTGCCAGGGCTCGTCGAACACAGGGCCCTCCTCGTCGCGCGGCAGCGGGGGAAGCACCGCCAGGCGCTCGGCGGAGACCGGCGGCTGGGCAGTCGTCACGCCGGCTCCAGGTAGTCTTCCCATAGGTCGACGTATACCGAATCGCCCGCACCCGCCCGGTCACCCCACAGCTCCCGGGCCTCGAAGCGGACCGAGTACACGTGCTGCGGCCGGTCGCCGGGCTGTTGACCGGCCGCATCGCTGTCCTGCAGGGCGTAGACACCAAAGTCCTCGACAACGGTTCCCACTCGCCCGCGCACGTATCGGGGCTGGCGGGTGTGGCCGCGCGGGTGGAGGTTGCGGGCCCGGACCCCGTCGCCGGGGCTGAAGCGGGCAGGCACGTCAAGGTCGAGCAGGCCGAAGCCCAGCGAGCCGCTCCGGGACGCAGGCAGCATCTCGGGCGCTGCGGCTCCCGGGTCGGCGTAGCCGGTTTCGAGTTCGGTGTCCGTGATCAGGTCGCTGCCAAGCAGCCGGCTGGTCATCATGTGGAACCACCGCTCGTAGTAGGACATTCGCAGGTACTCGTCCGGCGGGATGCTCTCGAGTGTGAAGCGGAATCCCGGCCAGTTGCGCCCACGGCCCCAACGTCCGACAGCCCGGGTAAGCGCGAAGACCCGACCCTCCCAGCGGTGGTGAAAAACCGGCTCGTTTTCCTCGGGCTCAATCGGGCCGAAGCCGTCCATGCCGCCCATGTCGTGTATCGTGTTCATCTTCCGCCTCCTGACGACGGCGACGCGACCCGGGCCACACCGACCATCGAATCACGGGTCACCAGCTCCGCCAGTTGCTCTTCCGTCATGTCTGCCGTGCCGGCGGGACGCTGTGGCAGCACCAGGTAGCGGATGTCCGCCGTGCTGTCCCAGACACGCACTTCGACATCTTCGGGCAGATCGAGGCCGAACTCCCGCAATACCTCGCGCGGCTCGATCACCGCCCTCGCCCTGTACGCGGACGACTTGTACCAGACCGGCGGCAGCCCAAGCGTCGGCCACGGATAGCAGGAGCAGAGGGTGCAGACGATGAGATTGTGAACGCTGTCGGTGTTCGCGACCACCTTCATGTGCTCGCCCTGCCCGCCCAGGTAGTCCAATTCACCGATGGCGGAGGTGCCATCGGCCAGCAGCCGATCCCGAAACCCCGGGTCGACCCATGCGCGCGCCACCACCCGCGCCCCGTTCTGCGGGCCAATCCGATTCTCGAAGTTGTCGACGATCTCGTCGAGCGCGGCCGGATCCACCATCTCCTTCTCGATCAGCACCGACTCGAGCGCCCTCACCCGCAACGCGATGTCGGACGGCACGTCCTGGTGGTCATGATCGTGATCGTGACCGTGGTCGTGGCCATGATCGTGCTCATGTGCGTCCGCGGCGTGCACTTCAGCCTCATCCGTCCGGTCGGTCATCATCTTTCCCGGGGCTGCGAACGCGGCCGCCCCGACCGCCGAGCCCTTGATGAACCCGCGCCGGTCGACCGGTCGTTCTCCTGTTTCGTCCATGGTACTCCCCCTGTTTTGCGAGGATTCTGGGCACCAGAGCGCGGGTAGCGCAAGTCGGTGCAGCCACAGTCAATTGTCCGCAACCCTCCGAAGCGAACGGCAACCTCGACAGGCACAGGTATCATGACGCATGGCAACCCCGCACAGCGCAGATGGGTGCTTCCAATCCTCGTGAGCACCCCCATCCTCCTCGCCGCAGCCTGCGTCGGTTCGGCCGTCATGGGAACTGCCGCAGCCCCGGAGCCCGCACCCGGCGAAGGCGCCACGCCCGCGCCGGACCCGGGTGAACGCACCTATGTGGAAGTCACTGAGGGCGCCGAGTCCGACGAAGGCCTCTTCATCGTTCACCGCAAGGACGACGACTTCCTCTTCGAGATCCCCGACTCGCTGCTGGGCCGCGACATGCTTCTCATCAGCCGCATCGCCGGCAAAATGGACGGACTGGGCGGTTTCGCGCCGGCCGGCGTGGCCACCAACCGCCAGATGGTGCGCTTCGAGCGGCAAGGCGAGCGCATTCTCCTGCGCAAGTACTCCGAAGAGGCCGTCGCGGACGACACGCTGGCGATCGCGGCATCGGTCAGGGCCAACTACTTCGCGCCCATTCTCGCGTCGTGGGAAATCGAGGCCCGTGGCACCGACTCGACGACTTCCGTCTTGGACGTGACCGATTTCTTCGAGGGAGACACGCCCGCGCTTTCGGGACTCAGCCCCGACCAGCGGCGGACCTACCAGGTTCGCCGCCTCGATGCCGACCGGAGCTTCATCGGGAGTGTCCGCAGCTACCCGCTGAACCTGAACGTGCGCCATACCCTCACCTACGACGCGGGAGCGCCCCCCACCGATCTGCGGGCAAACACCGTGTCGCTGGAGATGAACCAGTCGCTGGTGCTCCTGCCCGCCGAACCGATGCGACCCCGTTACGCCGATCCGCGCGTCGGCTACTTCACGGTCGACCGCATCAACTACGGCCTCGATGAGCAGAAAGCCGCCACCGAGACCTTCATTCGCCGCTGGCGCCTGGAGCCGTCCGACCCGGAGGCAAATTGATTAGGGTTTACAACCGTTTGCGGCCGATGAACTTAGG
>VXMI01000154.1 GCA_009841165.1 Gemmatimonadota bacterium | reverse complement strand
TGGGACCCTCGGCTTAGAAGGCCGATGCTCTATCCAGCTGAGCTACGGGCGCATGGAGGAAGCGGGTGCAGCCGCTTCTTCGGGAAGCTAACGACCCGCGCCGTCCCGCTCCAGTGGCCGTTTCGCGGTGGCGCACCTCGCCCACACCGCTACCTTATCCGACACGACCATTCTCCTGCACCGCAACCGACCGACCCATCGGGAAGAGCTCCGACCGTCATGAAAGACCGAAGGTCCCAATGGGAGGACACCGCCTTCTTCATCGGAACCCTGCTTCTCACGGCAGGGGGAGGACTGATGATCCAGGCCGGCCTCGACCTGCCCCTCACGTACGCAAGGGTGGTCTGGGGAGCCGTCGGGCTGGTATGGGGCGCCGTGCTGATCCGTGTCTGGCTGTTCCGGGAAAGGGGCCGCTGACGGTTCAGCCGCCAGCGCCGCCCGCCACCCTGGACTTCCCGGCTTCGCCGGTCCCCAGGCTGGCCTTCAAGGCCTCCATGAGGTCGATGATCTTCGTCTCGGGCTCCTCGCGGGGGGCGAGCGTGATCTGCTCCCCCTCGATCTTGCGGTCGATGAGCGCCTGGACCCGTTCCTTGACCTCGTCCCGGTAGCGGGCGGGGTCGAAGGCGTCGCTGGCGGCCTGCTCGATGAACTGCTTGGCGAGCGCGAGTTCGGCATCGCTGACTTCGCCGTCCTCGACGGGCACCTCGTCAAAGGAGCGCACCTCGTCGGGGTAGTAGAGCTGTTCCAGGATGAGGCCGTCCCCGAGTGGGCGGATCATCACAAGGCGCTGCTTGCCGCGGGCCGAGTGCCGGGCGATCGCGACGCGGTCCATCTCGCGCAGAGCGGCCGACAGCAGCCTGTAGGCGCGCGCGCCGCCACGGGCGGGCCCCAGGTAGTAGGCGCGCTCCAGGTAGATGCGGTCGATGTCCGCAGCCGGGACGAACTCGGTGATCTCGATCATCTCGGTCGACTGGGCCTCGATGGCCTTCAGCTCGTCCGGCTCGAAGGTGACATATTGGTTCTTGGCGAACTCGTAGCCCTTCACGAGTCTGTCGCGCTCGACCGGGTCGCCGCTCTGTCCGTCCACGTACTGGTACTTGACGCGCGCCCCGGTGTCGCGGTTGATCCAGTTGAAGCGCACCTTGGCGGATGACTGGCCGGTTGAATACAGCTTCACCGGCAGCGATACCAGACCGAAGGAGACGGTCGACGTGGAGATTGGACGTGCGGCCATGAGAAGAACCTATAAACATATGGTTCGGGGGGCCAACGGAATCCATGATTCCGGAAGAGTCTGACGGCGGAGCCGGGTCCGGGGGGGAGCGTCCGCAACCCGCCGGCGCCGAGTCGCCCGCCCACCGCCTTGCGCGTTACCGCGAAAAGCGCTCCGCGTCCGGCACGAGTGAGCCCTTCGGCGGCGGGGAGCCGGGCGCAGGCGAACCGGCCGGCAGCGGCGGCGCGGGCCGCCTCTTCGTGGTCCAGAAGCACCGCGCCTCGTCGCTCCACTGGGACCTGCGCCTCGAAATGGACGGAGTGCTGGTGTCGTGGGCGGTCCCGAGAGGACCGTCGCCCAACCAGGCGGACAAGCGGCTCGCGGTGCACGTCGAGGACCACCCCCTGGAGTACGCCGACTTCGAGGGCGTGATTCCGGAGGGCAACTACGGCGCGGGGCCGTCGATCATGTGGGACCGTGGCCTGTGGACCGCCGTCGAGGACCCGCACGAGGGTATGAAGAAGGGCAAGCTCCTCTTCGACCTGAAGGGGTACAAGCTTCGGGGCCGGTGGACGCTCGTGAAGACGAAGGGCGGCGCCGAAAATCACTGGCTCCTGATCAAGGAGCGCGACGCCTATCTGAATCCGGAAGGGGGGACGGGCGACTACCCGGACGACTCGATCCTCTCGGGGCTGACCGTCGAGGAGCTGGGCGCCGGAGGGGATTTCGGTGCGCGGATCCGGGAGCGCTGTGCCGAGGCGGGAGCGCTGCGGGCGGAGGTGGCTGCCGAAGACCTGGAGGTCATGCACGCGGAACCGTGCGACGCGCCCTTCTCGCGGCCCGGCTGGGTCTTCGAGATCAAGTACGACGGGTACCGGCTGCTCGGCGAGACGCGGGACGGCACGGCCCGGCTGATCTCGCGCAACGGCAACGTCCTCACCCACGTCTTCCCGGAGGTGGCCCAGGCGCTGGCCAGGCTGCCCTACCGCTCCGCGATCCTCGACGGCGAGGTCGTCGTAAACGACGCCGCCGGACTCCCCTCGTTCCAGCTCATCCAGAAGCGCGGCCGACTCCAGCGCCACGGAGACATCGCGAGGGCCGCCGTCGCCCTCCCCGCAACCTGGTACGCCTTCGATCTGCTCTCCTTCGAGGGCTACGACCTTCGCGGCCTGCCACTCCTGGAACGCAAGCGTCTGCTGCGGGAAGTGCTCCCCACCACCGGCCCCGTCCGCTACTCGGACCACATCCCGGAGCAGGGCGAGGCCATGTTCCGGCATGTCGTCGAACTGGGGCTGGAGGGTGTGGTCGCCAAGCGGGCCGATTCGATCTACGTGGGCGGACGCAGCCGCTCGTGGCTGAAGGTGCGCATGGTGCACACCGCCGATTTCGCGGTCCACGGCTTCACGGAGCCCGAAGCAGGCAGGACGGGCTTCGGAGCCCTGCACCTGGCCTCATGGCACGAGGGCGGGTTCACCTACGCCGGCCGCGTCGGCACCGGGTTCTCGGCCGTCCTGCTCGATGAGCTGGGCGAACTCCTCCGCGGTCTTCCCCCGTCGGAACCGCCCGCGGGCGCCGAGATCGCCGGACCCGGACGCCACCACTGGGTGTCGCCCCGGCTGGTGGCGGAAGTGCGCTACAAGGAGATCACCGAAGCCGGCGTGCTGCGCCACCCCTCGTTCAGCCGGCTGCGCGACGACAAGCCCCCAGAGGATTGCCTGCCCGCGGCCGCGCGCAAGCGCCTGGCAGAGCCGTCACCACCGGTCGAAGCCGCACCGGAGCGCATCGTCCACTTCACCAACCTCGACAAGCCCTTCTGGCCCGAGGACGGTTACGTCAAGGCCGACCTCGTCGACTACTACCGCGCGATCGGGCCGCACATCCTCCCCTACCTCGCCGACCGTCCGGTCGTCCTCACCCGCTTCCCCGACGGCATCCACGGCAAGTCCTTCTTCCAGAAGAACGCCCCCGACTTCGCCCCGTCGTGGATCCGCCGCGTCCGCCTCTACAGCGAGGGGTCCGAGCGCGACCTCGACTACTTCGTCGCCGACGACCTCGAGTCGCTCCTCTACGTCGCCAACAGCGCTTCCATTCCGCTCCACATCTGGCAGAGCCGGGTGGCCGACATCTCCCGCCCCGACTTCTGCGTACTGGACCTCGACCCCAAGGATGCGCCCTTCTCCGACGTGGTGCGGATCGCACGCTTCCTGAAGGGACTCTGCGACGAGATCGAACTGCCCTCCTTCGTCAAGACCAGCGGGTCGACCGGCCTGCACGTGCTCATCCCGCTGGGCAGACAGTTCACCTACGAGCAGTCCCGCAACCTCGGGCAACTGCTGGCCCTCATGGCGGTGCGCGAGCTGGACCGGATCGCCACCGTCGCCAGACTTCCCCGCCAGCGCGAAGGCAAGGTCTACGTGGACTACCTGCAGAACGGGCACGGCCGCCTCATCGTGGCCCCCTACTGCGTGCGTCCGCTCCCCGGCGCTCCCGTCTCGACCCCGCTCGAATGGGCGGAGGTGGGGGATGGCCTATCGATCGCGAACCACACCATCCGGACCGTCCCCGAGCGCCTGGCGACACGCCCGGATCCGATGCGCGACGTGCTCGAACTCAGGCCCGATCTGGGGTACAGCCTGGGTCGGCTGGCGGCGCTGGTCGCAAACCCTGACGTAACGTCAGGGTGACCCCAGATTGCGCCGGATCAGTGCCCCCGGATCCGGATCGCGCCCCATGAAGTCGCGGAAGAGCTCGTCCGCGTCCCGGCTGTCCCCGCGTGCGAGTATGCAGTCCCGGAACGCCCGACCGACCGCCGGATTCAGCACGCCCTCGCCCTCGAAGCGGGAAAAGGCGTCCGCCTCCAGAGTCTCCGACCAGAGGTAGGAGTAGTAGGCCGACGCGTACCCCCCGGCGAAGAGGTGGGCAAAGGACGGCAGGATATGGCGCTCGACGAACCGCGCGGAAGGGACGAAGGGACGGAGCGCGGCGGCCGCGTAGTCCATCACCGGGATCTCGCCGCGGTACGTGCGGTGCAGCTCCAGGTCGAGGTTCGCGAAGGAGAGCTGCCGCATCTGCAGCCATCCTCCCATGAAGCGCCGCGCGGCGAGAAGTCGTGCCAGCAGCTCGTCCGGGAGCGCTTCGCCGGTTTCGTGGTGGCGCGCGAAGAGGTCCAGCGCCTCGCGCTCCCAGCACCAGTTTTCCATGATCTGCGACGGCACCTCGACCCAGTCCCATGCGACGTTCACGCCGCCGCGCGACGGGATTTCCACACGGGAGCAGGTGTGATGCAGCAGGTGGCCGAATTCGTGGAAGAGCGTGCAGACTTCGCGGTGCGTGAGCAACGCGGGACGCGACGCAGTGGGCGGGTTGAAGTTGCCCCCGATGAAGGCCAGGTGCGGCTGGAAGCTGCCGTTGGGCGCCGGACCGCCCGAGACGAGGCTGTCCATCCAGGCTCCCTGACGCTTGGTGTCGCGCGGGAACCAGTCCGTGTAGAAGGACCCCAGGTGGCCGCCGCCTTCGTCGCGCACATCGAAGTACCGGACTTCGTCGTGCCAGACGGCGGGATTGTCCACCCGCTCGACTGAGAGGCCGAAGAGTCGGCTGGCGATTTCGAAGAGGCCGGCCTGGACCTCATCCAGGGGGAACCATGGCCGCAGCATGTCGTCGTCGACATCGAAGCGCTCGCGACGGAGCTTCTCCATCAGCCAGGACACGTCCCATGGTTCCAGGGAGCCGAGGCCGGAGCGCTGCGAGCGGTCCAGGAGCTCGGCCGTGTCGCGCTCGTGGAAGGTGCGCGTGCGGTCGATGAGCTGGTCGAGAAAGCCGCGCACCCTGCCGCCCGAGCCCGCCATCAACATCTCGAGGCGGTAGTCGGGGAAGTCCGGGTAGCCGAGGATTTCGGCGAGGCGGCGCCGGATTTCGAGGATGCGGGTGACGATCGGCGCATTGTCGCGGTCGCCCGAGGTGCAGCGGTCGAGGTAGGCGGTGTGGATCTCCCTGCGCAGGGTCCGGTCGTCGGCGTGCTGCAGCACCGCCTGGACGCTGGGCATGTCGAGGGTGAGCAGCCACCCCTCCTCGCCATGCTCCGCGGCAAGCTGCGCCGCGCGTTCCAGGGCTGTCTCGGGAAGTCCGGCCAGGTCATCGGCGTCGCGGACCACCTTCTTGAAGGCGGCCGTCTCGTCCAGGAGGTTCTCCTCGAACCGGCGCCCGAGTTCGGAGAGTTCCACGCGCAGGTGTTCCAGTGACTCCTTGTCTTCTTCGCCGAGCTCCGCGCCCGCGCGCCGGAACTCGCGCAGCGTGCGATTCAGGTGGCGCCTGCGGAGGCCGGCGAGCGCCCGCCCTTCCGGCGACGCCGTGAAGTCCCGCAACCGGCGGTACAGTCCCGCGTGATGATGCAGGCGGCTTGAGAAGCGCGTGATCTCGGGGAGCGCCTCGCCGTACGCCTCACGGAGCGCAGGAGTGGAGGCCACGTTGTTCAGATGGGAGACCGGTCCCCAGGTCCGCTCCACCGATTCGACGATGTCGTCCAGTTCTCCCACCACTTCGGCATACCCGCCGCCCCGGCCCGCGCCCAGTGCGTCGACGCGCTCGCGCGCTCGTTCCAGCACATCGGTGACCGCGGGGACAACATCGTCCGGGGTGATGCGGTCGAAGGGAATCGGGTAGTCCCGGTTCAGCAGCGGGTTGGAGGTGTCGGTCACGGTGCCGCGGGTCTCTCCGAGGCGACCCGGCCGATCCAGCGGCGCGTGACCGCTGCCACCTCGGCAAGCACGTCGTCCAGGGCGCGTCCCGAGCGCTTTAGCGGGTTGAGAGAGTGGTCGCCGCCCTCGACGACGTGCAGGGTGGCCCGGGGCCCGAGAGCATCGATCAGCGGGCGCAACAGCTCCAGGTCGGCAAGCCGGTCCCGCGTGCCCTGGTGGAACAGCATCGGACAGGGGACGCGCGCGAGGTGGTCCCCCCGCTCGGTGCCGCGCCGGCCCGGGGCATGCAGCGGGAAGCCGAAGAAGACGAGGCCGTCAGGCGGCCTGCCCTCCCCTGCCGAGTCCGCCCGCTCCGCCACCAGCGTCGAGGTCATGCGGCCCCCCATCGACTTGCCGCCTGCCAGGAGCGGGAGTCCGCCTGCGCGGTCACGGCCCGCCCGCAGCGCGGAGGCGACGACGGCCAGGAGGCGGCGCAGGTGGTCCGGGCGGCGGCGTCCGACCTCCATGTATGCGAAGTTGTAGCGAACCGTGGAGATCCCCTGGGCCGACAGCGCGAGGGACAGGGCCTCCATGAACGGGTGGGTCATGGGAGCGCCGGCTCCGTGGCCAAGCACGAGCAGGGCCGCCGGATCCGCTGCCTCGACCATGATTCCGGAGACGGGCGGGTGCCCCTCGCCCTCGATCGTGAGGCGGTGGCCGAGCGGTTCGGCGTCGCTCTCCTCCCCCCTCCTCACCACGCTATTCCGTAGTCTTCGCCGTGGTTGCTCGAACCGCCCCACATCGTTCCGGTAGCGGCGTCGAAGAAGATCGCGTTGATCGGGCCGGAGGTGCGTGCGGAGAAGGTCAGGTCGTAGCCCATGTCGCGCAGGTCGGCGCGGACCCACTCGGGCACGCCGTCGTGGAGGAGGAGGCGTCCCGGCTGCGATTCGTGCGCGCCGAAGGAACTCCGCATCTGGTAGCTGTTGAAGTTGGCGGCTTCGGCGGCCTGCTGAACGTTCATGTCGAATTCGACGACGTTCAGGAAGAATTGGAGCAGGTTCTGGTCCTGGCCGTCGCCCCCCTGCACCGCGAAGGACAGGAAGGGCTGGCCGTCCCTGAGCGCCAGCGAGGGGGTGAGGGTCGCTCGCGGGCGCTTCCCCGGCTCGACGACGTTGTAGGGGCCGGCGCGTTGGTCGAGGACGAAGCTCTGCATGCGCTGGCTCATGCCGATGCCGGTCCTGCCCGCGATAACCGCGGGGATCCAGCCGCCGGAGGGCGTGATCGAAACGACCCAGCCGTCGGCGTCGGCGGCCTGGATGGAAGTGGTGCCGGCGTAGAAGGCTTCGTCGCGGTCCATCGCGGGGTCGTCGGGGGTGGCGACCGGCACGGTGTTCCAGGAGTCGATCAGGTGCAGGAAGGGGTTGGTTCCGTCCTGGAACGGGTAGGGGTCGCCGGGCAGGATGTCGGGGTCGTTCCTGTCCCAGTCGATCTGGGCGGCGCGCTTGGCGGCGTAGTCCTTGGAGAGCAAGCCGGCGATGGGCTCCTCCGGTGGGTAGTAGGGGTCGCCGTAGTAGAAGTCGCGGTCGGCGAAGGCCAGGTTCATGGCCTGGTAGAGGGCGTGGATGTAGCGGGTGGAGTTGTAGCCCATGTCGGCGACATGGAGCCCTTCCAGGATGTTGAGTGCCTGCAGCAGGACGGGGCCCTGCACCCAGGTGGTCAGCTTGTACACGTCGATGCCCTTGTATGACGTGCTGACGGGCTCTTCGAGGTAGACCTGCCAGTTGGCCAGGTCGGCGAGCGTGTGGAGCCCGCCCTGCTCCTGCGACCCGCGCACGAACTCCTCCGCGATGTCGCCCCGGTAGAATCGGTCGTAGGCGGCCATGATGGCGTCCTTGCGGGACGCGCCCGCGGCGAGTGCCTCGGCCTCGGCTTCGACCAGCTGTTCCAACGTGCGGGCGAGGTCCTCCTGGACGAAGAGTTCGCCGGCTGCCGGGGCGGCGCGGTCCTCGCCGTAGTGGGGCAGGAAGACGTCCCTGGAGTACGGCCACTCCGCCAGGCGTTCCTTCTGGCCCTCGATGGAGTTGGCCGCCTGGGCCTCGATCGGATAGCCGCGCGCCATGTCGATGGATGGCGCGAGGACGTCGGCGAGGCTGAGGCGTCCGTATTCCGCCATCATGACCATGAGTCCACCGGGGGTTCCGGGGGTGACCGCTGCCAGCGGGCCGTAGGCGGGGGGGATGTCCATGCCCTGTTCCCGGAAGTACTCGGGCGTGGCTCCGGTGGGCGCGGCCCCCAGCGCGTTGATGCCGATGACCTTGCCGGTCCCGGGATTGTAGATGAGCGCCTGGGTCTCGCCGCCCCAGCCGAGCACGTCCCACATGGTGGCCGTTGCGCCCAGCATGGCGGCCGCGGCGTCGACGGCGTTACCGCCCTTGAGGAACATCATGGCGCCGGCGGTGGCCCCCAGGGGCTTCCCGGTAATCGCCATCCAGTCCTTACCGTGGAGGACGGGCTTCTGGGTGCGTTGGGCCTGGAGACCGGGGGACTGGGCGGCGGCCGCGACGAGGGCCAGGACCCAGAGAGAGAGCTTGGTGATCTTCCTGCGAGGCATCTTGCATGACTCCTGTGTTCGGTTGGCCCGGATGCCGTTCCTGGCTGGAAGGCTACCAGCAGCGCGGTGGTCGCGCCAGATTTGCAGCGGGCGAGGTATTCACGGAAGGGAGCGACGATGGATTTCATACGCAGCATGGTGTTGCGGGACCTGGAAACCGGGAAGTACGACGGGCGCGTCGTGACCCGATTCCCGCCGGAACCGAACGGATTCCTCCACATCGGACACGCCAAGTCGCTCTGCCTCAACTTCGGAATCGCCTCGGAGCACCCCGGCGGCCGCTGCCACCTCCGGCTCGACGACACCAACCCCGACACCGAGAAGGCCGAGTTCGTCGAGGCGATGAAGCGGGACATCCGGTGGCTGGGATTCGACTGGGGCCCACACCTGTACCACGCGTCGGACTACTTCGAGCAACTGTACCGGTACGCGCTGGTGCTCATCGACAAGGGGCTCGCCTACGTCGACTCGTCGACCGAGGACGAGATCCGGGAGCGGCGCGGGTCGGTTACCCGCCCCGGGGTGGACAGCCCCTGGAGGAATCGTTCGCCCGGGGAGAATCGGGACCTCTTCCGGCGGATGCGCGCGGGCGACTTCCCCGACGGCACCCACGTGCTGCGAGCGAGGATCGACATGGCCCACCGGAACATGGTCATGCGCGACCCCATCCTCTACCGGATCCGGCACGCCAGCCACTACCGCCACGGAGACGACTGGCCGATCTACCCGATGTACGACTTCGCGCACTGCCTGTCCGACTCGCTGGAGCGGGTCACGCACTCGCTCTGCACCCTGGAGTTCGAGAACAACCGGGAGATCTACGACTGGCTGCTCGAGCATGTGGACGCGCCGCGGCCGCGCCCGGAACAGACGGAGTTCGCGCCGCTGGTGCTGGACTATGTGATCACGAGCAAGAGCAAGCTGCGACCCCTGGTCGAGGGGGGACACGTGCGCGGATGGGACGACCCGCGCATGCCCACGCTCGCGGGCCTGCGGCGCCGGGGCGTGACTCCCGCGGCGATTCGGGCCATGTGCGACATGGTGGGGGTGGCCCGCGCGCAGTCCAGGGTGGACATGGCCAAGCTGGAGTTCGCCATTCGCGACGACCTGAACGACAAGGCTCCGCGCGCCTTCTGTGTGCTTGACCCGCTGAAGGTGGTGCTCACCAACTACCCGGAAGACGGGATCGAGACTTTCACGGCTCCGCGCTTCCCCGGTGGCGCGGGTGACGGAGGGGTGCGCGAACTGCCCTTCGGGCGTGTTGTGTTCATGGACCGGTCGGACTTCGAGGAGACTCCGCCGCCGGGCTTTCGCCGGCTCAAGCCAGGTGGCGAGGTGCGCCTCAAGTACGCCTACGTCATCCGCTGCAACGAAGTGGTGAAGGACGGCGAAGGGAGGGTGACCGAGCTGCACTGCACCGTGGATCCGTCCACGCGGGGGGGCGTCGCTCCCAGGGGCCGCCGGGTTCGCGGAGCGGTTCAGTGGGTCGAACCGAAGAGCGCGGTGCGGGCCGAAGTCCGGCTCTACGACCGACTCTTTTCGGTGGCGGAGCCTCCGCTCGAAGACCTCCTCGAGACACTCAATCGCGGGTCGGAGCAGATCGTCGCGGGGGCGCTGCTGGAGCCGGGCGTGGCCGGAACGCGGCCGGGTGACCACTACCAGTTCGAGCGCATCGGGTATTTCTTCGCCGACCCCGAAGACTGTGGGAAGGGCACCCCGGTGTTCAACCGCACCGTGACGCTGCGTGACAGCTGGAAGGCGCGCAGGCCGGGTGCGGCCACCGGCGCCGATGGCGTCCGGGGCGAGCCTGTCAGCCCACGCGGACCTGCGCGCGCACAGCAGCAGCGTTCGCCGGAGGAGGCGTTGCGAACCGACGGGGAACGGCTGTGGTTCACACGACTGGTCGAACTCGGCGCGAGCGAAGCCGCGTCGATCAACCTGGCCCGGGCGCCCGAACTGCGGGCGGTCTTCCTGGCCGCGCGGTCGGAGTATCCCGATGGTGCCGATTCGATCGCCGCCTGGCTTGTGAATGAAATCACAAGGCTGCTGGGGAGCGATGCGGACTACGACATCGGCCGGCTGGCGCCGGAGGCTCTCGCGGACCTCGTCGAGGCGGTGGACGAGGAGGAAATGTCGCACCGGCAGGGGCGCACGGTGCTCGAGGCGCTGCTCAGGGAGGGCGGGGAGTTCGAGGAAGTGCGCCAGCAACTCGATCTGGAGGAAATCGGCGATGAAGAGGCCCTGCTGGCCATCCTCCGGGGAATGATGGAAGCCTACCCCGAGAAGGCGGCAGCCTACCAGGGCGGGCAGAGGGGTCTCCTCGGGTTCTTCGTCGGCGGGGTCATGAAGCGGACGAAGGGGAAGGCCGACCCGCGGAAAGCGAGCGAACTGGCGGCCCGGCTTCTGTCGGATCCGGAAGAGGTCGGAGCCGCGGACAGGCGATGAACCCGCTCGTTCCCGCCGACAATGTCCTTGCCGTAACCGGAATCCTCTTCGCCGTTGTGGCGGCCTCCATTTACGTGGAGGGCAGGTTCGCGTGGGCCAGGACGCTCTCGGCGGCGCTACTTGCCCTCCTGGGTGGATTGCTTCTCTCCAACACGGGAGTGCTGCCCTTCGCCTCGCCTGCGTACGATTTCGTCAACGAGTACTTCATCCTGATGGCGATTCCGCTGCTGCTCTTCAAGTCCGACCTGCGGGTCATCGTTGGGCAGGGGGGCAGGACGCTGGCGGCGTTCGTGGTCGCCGCGGCCGGGATCGTCACGGGCGCCGTCCTCGCGTTCCAACTGATCACGGTACCCGAATCCGCCAAGTACGCCGGGATGCTCGTTGGAGGCTATACGGGAGGAGGCCTGAACTTCGTGGCCGTCTCACAGGCGGTCGGGATGGACGATCCCAGCCTGGCGACGGCCGCCCTCGCCGCGGAGAGCCTGGCCGGGATCGCCTATCTGTTCGTCCTCGCGCTGCTGCCAACCGTCGCCGCCATTCGCAGGTGGCTGCCGCTCCGCGGACCGGAAGTGGAGCGTCCGGGCGACGCAGCCGCGGTTGTAGTCGACCCGACCCGCGAAGCGGATCCCGACTCTTCGGCGGGGGCCGGATGGCCGGTTCATACGGCGGCGGGCATCGCGCTCAGCCTGCTGATCTGCGCCGCGGGGGTCTGGCTGGCGACGGCGTTCGGCCAGCCTCGCTACTCGATCCTGGCCGTGACGGCGCTCACCGTACTGGTCGCCAACCTCTTCCCCCGGACGATGGCACGGCTGAAGGGCGACCAGGAACTTGGAATGCTGCTCCTGTACGTCTTCTTCGTGGTGTACGCCGCCGGGGCCGACGTCCGCTCACTGCTCGGGTCGGCGGCGCTGCTGCTCACCTACGCGTGCCTCGTGATTCTGGTGCAGGTGGTCTTCTCGGCGGTGGGGGCGAGGATCTTCCGCTTCAGTTACGCCGAGATCCTGACCGCGTCGAACGCCTGCGTGCTGGGCCCTCCAACCGCGGCGGCCCTCGCCGCCGGGCGGGGTTGGCACGGCCTCGTGACCCCCGGTTTGCTGACAGGGGTCTTCGGCTACGTCGTGGGCAACTTCCTCGGTGTCAGCGTCTGGGCCTGGCTGGGCGGATAGCACCTGCACACGCTGCCGGAGATCCACGCTTCCGCGGATTCGCATCGGTCGGTGGACCGCGCGGGAACGGAGTTTCAGTAGCTGGCTGAAGCCCCGTCCGAGTCCCGCGGGTCAGGCACGCCGACAAGCTGGCCCGTCGTACCGTCCACGAAAATGCAGTGCGCGATCCCCTGTCCCCTGCCCCAGGTCACCTCGTGTCCGAGGGCTGCCAGCGAGGCGCCATCTTCCTCCGACATGAAGCCCTCTTCGAGGCGGACTCTGTCGGGGAGCCACTGATGATGGAGGCGCTTCGCCGCCACGACACCCTCGGGAGACTCACCGAAGTCCACCAGATTCACCACGAGCTGGAGCACCGTGTTGATGATGGTGCGTCCTCCGGGGCTCCCGATCACCGCAACCAGTTGCCCGTCTCGAGCGACGACCGTGGGCGTCATCGACGAGAGCATCCGCTGCTCCGGGCGTGCCAGATTGGCCTCCGTGCCGATGAGGCCGGTCTCGTTGGTCAGTCCGGGCCTGCCGTTGAAGTCCCCCATCTCGTTGTTGAGCAGAAAACCGGCGCCCGGGACGGTGATGTACGACCCGTAACCGCCTTCGAGGGTGTAGGTAACCGAAACGGCCATCCCGTCCGCGTCCACGACCGAGTAGTGCGTCGTTTCGGTGCTCTCCCAGCCGGGCGCCGCTTCAACGTCGGCGGGACTCGACACGCTGGCCGCGTCGGTCTCGATCGTCGCACGAATCTCGGCGGCGTACTCCTTGCTGGTCAGGCGCTCGACGGGAACATCGGCGAAATCGGCATCGGCGAGGAAGGTCGCGCGGTCGCGGAAGGCCCGGCGCATCGATTCGACGAGATGGTGCGCGTACTCGGGGCTGCCGGCGCCCATGGCGGCAACGTCGAAGCCCTCCAGCACGTTCAGCATCTGAACCAGCGCCGTTCCCCCGGATGACGGCGGCGGCATGCTGATGATGTCGTACCCGCGATAGGTTCCCCGGATCGGCTCGCGCTCGCGGACTTCGTAGCGGGCGAGGTCCTCTTCGGTGATCCACCCGCCGCCACGCTCCATCTCCTCCGCCAGGAGGCGTGCCGTGGTGCCGCTGTAGAACCCGTCCCTGCCCTCGTCCCTGATTCGTGCGAGGGTTCCCGCCAGGTCAGCCTGCACCAGCACCTCGCCAGGCTCGTACGGAACGCCGTCCTTCGAGAACTGGGCAAAGGTCGCGGGATAGTCGCGGAACGCCTCCAGCCTCCCGGAGAGCGAGTTTGCGAGGCGATCGCTCACGACGAAGCCGTCGCGGGCCAGCGTCACCGACGGTTCCACGAGATCGCGCCACTCGGCATTCCCGTACTTCTCGTGCGCGAGGGCAAACCCGGCGACCGTACCCGGGACACCTACCGCCAGATGGCTGCGATGGTGGATCTGGTAGGAGTATTCGCCGTCCTCGCCGACGAACATCTCCGGGTGCGCCTTGAGCGGCGCCTTCTCGCGGAAATCGATCGCGGTGGCGCCGCCGTCGGGGAAGCGAATCACCATGAACCCCCCTCCGCCGATGTTGCCCGCGGTGGGATGGGTCACGGCAAGCGCCAGGCCGGTGGCGATCGCGGCGTCCACGGCGTTGCCTCCCGCGCTCAGAACCCGTGCCCCGGCCTCGCTCGCGTCGGGATAGGCGGACACCACCATGCCCGAGCCGGAGGTAGCGACACCGCGTACGGCGTCGATTCCCGCCGTTTCGACGCTCGGGCCGCCGCAGGCGGCAGCGGCCAGAGCGGTGACAAGCGTCAGCGACAGTGACAACAGGCGGTTCATCATTTCAAAGACCTCCGGCCGGGGACTCGGTGTGCGATCTCTCCGTTCGAGACTCAACTCCGCACGGCCGCCGCGACCTCGGGCTCCGATTCCGGCCCGGTACGCAACGGTGAGACCAGAATGGGGGAAGAGGTGCTGGCACGCGAGTCCCCGGTTTCGGGCTCGGGGTCCTTCCGCCGGAAGAAGCGGACCAGATCGGCGACGAGACTGTACAGGACCGGCACCAGGATCAGCGTCAGGAAGGTGGCGAAGATGATGCCGACGATCACCGCCACGGCCATCGGTCCCCACCAGGCCGCCTGCTCCCCGCCCCAGAAGAACTCGGGAGACAGACTGGCAAAGAACCCGAAGAAGTCGAAGTTGAGGCCGATGGCGAGCGGAACCAGCCCCAGCGCCGTCGTGATCGCGGTGAGCAGGACGGGGCGCAGACGAGTCCTGCCGCCCTTTATCAGCGCCTCCCGAGTGCCCAGTCCGTCCCGCTTTCTGAGCACGTCGATGTAGTCGATCAGCACAATGGCGTTGTTCACGACAATTCCGGCCAGGGAGATCACCCCTACGCCGGTCATGATGATCACGAAGGGCATTTCGAACACCATCAATCCGATCAGAACGCCGATCGTGGACATGATCACCGACGAGAGAATGATCAGCGGCTTTACGACGGAGTTGAACTGGGTCACCAGAATCAGGGCGATGAGCATCAGAGCCGCGAGGAAGGCACCGGTCAGGAACGCCATCGCCTCCTCCTGCTCCTGCTGCTCTCCGGTAAACGCAAGCGTATAGCCGGCAGGGAGCGCATCCGTGAAACCCGCAAGTACGGTCTCCACCTCCTGGCGCACCGCGTTGCTGTTGTATCCGGCCGCGACTTCGGCGCTGATCGTCGCCATCCGATCCATGTCCTTGCGCCGAATCGAACTGTAGCCCCTGTCGACGGACCATTCGGCGACCGAAAGCAGCGGAACCTGACGTCCCTCGGTGAACACGGTAAGCTCTTCGAGCGATGTCAGTTCCCGCCGGTCCTCCTCGCGCAGCCGCACGATGATGTCGTATTCGTCGTTGCCCGTGCGGTACTTGGCGGCTTCCAGGCCGTTGATGGCACCGCGCACCAGAAAGCCGACCTCGTTCGTGGACAACCCGTAAAGGCTCGCCTTCTCACGGTCCACCTCCACGCGCAACTCGGGCCGGGCATCCTCCATGTCGCTTTCAAGTCCTACCAGGCGGGGATAGACCTGGGACCGCTCGACCAGATCGACGGCCTCGGCAGCGAGCGTCTCAAGGAGATCGGGATCCTCTCCGGAGATCTCGATGTTCACCGGTGGTCCGGACGGGGGGCCCTCCGACACCTTGTCGACCCGCACTTCCGCTCCCGCCAGGTCCCTGCCGATCGTTTCCTGCATCTCGGCGAGCGTCGCGAAGATATCGAACCGGCGTTCCTGGAAGTCCACCATGCTCAGGGTGACACGTCCCGCCTCCGGGCCAGACGGGCCGCCCCCACCCATGGGACCGCCTCCGCCGCCGCTCCCTCCCACGGTTGTGACGATGGTCTCCGCATCGACGATGCCGGCCAGCCCCTCCACCTCTTCCTTCAGTCGACGCGCGTAGCCGTTCGTCACCGCCGCAGACGTGCCTACGGGCGCCTCGACGGATACGAACAGCACGCCCGGTGGAATGTCCTCCGGGAAATACTCGACCGGGGCCGCGAACCTGCTGTAGAGGAGGATCGTGCCCGCCAGGGCCCCGAACGAAACGAGGAGGATGGCCGCACGATTGTTCAGCGACCAGCGCAGCCGCCGCTCATACCAGCCGGCCACGCGCGGGAATCCGTTCGACATGAAGACCCGGCTCATCCGGTCCAGCAGTTTTGAGTGGAGCAGCCAGACCGCGCCTCCGACAACCACGAAGAGAACAGCCGTCAGCGGATTTGAAAATGCAATCGATGCCAGCACCAGCAGCCCCAGGACGAGCAGCGTGAGCCGCGCGTTGCGATTGAGCGGACGGCGGCGCCCGCCTTCGCGAACGAGGAAGATCGAGCAGAGGGTGGGCACGATGACGAGGGCCACGAACAGCGAACTGGTGAGCGTGATGATCAGCGTGAGCGGGAGGTAGCTCATGAAGTCGCCCGCCATGCCCGGCCAGAAGAGCAGCGGTGTGAAGGCGGCCAGCGTCGTGGCGGTAGCGGCGATCACCGGGACGGCGACCTCTCCCGTGGCCTTCTTGCAGGCGGACTTTCGGTCCCATCCTTCCTCCAGAAAGCGATAGATGTTCTCCACGATCACGATCGCGTTGTCGACCAGCATGCCCAGCGCGAGGATCAGCGAGAAGAGGACCACCATGTTCATCGACACGCCCAGGAGTCCGATGACGATGAACGAGAGGAACATCGAGGTGGGGATCGAGAGCGCGACGAAGATCGATGTGCGCAGACCGAGCACGAACAGCAGGATTCCGACTATGAGAATCAGGCCGGAGATGATGTTGTTCTGGAGGCTGTTCACCATCTGACCGATGTCGTCGGACGTGTCAGAGGTGATGGACACGACCGTGGACGGCGGGAAGAGCGGCCGCATGGCCTCGATCTCGGCCCTGACGGCGTCCGCGGTGGCGATGATGTTCTCGCCGGAACGCTTCACCACGTCCAGGGTCACGACCGGCTGGTCCCCCAGTCGCGCGAACGATTCGCGTTCGGTGAATCCGAACTCCACGTCGGCGATGTCCCTGACGTATATGGGCCGGCCCTCGACGGTGGTTACCACAAGATCGCCCACGATCGACGGATCATCGAACTCTCCGTCGACGCGCACGAGATACTTCACTCCGTTGACGTCGATGGACCCGCCGGGCACGTTCACGTTCTCCTGCCGGATCGCACTCAGCACATCATCGAACGAAACGTTGTAGTACTGCATTCTGGCGAGGTCGATATCGACCTTGACTTCGCGCTCCAGTCCCCCGCGCAGCGCCACCCTGAGTACCGCGGGGATGGACTCGATCCGATCCTGCAGCTCCTCGCCGAGTTCCTTGAGACGCACCAGTCCGTATCCGCCGGACAGATTCACCTGCATCACCGGCGCATCGGCCATCGAGAACTCGAGGATCATCGGGTCCTCGGCATCGCCCGGAAGCTCGGGCCGAGCCAGGTCCACCTTTTCGCGGACCTGCTGCAGCGCTTCGTTCATGTCGACCGACGTCTCGAATTCGACGACGACGCTGGAGTACCCCTCCACGGAGGTGGAGGTAAGCTCCTTGACGTCGGAGATCGTGTTCAGCTCCTCCTCGATCTTCCGGGTAACCAGACTCTCCACGTCGGCCGGCGACACACCGGGGTAGACGGTGTTGACCGCGATCGTCGGGATCTCGGTCTCGGGAAAGGACTCCTTCGGAATCGCACGGTACGAGAGAAGTCCCGCGATCGTGATGAAAACGAAGAGCACGATTACCGACGTGGAGTGCTCCACTGCGACCGAAGTCAGCCAGAACTCCTTGAAGGAGCGATTGTCGCGGCCCTGTCCGGCGCTGCCCTCGTTCGCCGTGTTGCTCATTCCCCGCCCTCCTCCGCGTCACCGCTGCTCGATACGACTCGGACCCTGTCGCCACCGGTCAAGCCCTGCTGCCCCACCACCACGAGGAGATCGCCGGAGTTCACTCCGGACCCCACCACGATGTCATTGCCCTGGCTCACGGACACCTCGACCGTGCGCGCTTCGGCGCGCGCGTCGTCACCCGCGCCTTCAACCACAAAGACCACATACCCCTCTTCCATCGCCACCAACGCCTGCTGGGGCACGACGAGAGCGTCGGCGATCTCTTCCTGGACAACCGAGATCTCGGCGATCATCCCGGACTTGATCACGCCACCGGGATTGGGAAGATCCAGTTCGATGGGGAAAGTACGGCTTTCGGGGTCCACCACGGCACCTACATAGGTGACTTCCCCCTCAAAGGTTTCGTCGCCCAACGCATCGAACGAGACGGATGCCATGGCCCCGACGGGCAGCGCCAGCGCGTACCGCTCGGGGGCTCCGGCCGTGATCCTGATCGTATCTGTCTGGACGATGCGCGCGACCGGCGTTCCCGGCGATACCATGGCTCCAATCTCGACGAGGCGGTCGTCGAGGACGCCGCTGATCGGTGCCGCCACGGTCGTTCGCGCAAGCCGCTCCTCGAGGGCAGTCAGGTTGCCCCGGGCCTGCTCCGCATTGTATTGGGCTTCGTAGTAGCCGAGCTCCGAACCGATGCTGTCCTGCTCGTACAGCCGCTTCGTGCGCTCCCACACCTCCCTGGCATACTCGGCCTGGGCCGCCGCCGCCTGCACCTGGGCGCGGAGAATCGCGTCGTCGAACTGCAGAATGGTCTGCCCCGCGCGCACGGGACGTCCCTTCTCCCTGACGATCCGGCGCAGAATACCCGCCTCCTCGGCCGAAATGACCACGTCGCGCATGGCCATGGCAACTCCCGGCAGGCGGATGACCCGGGTAAAGCCGCGCGGCTCCAGCCGCTCCACCTCGACGTTGACCACCCGCCTGTATCCTTCGTCCGAGCTCGCCGCGGCGGGTGCGCCGCCCGCACCCATTCCATCGCAAGCCGCGATGAATCCGGTCGCCAGGACTACAACCAACCCGGCCCGCAGATTCCCGATCATGGTGACCTCCTCACACTCCTGATTCTATCCTCAACCCATCCGTCAGTGTCCGCCGCCGTCCCCGTTCCCCCAGTGCTCCAAATCGACGATCGGGACCTGTCCCGCTGCCTCGTCGAGCCTGGCCCGTGCGGCCAGATAGTCGTACACCGCCTGAGCGTAGTTGAATTCGCTTTGACGGAGCGCCACTTCCGCGTCCGTCAACTCCAGTTGGCTCGCAAGCCCCTCGCGATACTGGGCGCTGGCGATCTCGTAGCCGCGACCGGCCTGGGACACCGCGAGACTCTGGGCGCCCGTCCTGTCCCGGGCCTCACGCACCTCGTCCACCAGGTTGCGCAGCTGTATCTCCGCCTGGTCCACTGCGATATCGGTCTGCGTCCGTGCCTGCCGCAACGCCATCTCACGCTGTTCGATCCTCGCTTCGCGACGGAACCCCGAGAAGATCGGAAAGCTCACGCGGAGCCCGATCTGCTTCGTCGATCCGCGCTGAAGATTGGTGCCGAAGAAGTCCGGCACCCCGTTCTGCTGGGCGGCCAGTCCATAGGTTCCGAAAGCCGAAACGCTGGGGAGATAGTCGACCTGTTCGATTCGAACCTCCGTCTCCCGGAGGGTCTCGGTGATCTCGAGTTGGCGGATGTCCGAACGGCGGACGGCGCCTCGGCTCACGAACTCCATCACATCGGTTCCCTCGCCGACATCGACGCCGGCGAAAGCGAGGATGTCCCGATTCGCGGGTGAATTGGCGTCGAACCTGTCCAGATCGATCCGGGCCAGTTCTCCCGCCACGTCAAGCACGGTCTCCGGGGCGAGGGCCATCTCGGATGCGATCGATCTCCGCGCGGCGCTGCGCCGGTTCTCCGCCCGCTTGAGATTCGGCTCCAGGTTGGCGAGTTCGACTTCGAGCCGAAGCACGTCGTAGTACTCGGCAATGCCGGCCTCCTGCATCGCACGCGTCTCATCGAGGGACTTCCTGACGCGCTCGATCGAATTCTCGGTCAACCTGACCTCTTCCTGAGCGAGGAGGAGATCGTAGACGGCGATTCGCACCCGCGTGACCACCTGCTGGCTCCTGCCGCGCAGGGCTTCCTCCTGAAGCCCGCGGAATCGGGACGCGGCGCCCACCCCGACAAAGACGCGGGGGTCTATAAGGGATTGTTCCGCGCTCACCGAGAGGTTCCAGAGATTGTCGGCCCCGAACTGTACGGGGATGAAGTCACCTTCCGATGCCGTGGGATCGAAGATCTGGGCCGGTAGAAAGCTGACCTGTGGAGCGACGTTGCGGGTGTAGGACGAAGACAGATCCAGACTCGGGTAGACATCGGCCCAGGCCTCGGACACCTGTCCTTCGGCGACGCCCACCTGATAGCGGGCGTCCAGCACATCCCGGTTCCGATCGACGGCCAACCGTGCGACGGTACTCAGGAAGACGGGGCCGTCCCCCAGTACATCCTCGGGCGAGCGTTGCTGCGCCATCGCGGTACCGACGGTGCTGAACAACGTCGCCAGGACCACTGCGGACCTTCCCGCGAGCCGACCGCGCATCGCCCGACTCTCCTCCACCGACCACTGCACCCCACCTGCCGATCCATGCATGCAACCTCCACCGAATCTTCGTGCGCTTCTTCCGCCCCACCGCGTCGTGAAACCGGGATCGCACCCCTTCCCGGGCAACGAGAGCTGCGGTGTTGAGACCGCTTTTCCGCAACCATACGCCTCACACACCAGACTTATATGACACCCGGCCCGGCGTTTTCGTTGAGAATCGACCGGACTATCGCGTGAATCGCGGGTTTTCCGCCGGTTTTCGCCCAACGGTATTGACGGGGACGTTCCATCCCGGTAGGCTGTTTCGCGTGAGTCCGGCGGGACGCGCCGGTAGAGACTACAGTTGCCTAGAAGGAGCAGAGGATGCGGACCACGGGTACCGTGAAGTGGTTCAACGACGCCAAAGGATTCGGATTCATCAGCCCGGAGGCCGGGGAGAGGGACTGTTTCGTCCACTACTCCTCGATCGAGGGAGAGGGTTTCCGGAGCCTCACTGAGGGAGACCAGGTCGAGTTCGACATGGTGAACGGCCCGAAAGGGCCTGCTGCGGAGAACGTGGTCCGCGTCGGGGCTATGGCATAGCTCCCAGAAAGACCAGCTCCACATTCCAATGGAAGAAGCCGGCGGGATTGCCCCGCCGGCTTCTTCTTTTTGCGAGACCCGTTCGCAATACGACTTCCCGGTGAAGCGACCACGTGCCGGTCAAGCGAGACTGGCATGGCCCACGTCAGCCGCCAAAGAACGCCGCGTGCCAGCGCTCGCGGGCGGGCCCCTCCCAGCGTCCGTTCCGCAATTCCGCCAACTCCGTGATCGAGTTGTCGAAAACCACCGATGCGGGCGTGACTGCCCCAGTGTTGGCCAGCGACCGGAATTCCGTTCGCGAGGCTTTGCGGATGCAATCTCGCCCGTCCCGGTACCATACGGCTTCGTTGCCCAGAAAACGTACTCCAAGCCGATGCTCCATCTCCCCCAGAACGTGCACCAGCGCGTCGATCGAACAACCGGAAGGGGATGTGGCGCTCACGTCGGCACCGATGATCAGGAATCGTCCGTAGCACCACGCGCGACCCGCTCTAAGCGGTGCTCCGTGGGCGGCCCATCCCGATATGAAGTCGTCGACAGCTTCGAGAAAGATCCCGGTCTCGGCGTGGTCGAGTTCCCGCTCCGCCCCGAAAACCCAGACGCGGGCGTCGCCCGGGAAGCCGTCCAGTGCCGGGAGCTTCACGATGGGTTGCCGGAGCGCACCAGCGCGTCCTGTGGAGGATTCTTGTCGATCAGCACCGCGATCCATCGCAGGTCCTTCGTATTCTCGAGCATGATCTTGACAACCATGGTGAGTGGTACCGAGAGAAGTGCACCGACCGGCCCCCACAACCACCCCCAGAACACCAGGGACAGGATGACGACGAGGGTCGACATGCCCAGGCGCCGCCCCTGCAGCGTGGGTTCTATCCAGTTGCCCAGGATGAGGTTGACCGCCACGTAGCCCAGACCCACGATCGCCGCCCCCTGGATATCGATTCCCACGAACGTCGCCGTCACGGGATCCAACTGCACGAGCGCGAGCGCGATGGCCGGCACGGAAGCGATGATCGACCCGATCGTCGGAACATAGTTGAGGATGAAGGCGATCAGCCCGAAGAGAACCGGCAGGTCCAGTCCCATGACCCAGGTCCACAGTCCCAGGAGCACACCGGTGCACAGGCTGACCAGGGTCTTGATGACGAGATAGCCCTGAACCTCGTCGACGATCTTGCGGTAGCGCTTGTCCGAGGCCAGCGCGTCCCCGGAAATCGCGCTCAGCTTGCGCGGGAGAACCGCGGCTTCGCCCAGCGCGAACACGAGGATCAGGAAGACCAGGAACGTGCTCGAAAGGAAGGACAGTGCCAGCGTGGTCGCCCCCGTGGCGAGCGTCGTCAGCGTCGCCACGTTCAGCACGCTCAGAAAAGCCTCCCGCAACTCGCCCTCTCCGACGAAGGGTATCCACGACTCGACCTGCTGAACCCATGAATCCAGGTGGGGTCTGATCGCCTCGATCTGCAGCAGGATCTGGGTCTGAAGGGCCTGCAGCTGCTGGCTTCCCACGAGTATCAGGAGGCCGAACACTCCCGCGGCCGCAAGCACCGTCATCAGAATGGCCAGGTTGAGCGGTACGCGTCTCCTGGCCAGCCAGTAGACCAGCGGCAGGCAGATGACCGCGAGGAACCCCGCCAGGGCGACGGGCAGAAGGATGGGCTCTGCGAAGCGCAGGCCCTGGGTCAGGATGAACGCGGCCGCGAGGGTGATCAGGAACCGCAGGCCTGGATTCTGATCGGACTGATCTAGGACCATTTCGCTCTTCTCAAATGGTTTTTCGTAGCTTGAGTCTATGGACAACCCGCCGTCTCGAAAACCCCCCGGTGTCACGGCCGAGCGCGAGCCCGAGGATACGCCCCGGACACGGAACGACGCCGACCTCCTCGGTCAGTGCCGCGTGGACACCTTTCGCTCCGGAGGCCCGGGCGGACAGCACCGGAACAAGGTCGAGTCCGGGATCCGGCTGACGCATCTGCCGACGGGAGTCGTGGTCGTCTCGCGGGGGCACCGGTCCCAACACCGCAATCGGCAGGACGCTTTGCGCCGATTGCGTGCGGAGCTGGAACGCCGAACCAGGAGAGAAGAGCCCCGCATTCCCACACCAGTCCCGAGGGCCCAGCGCGAGAGGCGCCTGGAGGGCAAGAAGAGGCGTGCCAGGGTCAAGCTGATGAGGAAGAAACCCGATGTCGACGATCACTAGGTGCGACGGGCGGTTGCCGGTCGCGTCGCCTCAGCAGACGATCGGGAGCAGGGGGCGTTGCCGGACCGCCGTGCCCTCCACGTAGGTGTTGGTGTACACGCGAATCTGCCCGCATCCCCGGATGACCTCTACCCGGTAGATCGCGGTCGTGGGCAGCGAAGCCAGCTCCTCCACCCCCCCGAAGGCCGGCGCGTCGTCGATGTAGATGCGGGGGCGCTGCGCCATCGTGCCACGGGTGCGAATGCAATTGAGGCGCTGGCCGAAGATGCTGGTCCCGGAGTTGTCCTGGAAGCACGGAACGAACTCGAACGCCGGCTGGCTGTGGAGGTACTCGGCAACATTCAGGTCCGGAGCGGATTTCAGTTCAGGCTCGCTCCATGTGTTGGTGACATACGGCAGTTCCCGCAACCTGGTCTCCAGCCTGTCCACATAGACTTCGAGCCCCTCAAGCACCACGGGCTTGGGGATCAGTACGACTTCCGTGAACTGCCCGTCCCGGATGTCCAGCACCTGGTAGAGATCCGCGTAGCCGATGCGCGTGACCGAAACCTGACTCGGGCCAGGCGGTACACCCGCGATCCTGAACCGGCCATCGGCGCCGGTGATCCCGACGATCCTCGATCCGTCCGGGCGCAAGGTCTCGGTGAGCTGCACGACGGCACCCTCGACCGGCTCGCCCCAATACGTGTCGATCACCTGACCTGCGAAGGTTGCTTCGCCGCCTGCCTGTGCCCTGGCCTCCGCGGCCGGGAAGATCGCCGGCACCATCGCGAACCAGGAGAAGAGGAGCCTGTACGACACGGCAGGATCAGGCCAGGGACCGAACCGCCCCGACGACTTCGTCGAAGGGGGGGAGCACTCCAGGGTTGTCGCTCACCCAGGTGTACGCTATGCGGCCATCGCCGTCCACCACGAAGACCGACCGCTTCGCAACGCCATGGAGTCCGAAGAAGTCCTCCTGAAGCACCCCGAACGCCCTGGCGGCTTCCTTGTTGAAGTCCGACAGTATGGGGAACGGGACGTCCATTTCCTTGCGCCACTGCTGGTTCGAGAAAGGCGAGTCGATGCTGATCGCGTACACGCCGGCGCCGAGTTCGCCCCATTGGTTCCAGTTCTCTCCGATGTGGCAGAGTTCCTCGGTGCAGGTGCCGCTGAAGGCGAGCGGTACGAACATCAGCACGACCGGCTGCCCGCGGTGCCCGGAAAGAGTTACGGGGTCCTTGCCGAATACGTCGAGCAGAGAGAAGTCCGGCGCTTCGTTTCCGACCTGAATGTGGCTCAAGGTAGTCGCTCCCTCTTCTGTGGTATTGTCGCTTTGGAATGCAAAACTAACACCTCGCGCGGCGGCGGGATTCTAGTTGCCGCGTACCGCCTGCCTGGTCCAGATCAGGGCGGATCCACAGCCGCCGTTGTATCTGCCCCGGAACTCCGGAGGTGTTCGCGCACCCCAGTAGACCTCGGCCACCTCGACCCATTCCGGCGGGATGTGGTCGATATTGACCGTGCCTTCCATGTCCACGTTCCACTCGACTCCGTCGACGAAGATCGCGAGTTCGCAGTCCCTGACCTGCAGGAACGCCCGGTCCGTGGTTGGGCGGTTGATCCGGAGGCCCGGCAGTCGGGCGAACGCATCGGAGATGCGCGGGGACCCCTGCTCTTCGATCGTCCGTCGGGTAAGCAGCCGCATCACGATCCCGTCGTCCAGGCGGCGATAGTAGCCGCGGGCTTCCAGAAAGCTGGAGCGCACTTCGACAGTCAGGGGCCGTAGCGCGACCGCCTCTACGGTCATCGCCACCTCGACCACCGTCGTACGGTCGGGGTGCAGTGCAATCGGTTCTTCTCGCGTTGCGTAACCGATCCGTTCGACCGTCAGGCGCGTGAGGTCGGACTCCAGGTCCGCGAACTCCACGCGTCCGCCGGCGTTCGTAAACGCCCGCCGCCCATCGAGAACCGCCACCATCGCTCCCTCGACCGGCGCGCCGGAATCCGAATCCACGACCCTGACCAGAAGCCTCGCGGAAGTAGCGAGGGGGTTACCTGATTCCCCCTTGCGCATCATCAGGTTGAAACTTCCCGGCCGCAGCACCCTGAATCCGCCCTGCAACGTGACATAGCCGGACCTGCGGATCGTCAGGGTGTAGTTGCCGATGGGCGCCGCGAAGGTCACTCTCCCGTCCGCCCCGGTCACGTAGCGATGCACCAGGCCGGACAACTCGAGCACGGCACCCTCCAGGTCGGACTCGGTATCCACGTCCTGGATATGCCCGGTGATCGTCACGGAGTCCGCGCGCTGCGCCGCCAGATCGGGCGGGGCCCAGGGGCAGAAACCGGCCAGGACGGCTGCCGCTCCCAGCACGGCAATCGGTGATGACTTGTGCGCGTGCATTGACTATAGTAATTGGATGTGTTCCGTGTTCCGCCACACTGTATGTTGCCGGGCACGGCACGCAGGGACAAGGGTTGGAGCCGTTCCGCGTCCGTTCCGACTGGCCGAACGCCTACCCGCCACCATACCTTGGGAGCCATGAACAGGTATTCACTTGCGCTGCTGGCTGCGGGCACCTTGGGTCTTGCCGTGGCCGATCCTGCCGGGGAGCAGCACTACGCCGGCGACGCGCCGACCGTTGTATCGCCGACGTCTCTTGACCCCACGGCACCGAACGCGGAGGTCGCAAACGAGATCGTCGCGGAGTACTGCGTTCGCTGTCACAGTGAACGGCGTCAGGTGGGTGGTCTCGTGCTCGAGGGCTTCGACATCGCCGAGGCAGCCGCGCGCGGCCCCACGGTGGAGAAGATGATCCGGAAGCTGAGGGCGGGAATGATGCCGCCGCAGAGCGTCCGTCGCCCCGACCCGGAGATGATCGCGGCCATGGCCACGGAACTCGAGACCGCCATGGACGAGCTTGCGGCGAGCGATCCGAACCCCGGCAAGCGCACGTTCCAGCGTCTCAACCGCGCCGAGTACGCACGCGCCGTCAGGGATCTGCTGGGCGTGGACATCGATGTGAGCTCCTTCCTGCCGCTCGACACGAAGAGCGCGAATTTCGACAACATCGCCGACGTGCAGATGCCTTCTGCCACCGTGGTGGAGGGTTACCTGCGCGCGGCCGGACAGATCAGCCGGTCCGCGCTCGGCGACCCGGACGTCGAGACCTCTTCGACCATATACCGGATTCCCCGGGTGGCATCCCAGAAGGATCGCGTGGAAGGCGCGCCCATCGGGACGAGGGGCGGACTGTCGGTCCTTCACAACTTCCCGGCCGACGGCACCTACGTCTTCCACATCATGCCCTATGCGGCCGTCGAGGGAGAGGTATTCGGTCGGACATTCGGAACCGAACAGATCGAGGTCTCGATCGACGGAGCGAGGGTGGCGTTGCTGACGATCGATCGCTGGATGTCCGAGTCCGAGCCCACGGGCCTGAACATCCGGACCGATTCGATCTACGTCACGGCGGGCCAGAAGCGGGTGTCGGTCGCCTTCATCCGGCAGTTCGAGGGCGTGGTGGACGACCTGATTCGGCCGATCGACCATACCCTCGCCGACGGGCAGATCGGGATCGGACTCGGAGTGACGACGCAACAGCACCTGCAGCGGCTTACCGTTCTGGGGCCTTTCGGCGTGACGGGTGTGTCCGACACACCAGCGCGCCAGGCGGTCTTCACCTGTCGGCCCACCTCGCCCGAAGAGGAAGGGCCCTGCGCACGCGAGATCGTCGCCCGGCTCGCCACCCGGGCCTATCGCCGGCCCGCGGTCGACCGCGATGTCGACGGCCTGATGACCTTCTATGAGCAGGGCTCAGCCGACGGCGGCTTCGAAAAGGGCATCCGCACCGCGCTGCAGGCGATCCTGGCGAGCCCGCATTTCATCTTCCGGCTCGAACAGAGGCCGTCCGAGGTCGGGGCCGACGGCTTGTACGGGATCGACGACTTCGATCTCGCGTCGCGGCTTTCGTTCTTCCTGTGGGGCGCGCCCCCCGACGATGAACTCCTGGAAGCCGCCCGCGCCGGTTCGCTCTCCGATGCGGCCGAGCTGGACCGCCAGGCGCGGCGCATGCTCGCCGACCCCCGCTCCGAAGCGCTGGCCACGCGCTTCGCCGCGCAGTGGCTCCGACTCCAGGACATCGAGGACATCCACCCGGACGCGTTGACCTTCCCGTATTTTGACCAGACCCTGGCCGACGCCATGGTGCGGGAGACGGAGCTGTTCTTCTCCCATCTGGTGGAAGAGGACCGCCCGGTTCTGGATCTCCTTACGGCGGACTACACCTTCGTGAACGAGAGGCTGGCCCGACACTACGGGATGACCGGAGTTCTGGGCCCGGAGTTCGCCAGGGTCACCTATCCGACCGACCATCGCCGCGGCCTGCTCGGGCACGGCAGCGTGCTCACGCTTACCTCGCACCCCGACCGCACCTCACCGGTATTGCGCGGCAAGTGGGTCCTCGAGGTCCTGCTGGGCGCCCCCCCACCCCCGCCCCCGCCGGAC
>VXMI01000071.1 GCA_009841165.1 Gemmatimonadota bacterium | reverse complement strand
AAGACTTTAGACGATTCCCTGCCGTGATTCAGGCCTCAGGCGATCCGCCGGACGGCCGCTTCCTCGCCTTCGGGCGGCGGATTCCAGACGGTCTGCTGGAGTACCGCGGGCACGTCTTCGGACCGCGCACGGGTCTGTGGCTGCGTGACCTGGAGAGCGGCGCCGAGCGCCTCGTCATGGACCCGGTGGAGTGGGACATGACGCAGGAGATCACGCGGTCGGCCCCGGTGCTGCCCCGCTTCACCTGGTCGTCGGACGGCACGCGGATCCATCTGTCGCAGGGTGGCGGGATACGGGTGTTGAGTGTGGAGGATGGGGAAGTGTCGACCATCCCGTTCCGGGCCGAGGTGCGGCGGACCATCTCGGAGATGGCGTACGGTGAGCGTGCGATACCCGACGAATCCTTCGAGGCGCGCTTCCCGCGCTGGCCCACCGCATCGCCCGACGGCGGATCGATCGCGTTCGAGAGCGTCGGGAGGATCTGGGTGCAGGACGCCTCCGGCGGCGAGCCCCGGCGCCTCACCCCCGATGGCTTCGCGGCGGGGTTCGAGTACGCACCCGCCTGGTCGCCCGACGGGTCCTCGGTCGCCTTCGTGACCTTCGACTGGGCCGAGGGCGGGCACCTCTGGCGCATCGCGGCCGACGGCGGCGCCAGCCCGGAGCGGGTTTCCCGGCACGCCGGCGAGTACATGAACCCGGTCTGGAGCCCCGACGGGAGCGAGATCGTTGCGGCGCAGGGATCCGGGGCGACGGCGCGGGGACGCGCGCTCGTCCACAACGCCTGGCACGACCTGGTGCGGTTCCCCGCCGGCGGCGGGGAGGCCGAGACGATCGTGCGCAACGTCGGGTCCGCGCCGCCGCTTTCGACCTACGGGCCCGGCGGCCGCATCCATTTCGCGGCCGGCAACACCCTCGTGTCGGTGAACGCGGTCGGCGCGGACCGGCGCGAACACGTCCGCCTGCCGCCCGTCTGGGAGGTCGCGGTATCGCCCGACGGAGCGCACGTCGCGTTCGTGACGGTCGGCGATGTCTTCGTCGCACCGCTCCCGCCCGCCCGCTCGGCGGAGGCCGTGCCCACCATCTCCCGCGTCGGCGGCAGCCTCCCCGTCACCCGCGTCACCACCGACGGCGGCCTGTTCCCGCGCTGGCGCGGCGAGGACGTGCTCGAGTTCGGCGGCGGCCCCCGCTACGGCACGCACGATGTTCGCAGCGGCGAGACGCTGCACAGCGACTTGCGCCTCACCCTGTCGCGCAACCTGCCCGAAGGCTCGGTCGCCATCGCGAACGCGCGGATCATCACACTGGATGACGCCGGCGTGATCGAGCGCGGCACGGTGGTCTCAAGCGGCGGCCGCATCTCGTGCGTGGGCGCGTGCGACGCGTCCGGCGCCGACCACGTGATCGACGCGACCGGCCGCACCGTCATTCCGGGCTGGATCGATGTGCACGGTCACCACAACCGCGAATCGATGCAACTCGTGCCCGAGCGCGGCTTCGAGCACGCGGCGTATCTCGCGTACGGGGTCACCACCACGCGCGACCCCGCAGCCTCGTCGATCAACACCTGGGCCACGAAGGACCTCGTCCAGGCCGGCCGGAAGATCGGTCCCCGCATCTTTGCGACCGGAGAGATCCTCACGGCGGGCGACGAGCCCTTCAAGGCGGACGTCGATACCCGCGAGGAGGCCGACAACCAGGCCGCCCGGCTGCAGCGCTGGGGCGCGGAGAGCGTGAAGCAATACCTGCAGCCGAACCGCAGGAGGGCGCAGTGGCTCGTGGACGCAGGGCGGCGGCGCGGCATGGTGGTCACCTCCGAAGGGGGCAACTTCGACATCTCGCACAACATCGGCCTCGTCATGGACGGGCACGCCGGCTTCGAGCACGCGCTCGTGCAGTTCCCGATCTACTCCGACGTCTCGCGGTTCCTGGGACAGGCGGAATTCCAGTACTCTCCCACCGTCGTCGTCGGGGGGTCGTCGCCGTGGGCCGAGGAGTACTTCTTCCAGCGCGAAGACACCTGGCTAGACGAGAAGGTGCGGCGCTGGCTCCCGTGGCGGCAGCTGATCCCGCACGCCCGGCGCCGCATGCTGCGCCCCGAGACCGACTACGGGTTCGCGATCGTCGCCGAGGGCCTGGCCGACGTCATCGCGGCGGGCGGATACGGGGGAATCGGATCACACGGCCAGCAGCACGGACCCGCGTCCCACTGGGAGACCTGGATGTACGCCGAGGCGCTGGGTCCGTTGGGTGCGCTCGAGGTCGCGAGCATGCACGGGGCCCACATCCTCGGGCTGCAGGACGAACTGGGGAGCATCACGGAGGGCAAGTGGGCCGACCTGATGGTGCTCGGGTCCAACCCGCTCGACGACATCGAGAACACGCTTGACATCGAACTGGTCGTGAAGGACGGGATCGTTTACGATGCCGGGACACTCGACCGGCTGTGGCCGGAAGAACGTCCCTTCGGCCCCTACTACTGGACGGAGCCCGACATCATGAAGACCGACACCGTGTCGGTACACCGTTGGCGCCCCGGGAACTGAATCGACCAACCGCTTGCCGGAGAATCCCATGCAAATCCGTCAGTTGCGCCTCACCCCTCGCTTCGCCGTTCCGAGCGTCTTCGGCTTCCTGGTCTTCGCCCTCGTCGTCCCGCGCGCCGCGCCCGCCCACGCCCAGCAGTAGCCCCCCGCGG
>VXMI01000153.1 GCA_009841165.1 Gemmatimonadota bacterium | reverse complement strand
TCCGACGCCCTCCCGCCGGCGACCACCCAGCGCGACAGCGCGGGGATCGCGATCGTCGAGTCCGTCCGGGCCGCCTGGGGTGATTCGGCCCACTGGCGGCTCGACCCGGAGCCCCTGCTCGATCTGGCGACGGCCGGCACCGGTGACCCCCACAACTTCTACGCCGTCCGCAGCATGAAGCGGCTCTCCGACGGATCGCTCGTCGTCCTCAACGCGGGCTCCGACGAGGTCCGCCAGTTCTCGGCCGACGGGCGGTTTGTGGGCTCCTTTGGCGGAACGGGCGAGGGCCCCGGCGAATTCACGAACGCGCGTCAGCTGGAGTTGGCGGGCGACACGATCCTGGTGCTCGACTGGGACTCCATGCTCAGTGTCTTCGGCCCCGGCCCGGAGCTGATCCGCGACGTGCGCCTTCGGTCGAGCACCCGGGCGGTTCACTTCATCGGCGACGGTCGCCTCGTCGCCCGGGTCGTCGCATCGCTCCCGGGAACCGGCGCTCTGGTGCGCATCCCCGAGGCGCTCTTCACATATCGGCTGGATGGAAGCGGCGGCGACAGCATCGGCTGGATCGCGGGTTTCGAGGACTACACCCTCGGTGACATGGGGCAGGTTCCCTTCTTTCAGAAGGAGGCCGTCGTGGACAGCCGCGGCGAGCGCATCTTCACCGGATCTTCCGACCTGATGCAGGTCGAGGAGATGGCGGCCAACGGCGACACGGTGCGGATTCTGCGCATCGCCGGCTATCCGTTGGCGCTGACGCCCGCGCAGGCCGAGGCCGAGCGGGACTACCGGCTCGACATCCCCCTGCTGCAACAGACGCCCATGCCGCCACGGGTTCAGCGGCTGCGCGAATTCATCGAGAACATGCCGCTGCCCACGACCCGCCCCGCCTACGACGACTTGATCGTCGACCCTTCGGGTGCCGTCTGGCTGCGGCCCTTCCGGGGCGCCAGCGAGCAGGACGGGCCCGAGTTCTGGCTGGTGCTGGACTCGGGCGGCCGCTGGCTCGGCAGCGTGGAGATGCCCGAGGACTTCCGCGTCCGGGACATCGGCATGGACGAGGTCCTGGGCGTTTGGCACGGCGAAATGGACGTGCAACATCCACAGGTGCTGCGCCTGAGAAGGGAGAGCGAATGAAGACACGCCTGGTTGTACCCGGCCTACGCGCCGCCTTTTGGGCGCTGGTGGGCGCCTGCATCTTCGGTGCCTCCTGCACCCCGACCCGCGACGCGCCACCGCTCGCTGTCGAGCGCGACAGCGCGGGCATCGCAATCGTCGAGTCCTTCTCGCCCGCGTGGGGGGATACGGCGCGCTGGCGGGTCGGCGCGGAGCCCCTGCTCGACCTGGCCGAATCCGGCACGGGCGACGCGCACGAATTCTATCGGGTCCGCAACGTGACGCGACTCCCCGACGGGGGCATCGTGGTCGTGAACCGGGGCTCCGCCGAGATTCGGAAGTTCACGGCAAACGGAGCGTTCGTGGGCTCGATCGGGGGCTACGGCGAGGGACCGGGCGAGTTCTCGAACCTGCAGCAGGTGGAACTGGTCGGCGATTCCATGCTCGTGCGCGACGTCCGCCGCGTCGCGCTCTTCGGTCCCGATCTGCGGCACGTCCGCACCCTGCCACTGCACCCCGGCGCCAGGAGTCTGCACTATCTGGACAGTGGCGCGCTGGTCGCGCCGGTGATCATGGACTACCCCGAGGAGCATGGTCTTGTGCGGGCTCCCGAAGTTCTGCTGGCCTACGATCTGGAGGGCGCGCGCCGGGACAGCATCGGCGCCACCCGGGGCTCGGAAGAATACGTCACCGACGCGCTCATGGGTTCTCCGCTCTTTGGCAAGACCTCCGTGCTCGACACCCATGGCGACAGGATCTTCCTGGGTTCTTCGGACTACATGCAAGTCGAGGAGGTGGACGCGAACGGCGACACTCTTCGCATTTTCCGGATCCCCGACTACCCGTTGACGCTGACCCCGGAGGAGGTCCGGGCGGAACGGAACCTCCGCCTCAACCCCCCGCTGCCGCCGGGGGTGACATCTCTCCCGCCACCCATCGTCGAGGCCGTGGAGGGCATGCCGTCACCGGAGACCCGGCCGGCCTACGCCGACATGCTCGTCGACCCGACGGGCGCGGTCTGGCTCCGCCCCTTCCTGGGAAGCAGCGAACAGGGCGGGCCTGAACACTGGCTGGTGTTCGGCGCCGACGGATCCTGGCTCGGCAGCGTCCAAATGCCCGAGAACCTCCTGGTCCGGGAGATCGGCGTCGACGAGATCCTCGGCGTCTGGACCAGCGAACTCGACGTGCAGCATCCACAGGTGTGGCGGTTGCGTCGATAGTGGCATCCAGGCGAGCTTGGCGCATTGTCGTCGACCGGTGGACTTGATCGAGGAGGTGAATTGTGCCGCTCGGAATAGGAATTGGCGAACTGCTATTGCTCGGGATCGTAGCAGGAGGAGTGTATCTGGGAGTCCGATCGCTCAGGCGGTCTGGCGGTGGCGGCAGAGAGCGCGAACTCGAGGCGGCCAAGCGGGACCTCGAACGTGAGATCGAAGCGATGAACCGCAGGGAGCGGCTGCCGAAGGGGTAGTCTCCTGCCTTCTCACGGAGCAGGAATTCAGAGGCCTGCTCCAACCATTGGTCACGCACAACAAGCCCGAGGCCGCCGCCGGATGAAACCTCCACCCTCCCCCCGCCCCGCC
>VXMI01000033.1 GCA_009841165.1 Gemmatimonadota bacterium | reverse complement strand
AAGCGGACACATTGCGTGCTCCGAAAAGCGGACATATCATTTGCTCTCGACACATGTGGATGAATGCGCGTACACTCGTCAAGCTCCACCCCGACGACGGGGGCACGATCAAGCTCAAGCGCCAGGACCTACTGGGCACGCGCGTGCGCCCCGCCGACGACGACTTCGGATTCAAGCTCCAGGTCCGCAAGGGGAAGAAGAAGACGTGGCACGAGGGCCCCGAGGCCCGCCGCTTCGCCGGATCGATCCTGCCCAGGATGAACTCGATGGGAGGCACCAAGGAGATCGTCCAGGGAGCAGTGCACGAGATCGAAGCGCTTGGCCACCCGGAGCGGTTCCTGCTCGACGTGGCCGCCGGAGACCGCTTCCAGGACAAGAAGGGCGTGCCCGGCTACATCAACAAGATGCCCAAAGCGACCAAGCTGGCGCTTGAGATGGCGCTACACGAAGAGCAGGAGCGGCGGGCGCTCGAGGGCGAGTTGTGGCTGCTTGAGCAGGCCTGGCGGGAAGCGGAAGAGATCGCGGACATTTCCGACAACCTCTTCCTGCCCGAAGGGACGGAGGACTTCATACAGGAGCACCGGGAGAGCCGGGCGGAGGGGGAGGGCAGCGCGCCGGAGGCCCGCCCCGCGGACGCCGACCCTGCCCGCCAGCCCGACGCCAAACGTGCCTGACGCCGACACCCGTTCCTACCAGCGGTATCCCGCCTTCACATACACGAATCCGCCGCTCGCGCCAAAGGGAGTCTGTGAGCTGTAGCGGTTCCCCGCCACCGTGGCCGCGTCGGGGTTCTCCTGGGGGTATCGGTTGAGCACGTTCTGCGCGCCGATGGTGACGCTCGCCGCCTCGGTCACCGGGTAGGACGCTTCCAGATCGACGAGGTATTCCCCGGGGTACGCCCGGTCGTCGCGCGCATCGAACCAGCCGGCGTAGTAGCTCAGCCGCGCGAGCGCCGAGACGCCGGCCAGGGTCCTTCGCGCCGATGCCATCCAGCGCGTGCCGGGCAGTGCGTCTTCGAGTTGCCGGATGCGCACTTCGTCAAGCACCTGGGGGTTGTAGCGGGTCACCTTCGTGTTCGTGTGGTTGAAGGCGAGGCTGAACTCTGTGCCGCCCGCGGCGCCCGACCCGCCCGCGCCGCCGGGCACGAAGGACGCCACCACGTCCAATCCCTGCGTGCGCGTGTCGAACTCGTTGGTGAAGAAGCGGAAGTTGGCCAGGTTCCGCGCGCTCGTGATCCCCTCGGCGATGAGGCGCTCGGCGTCCGCCGGATCGAGCGAAAAGACCTGACTCAGCGCAATCCGGTCCGACAGCGCGATCCGGAAATAGTCCGCCGACACGCTGAACGCACCCGCGTCGACCACGAAACCGAGACTGGCGTTCACCGACTGCTCCGCGTCGAGCGGCTTGCCGCCCACGACTTCCGCCACCCTCGACGTCGAAGGGATCGTGCCGTTGTTGACCAGTTCCCGCAGCGTCCGGTCGAACCCGGTGGTCACGTTGAAGGCGTTCTGCTGCCCCGGCGTCGGCGCCCGGAACCCGCTGCTGACGCTGCCGCGGACAGCCAGCGCTTCGCCAAGAGCGAGCCGCCCGGCCAGCTTGCCGTTCGCCGTGGTGCCGAAGTCCTCGAAGCGCTCGGTGCGAAGTGCGGCGCCCACCGTCCACCGGTCGTCCCGGCTCCGCATCTCCAGGTCCCCGTACACGGCGAAGTTCACCCGGTGCCAATCCCCCGCCGCGATGTCGCTGAAGCCCGGAAAGCCGTTCGAGCCGGAGCTGAACCCCTGCGCCGCGAAGGGCCCGATCACCCATGACACGTCCTCCCCGAGCCCGATCCTGAAGTGCTCGTCGCGGAATTCCGCGCCGCCGGCGACGTTGACCACGTCATTCACTGCGTAGTTCAGGTCGACGTTGAGGTTCAGCTCTGACTGCTGGTAGGTGCCGGGATCGAAGGTCGAAGGTGACTCCGGACCCAGCGACGCGTTCACCGTGTTGTCGATGAAGAAGTCGATCGCGTTGCGGCCAAGGCTGACGCTCGCATCCCACAGCAGGCCGCCGCGGGCCTGTCCCTTGACCCCTGCCACGACCGATGCGTCCATTGCATCGCCCCCGAACTGGGGCGTGAACCCTCCGGGGAAGAGTTCCTGGAAGGTGAAGCAGTTGGGGTCCTCGAAAACGCGGGCCAGCGCGACCGGGTCCGGGACCCAGTTGGTGATGTTCACCACCGGACACCCGGCCGAGCCATCGAGCACGCCATCGCGGGCGTCGAGCACGTCGCCCACCAGCAGCGTCTTGCCGCCGTCCAGGCTGTAGACTCCCGCGCGCGTGTTCGGGTTGCGGAAAAAGAAGCCGCCGGTGATGGTCTCGGTGGAGTAGTTGGCGTGCCCGTACAGTTGCAGGCCGTCGCGCGCGAAGTGTCCGAAGTTGCCCCACAGCTTGAGGTCGTTGTCGACATCGAACGCCCCCCAGATCTGGGCCGGGTCGCGCACGTGCGTGTTCCCCGCCGCGATCAGCGCCGCCGCGTCGTCGCGCTGCACGCTGCGGCTGGTCGGGTTGGACGCGCCGAACTCGGCGCTGAGGTTGGCGAAGCCGTTGTCACCGAGCGGGAGCCCGATGTTGCCCGCCAGCGTGTACGACTCGCCGTCGCCCTCCATGAACGTGCCCGTGCGGAACTCGAGGCTTCCGCCTGAAGGGGCGTCCTTGAGCGTGAAGTTCATCACCCCGGCGATCGCGTCGGAACCGTATTGCGCCGACGCCCCGTCACGAAGCACCTCCGCCTGGCGCACGGCAATGGCGGGGATCGAGGAGATGTCGGGCCCCTGGGCGCCGTCGGCGAACCCGCCGCCGATCCACGTGATCACCGCCGCGCGGTGGCGCCGCTTGCCGTTGACCAGCACCAGCGTGTGGTCGGGAGCCAGCCCACGCAGACTGGCGGGCCGTATGATCCGGGCCGCGTCCCCCACGGCCTGCGGGTTGACGTTGAAGGACGGAATCACCGTGCGGAGCAGGTCGTTCAGGTCGGTGTCGCCCTGGTCGATGAAGTCCTGCGAGGCGATGGCGTCGATCGGCACCGCCGACTGCGTGACGGTCCGCGGACGGGCGCGGCTCCCCACCGCGACCAGCCCCTCGAGCGCGACCGCGGTCTCGCTCAGCTCCGCGTCGAGGCGTGTGCGCTGGCCAGCGGCGACCGCGATGTCGCGGCTGACGGTCGCGTAGCCGATCAGGCTGACCTGCACGGTGTGGGTCCCGGCAGGGATGTCGGTCACCTCGAAGCGCCCGCCCGGGTCGGTAATCCCGCCAAGGCCCAGGGCGGTGATGGCGACCTGTGCGCCGGCCAGCGGGGCCCCCGTCGCGGCATTGCGAATGGTGCCCTCGAGCACCCCCTGGCCCGCTGCCGGGGCTGGCAGCAGGTGCAACACCAGCACGGCTGCCGTGTATATGAGCAGATGTCCGGGTCTGGACGAGCGGCTTTGGCGGGCGCCTGGAGACCTGCATCCGCAACCGCCATCGGCTGCACAATTCGGCATTTCGAATGTCGCTCCGAGTTATCGGGGTCGCGATATCATCACTGCAACGCCCCAGGTGGCGCAATAGCGTGCACCGGGTCGACTCAAACTCCGGGAAAGGCCGCCGAACCACATGCTTCCCGCGTCACCTCGCTACCTGGACGATTCCCGCGTTCACCCTTCGCCGTCTCGCCCTGCATTGCTCTCTCACGCGTCCTGCAGGCTCTCCCGTTCGGCACTTCCATCGCAGGGCATCGCCCTCGCGGTCCTCCTCACAACGGGTTGCGCGGGCAGCGCAGACTCCGGAACAGAACTCTCTCCCGATCACCCCTGGACGCTTAACGGCCCCGAGGTCCGAATCGGCTCACTCGACGATCCCGACTATCTCTTCGGGCTGGTCGGATCTGTCGTGCCGGGCCCCGACGGCTTCGTCTACTCGCTGCACCCGCGCGACGGCGTTGTCCGCCGCTGGACCGCGGATGGGACCCCGGCGGGCACCATCGGACGGACGGGGGAGGGCCCAGGGGAATTCACGCAGCCCGTCCGGATGGGATTCTTCGGGGATTCACTCTGGGTCATGGATTCCGGTCTGAACCGGGCAAGCTACTTCGACCTTGCGGGAGAGTTCCTCGGATCAGCGTCCCCGGACATTTCTCTGGTCGGCCCCAACGGGAGGGCGGTGCGGCCGAGCTACCCGTTGCGCGATGGGACGTTCGTGGCACGGCCCGGCGCGGGCTCGCTCCAGATTGCGACCGGCGAGTTGACCGAGAACCCGCTCATGCGCGTTGACGCGGAAGGCGATGCCCTGGGGACGATCTGGCTGGAGCCCTTCAAGCCCCTCGACCTGCTGGCCCTGCTCGATGAAGGTGGCCGCGGAGGAATGTTCTCGATTCAGGCTTTCCGCGACGCTCCGCTCAGGGCCTCGCTGGAGCACGGCCTCCTGGTGGTCGACAGAGCCGCCTGGACCGGCAGCGGCCCTGCGACGATCGGGATCACGGGGATCGATGCGGCAGGTGACACGATGTTTGCCCGGAGTTTCCCGTACACGCCTGTGCCTCTGGCCTCGGAACGCGTGGATTCCGTAGTTCGCGCCACGACCGAAAGGCTGCGAAACTATTCAGAGGGCGACGTGCGCGCGGCGACCTACCGTCCTTCCCACGTCCCACCAGTGGGCGGAATCGTGGCGGGAAGGGACGGGACGATCTGGCTGCGCCACTTCGACTCCACCACGTCCGAAGGGGGAGAAGAGGTGTACGAGTGGTGGGTACTGGACGCCGAAGGCCATCCGCTGGCGCGTGCGGTCACGCCTGCGCGACTGCGCCTTCGGACGATCCTGTCCGACGCGGTGTGGGGCGTCGAGCGCGACGATCTCGATGTCGAGTACATCGTTCGCTACCGGCTCGTGAAGGGGGACTAGCGGCCGCCCCGGCCCGTCGCTTGCAATCGCCCTTCCGCGTCGTCATCCTCACTTCGTCGAGACAGGCGGCCCGGCCGCCCTGCCCCAGCGGATACTGACGGAAGGGAATGAAGCGATGACACGGCGAACCTCGATCCCGCGGGCCACCCTGGCCGCGTTCATCCCCCTGCTCCTTCCGGCGTGCGCCCCGACGACGGGCGGTCCCGGCGGGCCCACCAACCCGGAGGTCGACGCGATCTTCGCCGACCTCGAGGGCGACCGTCCCGGGGCGGCGGTGGGGGTGCTGTTGAATGGTGAGGTGGTGCATCGCGCGGGATACGGCACAGCGCACCTGGACCACGGCATTCCCATCGGGCCGGGAACGGTTTTCGATATCGCGTCGATCTCCAAGCAGTTCGGCGCCATGGCCGCTCTCCTCCTCGAATCCGAAGGCAAACTGGACCTGGATGCGGATGTGCGCGGCTACGTCCCGGAACTGCCCGACTTCGGCGCGACGATCACGGCCAGGCAGCTCATACACCACACGGGCGGGATTCGGGACTGGCCGCACACGATGGCGCTCGGCGGGATCGGCTTCACCGACGTCATTTCGTTCGAGAAGATCCTGCGGATGCTCTATCACCAGCAGGCGATCAACTTCGAGCCGGGTTCCGAGTACGCGTATTCGAACACCGGCTACAACCTGCTGGCGCGGGTGATCGAGGTCCAGTCGGGCATGACGTTCCGCGAATACACCGAGTCGCGGATCTTCGGACCGCTCGGGATGACTAGCACCCACTTCTCGGACGACTACCTGGAGGTGGTGCCGGGCCGGGCCGAGTCCTACACGCCGATCGCCGATGGCGGGGGCTTTCAGCGGCTGCCGAACCAGCTCACGGCGCTGGCCTCCTCGTCGCTGCACACGTCGATCGACGACTTCGCACGCTGGATGCGCAACTACGAAACGGGACAGGTCGGCGGCGACGAGATGCTCCGCACAATGGTGCAGCGGGGTGTGCTGACGGGTGGCGACACGCTCGACTACGCGCACGGACTCTCGGTTGGGGACTATCGCGGGCTGCCGACCTTCGGCCACGGAGGCTCATGGGTCGGCTACCGTACCAACTTCACGAGCTTCCCCGAGCAGAACCTCTCGATCGCGGTGTTCTGCAACGTCTCGGACTGCGATCCCGCGGGGCGTGCGCGCAGGGTGGCCGAGGTCTTCATCGGCGACCTCATGGGGCCCGAGCCGGATACGCCCGAAGCCGAGGCCGAAGCGGAAGGGCCCGTGCTGAGCCCCGAGCAGCTGCAGGAGTACGCGGGCAGCTACCGGAGTCCCGAGCTGGACAGCACCTACGACCTCGAAGTGGACGCGGACGGGCGCCTCGTGGCCGGCCACTGGCGAAACGATCCGAGCGTGCTGTCGCCGACCGGCACCGACGAGTTCGCGGGCGATCAATGGTTCCTGCCCGAGGTGCGTTTCGTGCGCGATGGCGGTGGGCGGATCAGCGGCTTCACGGTGACCGGGGGCCGGGTGCGCGACCTGATCTTCGAGCGGCAGCGGTAGGCCTGGAGCGCCGGTGATCTTTCGACGATCGCAGGTCATCATCGTCCTGGTGTTCATCGTCGTGCTGAACGCGGTGGGCGCCGCCGGATACCGGTGGATCGAGGGCTGGAGCTGGGATGACGCCCTCTACATGACAGTGATCACGACCACTGCCGTAGGCTTTCACGAAGTGCACCCGTTGACCAGCGCGGGGCGCACCTGGACGACCTTCGTGCTGGGGGGCGGCCTGATCGGTCTGGGCATGTGGTTCGCCCTCGTCACCGCGGCGATGGTCAGGATGGACCTCGGCAACAACGAGAAACGCAAGACCATGAAACGGCTCAAGCGCATCAGGGACCATGTCATTGTGTGTGGCGTGGGGAGGATGGGACTCCAGATCGTCCACGAACTCAACCACGCCGGACAGGAATTCGTGGTCGTCGAACGGGACGAGGAAGCCGCGGAGTCACTGCAGAGGGCTTCCCCGCAGGTGCTGATCCTGGAGGACGATGCAACGAAGGACAGGGCCCTGGTGGAGGCCGGAGTCGAACGCGCCAAGGGATTGGTCACGTGCCTTTCGGAGGACGCGGACAACCTCTACGTCTGCCTCACCGCCCAACACCTCAACCCCGAGCTCACCGTGATCGCGCGTGCGGAGGGAAAGCCCGCGATCGACAAGATGTACAGGGCCGGGGCCACTCACGTGGTCAGCCCGAACGTAACCGGAGCGATCTGGGTGGCCTCGGTGCTGGTGCGCCCGTCCGTAGCCGCGCTCCTGAACGTCACCGCGCCCCGGCACAACGTGTCGCGCCGGATCGACCACGCGACGGTCGGCGCGCAGTGCGCCCTTGCCGGGAAGACGCTCGACGAGGCACGCATTCCCGACGTTACGGGCCTCGTGGTCATCGCCATCCGCAAGGACGGCCGCGGCCACGACGAGGTCGACTTCAACCCCGACAAGTCCACCGAACTCGGCGTGGGAGACGACGTGATCGTCCTCGGCGAGAACGAGCAGGTCCGGAAGCTGCGCGCCTACCTGTCGTGATCGGGAATTGTAATGACAACATTACATGTTGTCGTGTTATCTTTACATTTTGACAGCGGCTTGCCAGGCCTCGACGCCCCTCGTGTGACGCGGGGATTGTCCTCGGCCTGTTAGTGGAAGTTGCCGAAGTCCACGCGGGCCGTCGTCCCTTCGCTCCAATCGACCTCGTAGGTCAGTGAGTCCTCTATGCGGGCGACCGCAACGATGAAGTCGTAGAGTGCAGAGACACGAGCAAAGGCGGTCGGAATGTTACCACACTGGTCGCGGTTGACCAGGAAGCTGGAGATTCCGACCTCCATCCACGAATCCTCGTAGGGCACCAGCAACGGGCCGCCGCTGTCGCCGAAGCATATGCCCCGCCCCAGTCGCTCCGCGCCGGCGCAGATGACACGATCCGTTATGCTGCCGAACCGGAATCCCGCTATCCTGCCGCACTCGTCGTTGGTGATCAGGGGCAAGGGGGTCCGCTGGAGGATATCGGTGTCCAGGCCGTCGGTGCCTTCCCCGATCTGTCCCCAGCCGATCGCCGTGGCCGTGTCTCCCGGATTCGAGTACTCGGGCTGGCCGGGAGATTGCAGGTACGCGCGGTGGCGGAGATGCGAGCCTTCGACGCGCAACAGAGCAACATCGTAGTCGATCGTCTGACCGAACTCGGGGTGCGACCGTACGGCCTGGACCTTGATCTGCTCGCCACCCGTGTTCAGATCGGCGCTTCCGGCGTAGACCTCGATCTCGCCTGCAGGAGCTCCGAAGACGCAGTGGGCAGCTGTGAGCACGTAGCGGCTGTTGACGAAGGTTCCCCCGCAGAACTGGAACCGCGTCTCGCTGGTGCGCAGTGCGACCTGGAAGGGGAAGTCCTCGATGTCCGCGTTCTCCCCATTGACGATCGCGGCCACGCCGGGAGGCAAGGCTCCGGACGGCGTCGCTGAAGGCCCGGCGAAGGTGCTGGTCCACCCGAACTCCAGGATCTGCGAGACCGTATAGCTTTGTCCGGCATCCAGGCCGGCGAATTGGTAGGTGCCGTCCGCGGCCGTGAAGGTGAGGGGCTCGCCGTTGTCGTATGTACCGTCGCCGTCCAGGTCGAGGAAGATCGTGAAGCCCTCGAGAGCACGCTCGTCCGCGTCCATGACTTCGTCCATGTTGCGGTCGAACCAGACCGTCCCCTGAATAATGTTGGGGCCGCTGGCCGCCGGACTCGCCACCGTCACCCTGCCCTCATCGGAAGCCTCGCCGTCCCGGTCGTCCCTGACCGTGAGCTCGACTTCGAACACTCCGGCCCCATCGTAGGTGTGGGTGACGCGCACGCCGGACGCCGTCCCGCCGTCCCCGAACGTCCATTCGTAGGAGACGAGGTTGCCGTCGGGGTCAGAGGAAGCCGACCCGTCGAAGCTCACCTCCAGGGGAGCCTGGCCACGATCGACGTCCACCGTGAAGGACGCCGTCGGAAGCTGGTTGGGCTCCTGAGGAGGCGGTGGTGGGGGCGGCGGAGGCGGAGCGACGGTGGACTCTTCCTCACCGCCGCAGGAGAGCAGGAGCATTGTGGCGATCACAAAGGACGCCGAAGCTGGATTCGCTCTTGACATGGGGCCCTGCCTAGATGAAGGGGTTGTGCGATGGAACCCCGGAGACGGTGGAAGGTTGCCATCGTCGACTCGAATGGGCGCTGACGGATTCGAACCGCCGACCTCCTGCTTGTAAGGCAGGCGCTCTGAACCAACTGAGCTAAGCGCCCCGCTTCAACCTACAGAATTCAGGTGGAGCATGTGCGCCTAATCATGTTCGCTAGTCAGAGACCGTTGCGAGGCGCATCGTGGGCGTTTCGGGGAACCTACGAACCGCAGGATCGCTTGGGATCGATGGTATTGGGGGTCTTCCGAGGGGTACGGGGTAGGGCGGAAGCCGGGCGACGCGGTGGAGGGGCCGCGCCTGCGCTTCACCAATGCGCACATCGCGTATAGCGACGCGGAGGCGTGAACCGGCCGGGTCAGGCTGTGGGCACACACGCGCCATGCGTGCCCAGTTGACCAGCCGCTCTGCCGTTCATCGGTGGTCCGATGCCGGGCAGGACTCTATCTCGACACGCGTAATGCCAAGAAGCCACGCCTGGAACGTCGCATCGAGCGGGGCACATAGGTTCGCATCACTGGCGAGGAGAACATCGAGTTCGCCGAGGGCCGTCAACTCGGTGGGCAGCGGCCCCTCCAAACCTCTGTTCCGGTGGAGATACAGGCCGCGCAACGCCACTAATTCACCCAATTCCCGGGGCACCCGGCCAGTGAGGCTGTTACCCCCGAGGCTGGCGAGGTCGCCCAGTTTAGGTGGAAGTGCGCCCGTCAGCTCGTTGTCCAAGAGGAAGAGGCTTCTCAGCTTCGTGAGGTGACCAAGCTCGGGTGGAATCGCGCCCTCGATGTGGTTTTCGCCGAGCCCCAGCAACGAGAGACTGGTCAGGTTGCCGATTCCCGACGGGATGGGTCCTCTCAGATTGTTGTCCGTCAGAACGAGCCGCACGACACGGTTGGAGTCGTCGACCCTGACGGTCAGTTCTCGCTCAACGTGCCGCCGGTCAGCACCTACCGGATCGTCGCGACGCTCGAGGGTCCGTCGGCCAGCGGTGTCACTGCGACACGCGAGGAGCCGGACGTTGCGGACACCGACTCGCTCGTGGTCAAGTGGAGCGCCGTGACGGATGGCGACTCGTAGTTCCGGGTCGTCGCCGAGTTCGCCGTGGCCAATGCGCGTGGAGCCACCTTGTCGGTGATCCTGAGTGGCACCACCAACCTCGAGGACCTCGTCAGGGAATGGACCGTCAACATTGGTGACGACTACAGCCAAAGCCTGCCTGTCGCTACCGCTACCGGCGTTGGCGCCAGTGTCACCGTCCGGATTCACCGGGCGGGGGGTGAGGGTTTGACACCGGCGCACGAACCCGGGCTCCCATTCCTGAAATCGGACGACAGCATGTTCGGAATCGAAACGTGGATCCAGATGCGCCGCTGCCTGGAGCAGGGCGTGAGCAAGACGGCGACCGCCCACCGTCTGGGGATCAGCAGACGAACCCTTTACAACTGGATCCAGGAGGGCGAGCTCGAGCGCGATCCCGAGGACACCACCGTGGTGTACGGGCCCAGAGTTCCGAGACCCACCAAGATCGACCCCTACAAGGTCTACATCGACCGGCGGCTGTCGGACCACCCGCACCTCAGCGCGGCCCGGCTCTTTCGGGAGATCCGGGAAGAGGGGTATCCCGGAGGCTGCGGACAGGTCAAGCGTTACGTCCGGAAGATCCGGGAGAGCCAGGCGAACGGCCAGCAGCCGGCTGAAGTGCCAACTTCGGCAGTCGGAAAGTACCCGACCCTCGGATGAACCGCCCCTCTGGCCGGGGCGACGACGGACACTGGCGGGAATCGGTCATGGGCAACGAACTCATGACGCCGGCGACCCAACTCGGTGAGTCCGCGCCCCTGAGTGCGATCACCATCCAGACGCTCGCCGACCTGGGGTACAGGGTCAACGTCGGCCTCGCCGACTCGTACTCCCTGTCCTCATCGCACATCGCGGCCAGAATCGTCGACGTCACGCGCGCGGCGAAACGATTGGCATCCTTTCTGTCAGTCTGGGGTATGTAGGGTATCCCGTGGTTGATTCTCAGGGTCGAAAGCGAAGAATGCGGATGGACGGTCGACTGAGAGATGTCGCGGCGACCCTGATCGCCGCTGGAAGCATGGCGTGCCAGCAGGGAGACGGTTTCCCGGGCGATGCGGCAAGCCAGGTCCGGGACAGCGCGGGCATACAGATCATCGAAAACAGACGGCCGACGGACCGATCGCGGCTCCCTTGGCGGATCGGTCCGCAGCCAAGGGTTTCGATAAGGGTTCCTATGGGCCACGGTCCCAACCCGACTTTTTTTGCGCTTGACGCGACGACACTGCGGGACGGGCGAATCGTCGTCGTGCACCGCGAGGCCGGAATGAGTGTTTACGAGCCTTCGGGATATCACGCAGGGACTTGGGGCGGGAGATTCAACCGTGTGACCGAAGAGTACATTGGCAGGACTGAGGAAGTCGTCAGGGTCCATGGGCTGGCTCGCTGGCCGGGTGACTCGATCATCGCCTGGGGGCGATCCAGGGAATCTGGTTACGGTATCTCCGTCCACGACACACGGGGGAATTACGGCCGCACCTTCACATTCGTAGACGAAGAGCACTGGTTTGCTCCCGAGTACGTCACGCGAGACGGCTTGATCGTGGCGACCTACGCGAGCGACTACGCCGATACGACTGTGGTGCAGATCCGGGACGCGGAAGGAGGCCTGCGGAGTTCCCTCGGAACGCATCCGAGCCTCGAGCTGTACATCGTCGATGAGGGGACCGACCAGGAAATGCTGGTTGAGAAGATCTTCGGGCGGCGCTCGGTGGTGGCGCTCTGGGGAGACCTGGTCGTCATCGGCACGACGAGCCGGTACGAACTGGAGGCTTTCGGGTTGGACGGCTCACTGGCGCGAATCGTCAGACGGGACCATGGACCGCGGGCGCCCGGCCCCCGTGACATCAAGGCGTACATCGAGGCGGAGGTTGCCGCGAACGCATACTCGGGGCGAAGGGGGTTGGGCCGACAGCTCCAGTCGACACCGGTGGCGGAGTACGTGCCGGCGTTCGCATCGGTGGTGTCCGACGCCGCGGATCACCTGTGGATCCGCGAATACGAGGTTCCGGGGGAAGAGCGATCTGCTCCGCTTTGGACCGTTTTCGATCCGGCGGGACAGGTCCTGGGGTTTGTCGAGACTCCCGCAGGGCTCCACATCTTCGAGATCGGCGAGAACTACATCCTCGGTCGCACCCTCGACGAACTCGATGATCAACCCCGCGCGGAGCGGGGGTCCCTGGCATATCATCATGTGGAGTATGTGCAACTCTGGCCGCTGGAGCGCTCATAGTGACGGTCCTGGCACAGCTACGACGATGCTGGACCCCTCGCCCCCAAGCAGTGGTCCGAAATCTGGGGGTTGGCGCGGTCCCCAGGTTGTCGTGAATTGCGGGACGTAGCTCCAACCTGGAAGGAGTGCGGGAACGAATGTACGAGGTGACGCTTGTTGAGTGAGACGCGTGCGTGGGGAGTAGAGGATGCGGGGGGTACCACCCGGAGGATGAGAGGTGGGGACGCGGACGCCGCCCCGTGATCAATGTGAATTGGGAGGATGCGCAGGCATACGTGCGTTGGCTGAGATCCGGGAACAGCATGAGAAAACCAGGAGCTGATGGGCCGGATGCTGCCCGAACTCCCGCTATTCGACCCGATTCTTCCGCTATTCGAGCACGATCGGCCCGATCACGCTCTCACGGCAAGAACGGCAGATCGTGCAGTCCTGGTTAGACTTGGACGATTCCTTGCCGGGATTCACGTCCCCTCTGCGAGGATTGTAAGGCAGGCGCTCTGAACCGACTGAGCTAAGCGCCCCGCTTGAACCTACAGAATCCGGGTGGAGCATGTTCGCCAAGCGGGCTCTTGATGAGCCTCGCAACGCCCCCGGTGACCCCGTCCAAGGCGTTCCAGGGGGTCCCCCGAAGAGGGGATACCTGACACCCCGCCCACCCTGCACGTTGTATACGCCGTTTCGAGAGCGGCAATCATCGGGGGGCACGACGGGTGCAACTCGTGGCCGAAGTGCGCAACCGGAACGGTCGATCTCCCAATCCTGACGGATCCTTACGTGGAGGCGACTGGGAATGACCACCAACGTCCGCTGTGGCCCGTTGAGCGGACAACGCCAGTCACGGTCCATTACGGCTCTCCGCTTCTTCCCACCTTCGCCCGCCCGACTTGCTACGGTCTCGGCGGGATTGATCGCCTTCGGAATCGGCGCGTGCGACAACCCCCAGCCTCCAGCCGCGTGCGGACCCCTTCCGCGAGTCACCGTGAACACGGGCGAAGCCACGGTAGTCAGCGCCTGCTTCAACGATCCAAACGGCGACGTGCTGACCTACAGCGCCACATCCTCCAACCTGGGCGTCGCCACCGCTTCCGCCGCAGGTGCCACCATCACGGTGACGGCCCTGTCCCCCGGCAACACAACGGTGACCGTGACTGCGACCGATCCCGAGGGCTTGAAGGGTCAGCAGGTTTTTCAGGTGACTGTGCCCAACCGGCCGCCGCTGGTTCGCGGGATCATACCGGATCAGACGATCATCGCGGGCCAAAACGCCCTGGTGAATCTGTCGAGGTACTTCACCGAACCCGATGGTCAGAAGCTCAGCTATTCGGCTGCGGCAGCGGATCCCGGTGTTGCCGGAGTCTCGGTGACGTCCAGCGCACTGACGATCGCCGCAGTTGGCAAGGGCGCTACCAACGTGACCGTCACGGCGATCGACACGGGCGGATTGACCGCTCAGCACCTCTTTCAGGTTACGGTGCCCAATCGCGCACCGGAGATCCTCGGTGCGATACCGGATCAGACGCTGGACCCAGCTCAGACGCTCAGCGTGAAGTTGTCGTTGTACTTCAATGACCCGGACGGGGACTCGCTCACCTATGACGCGGTATCCTCGGATCCCGAGACTGTCGCCGTCACAGCATCCGCAGCCACCGTCTCCGTATCGGGTGTTGCAAGGGGCGAGGCGTCGATCACGGTGGTGGCCAGCGATCCGGGCGGTTTGCAGGCACAGTCGTCGTTCCGGGTGACCGTTGCCGGCGCGCATGTCGTAGGCTTTCAAATCGATCTCGCCTTCGCGACCGCGTTGAGTTCGGCCCAGCAGGCGGCGTTCTACGATGCGGCCGAGCGGTGGATGACCATCCTGACGAACACGGAACTGCCGGATGTCACGGTCAACGGACCCCTGGACTGCGCAGGCGAATACGAACAGCCCGTCGAGACGATCGACGATCTGATGATCGTGGCCTCGGTCGTCGAGATCGACGGCCCGGGTGCCGTATTGGGGCGGGCAGGGCCTTGTCGCCTGCGCAGCGGATCGTATCTGCCCTATTTCGGCAGGATGGAATTCGACGTAGCCGATCTGGAGGAGATGGAGCGAAGCGGCACTCTCAAGCCCGTGATCCTCCATGAAATGGCCCATGTACTCGGTATCGGGACCCTCTGGCAACATCTGAACCTTCTTGCCAACCCGTCGCTGGAAGCAGGTCGCCAGGTCGATACCTACCTCCCGCTCCCGTTGGCCGTCGCAGCGTTCGATCAAGCGGGAGGCGTCGGCTATACCGGCGGCGGCAAGGTCCCCGTGGCGAACAAGGGGATCAGACCCGGTTCCGACGACGGGCACTGGCGCAAGTCCGTTCTGGGCACGGAACTCATGACATCCGCCATAAACGCGCACGCCCAGTCCATTCCGCTCAGCGCCATCTCGATCCAGGCGCTGGCCGACCTCGGCTACACTGTCGACCTCAGTCTGGCCGACGCCTATCGCCTGCCCACAGCGGCGGCCGTCGCGGAGTCGCTGGAGCACTCGATCGATCTGGGCAACGACATCATCCGCGGTCTCACCGTGGTCACGGACCGGAACGGACGCGTTGTGCGGATCATTCCACCGCTCAATTGAACCGGAGCTGCTTCATGTCTGGATGCGATTCCCGGCTCGGCCGTCGGGCCCGTATCTCCTGGGCTATTCTCATCGCTGTGGCAATGGCCGCTTGCGACAACCCACAGCCGCCGATGGCCTGCGGCCCGCTTCCGCAGGTCACGGTCAACGTGGGTGAGAGTACCACGGTGGCGGCCTGCTTCAACGACCCGAATGGAGACGTGCTGACCTACACGGCCACCTCATCGAGTCCAACGGTGGCCACCGCGTCCATATCGGGCAGCAACTTGACGGTCGCCGCGCGTGCGCCCGGCAACGCGTCCGTGACCATCACGGCTTCGGACCCGGAGGGCTTGCAGGGCCAACAGAGCTTCCACGTCATGGTGCCGAACCGGCCCCCGCAGCCCAGGGGCACCATTCCGCCGCTTTCGGTTTCCATCGGTGAGACCGGCACCATCGACGCTTCTCAGTACTTTACCGAGCCCGACGGGGAGGCGTTGACCTATTCGGCCATATCCTCCAACCCCGTAGTGGCCACGGTCTCGGCGGGAGGCAGCACCGTGACGGTCACCGCGGACGCAAAGGGTACGAGCAATGTGACGATCACGGCCACGGATCCCGGAGGCCTTGCGGCCACGCAGACGTTCCAGACCACCGTCCCGAACCGCGGGCCGGTGTCTGTGGGGACGATTCGTGATCGGATCGTCGAGGTCGGCGAGAGCCTGACACTGGATGTAGCGCAGCACTTCGAAGATCCCGACGGCGACCCCCTCACCTACAGCGCAACTTCGTCGAACTCCAGCGTGGCGCGGGCCACGGTGTCAGGCAGCATCCTGACGATTACCGCCTCGGCGCCTGGAACGGTGACCATCACCGTCACGGCTTGGGACACGGACCGCGCGACGGTCAATCAGACTTTCCGTGCAACGGTCCCGCAACCCAACCGGGCGCCGCGGCGGGTCGGAAGCATCCCCGCCCAAACGCTGGCTCCGGGCAGCACGGCCACCCTCGATGGTTTCCGGTACTTCAGCGATCCGGATGGAGACTCGCTTACCTACACCGCTACGTCATCGAGTTCGAGCGTGGCCAGGGTTTCGGTCTCGAGGTCGACCGTCACGATCACGGCGGTGGCGACCGGGAGTGCGACGATCACAGTCACGGCTCACGACCCGGACGGGCTGACCGCGACACAACCGGTCCGCGTGACCGTGGGCACGGCGGGCGCGCCGGACCTGGAGGTGACGACCGTCACACCGATGTCGGTCACAGGATCACCGGGTGACACCGTTTGGGCCACGTTCACCATTCGCAACAGCGGCACCGCTGCATCCGCGGCTACGACTGTCCGGATCCTGATTTCCTCGGACACCAACATCTCCACATCGGACCGGGAAATCGGCGATTTCCGACTGCGTGCTCTGACTCCAGGGGAGACCTTGACAAGCCGACGAGGCTTGATTATGGGCAACACCGAGGGAACTCGTTACTGGGGGCTTTGCATCGAGTCAGTGGCGGGCGAATCCGACACGCAAAACAACTGCTCCCGGAGCGTTCGGGTGACCGTGGGAACCTCGTCGGCCTGTACGAACGACCTGGGGACGATTCCGGATGGAAGAACGGTGAAGCGCACCGGATCCTGGGACGGTGGCTGTCGCTCGGTGCACTACCCGAACGGTGAGTTCGCACGCTACTACAGCTTCACTCTCTCAGAGCGCCTGTCGACAACGATAGACCTGACATCGCCGTCGGTGGACACCTGGTTGGCTTTGCGGCGCGGCGGGGGGACCGGTATCGACTTGGTCGAGTCCGACGACGACGGTGGAACAGGTACCAACTCCCGGATCGTCCGCACGTTGGCGGCGGGCAGGTACACGATCGAGGCAACGACGGCTTTCGGCGGAAGGACCGGACCCTTCACTCTGACGTTGGCCGTCGGTGGAGGCTCCAGCGGACCAGATCTGGAATTCACGGAGGTTTCGCCTCGGACGCTGGAGGTCAGGTCCGATCGGAACTTCCAGATCACCGCGACTTTGTTGAACAGTGGGGACGAGGCTTCCTCACCGACGAAGTTGCGCGCCTACCTGTCCAACGATCCGACAATCACCGAGAGAGACCCCGCGTGGCCCACTTCCTACGACGTCGCGGCCCTTTCTCCATCCGAGACTCGGAGTATCCGGTTCACCGGCAGCATCACATTCACCGGCACTGGAACGCGGTACTTTGGTTTCTGCGTTGAAGCTGTGTCCGGCGAATCCGATACGACGAACAACTGTTCCGAATCAGTACGCCTGTCCCTCGTCTCCTCGAGCAGCCAGACTCTGAGCACAGTTGGTCTATCTGTTGCCGGTGAAGGGGCCACCGTCCGAATCGAGCGTGCTCGGACTCGAGCCACCATCGAGTTGCCGCGCGCCGTACCCCGCATCAAGCCCGGCCATGTCTCGAAAGGCACGCGCCCGCGATCCGACGCGAATCTGGTGATCGTGGCCACGATGCAGTCGTCGGATACATCAGGCGGCAGGGACACCCCTTCCATGTCCCCCAAACAGGGGATATTCCCCCGGTCGACAGGAAGCTCTCCTTCCTGGGAGAGTCGCCAGTTTCTTTCTCGGGAGAATCGCCATGTTCAAGCGTGTCGCTCGCAGCTTGACCGTTCCAGTGATCGCGTACCTGCTCTCCGGCTGTTCCGTACTGGTCGTGCAAGGCCCACCGCAAGTGAGCCCGGGTGCGGCGGGCCCGCCGGTCATGACGTGTACCACGAGCAAGTGGGTACCGCTTCTTGATCTCGGTGCCGGAGTTGCCTCGGGCGGCGCCGGGACTCTAGTGGCTGTCGCCAACCTAACCGAGGGGGATAGGGCGTACGGGCTGGCGTGGGCCGGCGTCGGCACGGCTCAAATAGTCTCAGGCATCCTGGGTCTTCGAAGGGTCAACGCGTGCAGGGACGCCATCGCAGACTTCACCGCCGGGCCGCCTCTTTCCCCCCCGCGGTCAATGTCGACGTTGCCGAACACCACCCGCCGTGTCTGGTCTCCCGAAACCGGCTTGCGTCCGGGATTGGCGTTGCCTCAAAGAGAGGAATGGACAGGGAATGCCAGCTTCACCGAGGCAGGGACGCGTCGATGATCGTCCGCCCGGAGTGCGATTGACGGGACCGCACGCGCTGCCGCACTGGTAGCGATTCCGAGAGCCATTTTGGAGCAGGGTTTGGCTTCGGTCGCCCTTGCACACTGTTCGACGATCTCGATACTATCACGCGCACAAGCCGAAAATCGCGAAATGATCGCAATAGCGGGTGCGGCGTATGGCCGGAGCGGACAGATTCGGACGGGTTGTGGAGCATCTGTACGATGCGGCGCTGGGGGATGTCCCTTGGGCATCCGCGGTTGGCGCGATGAACGACCTGATCCGGACGACCGGCCAGAGCATTTCGTATGTAGCCGTGGGTCCCGGCGGTCGGCCCGAGCTTGAGTGGTCCCGGTTCTTTGTGGCTGCGGAATGCCGGGACGATCTGCGGCAGCTGTATTACCGCGACTACTACTGGCGGGATGAAGCGATTCCGCGGCTTGCCGGACTGAACGATGGCGAGCTGGCCTGGAAGTCGGATCTCTACACCGACCGGGAGATGAAGACGTCCGCTGCATACAATGAGTTCCGGGTCGCCAACAACAATCAGAACGGCCTCTTCACGGCGATGCTCGGGTTGAACGGATCGGGGATCGTCTGGTCCTGCGGCAACTCTACCGAGCGGGACGGCTGGGTTCACGATCAAGTACGGGTCATCAGGCTCCTGGCGCCGCATATACGCCAGGCCACGCGCGTTCGCCGTGCCATGGCCGACGCCAGGGCGTTGGGCGCATCGCGAGCCGGACTGCTCGAGAACGGGCGAATGGGGTTGATCCAGCTGGATCGCCGTGGACGCATCATGGAAGCGAACGACCGCGCCAGGCGCATCCTGGTCGAACGCGATGGGATTCGCGATGCGGGGGGTCTACTGACCGCCGGGCACGCAGGCGAAAACAAAGAGCTTCAGCGCTTGCTGGCCAGGGCGCTCCCCGGGTACGGTGCGCAGGGAGTCGGCGGTTCCATGAGGATCACGCGCAGGAAGACCCGAACGCCGTTGGTCCTCGAAATCCACCCCGCACGGAGCACGGGTGCGGGAGTTGGTGCGCGCTCGGTCGGGGCACTCGTGCTCGTTGTGGACCCCGCGAGTCGACCCCGGGTCGATCCGGCCCTGTTGGTCAAGCTCCTGGGGCTGGCACCCGCGGAGAGCCGCATTGCGGCCATGGTCGTGGCGGGTCAGACGGTACCCGGCATCGCGCTTTCGCTGGGCTGCGCGGAGAGCACGGTCAAGACCCACCTCAAGCGGGTCTACCACAAGCTGGGGATTCGCAAACAGACCGAGCTGGTGCAAAGGGTCATGTCACTGGCGACCCTGGGAGAGTCCACCCGCTGATGGTAATCCCTGCGCTCCGAGCCAGCCCGCGCTCCTTCCCCGTCTAATTGTCCCCCGAAGAGGGGATACCGGGGTGGCCTGCAACTCCACATGCTTGCATGCGATCGGCTCGACGAAGTGACTCACAAAGTGAGAGTACGCGATGACAGCGTGGCGCAGGGGGACAGCGGCCCTGCTTCTGCTCGGTGCCTGCGGAGACGGAGACTCAATGGCCGACCTGCCCAGGGAGGGCCCCGATCTGATCGTCTCCGTCCCTGATGCTCCAGGCAGGGTGGCCCACGGACGCGGCTTCCATCTGGGCGTTACAATGCTCAACCAGGGTACCAGGACGGCGGGCAGGACACAGATACGATTCCTGCATTCCCCCGACCGCACCATCACCCCCGATGACGCCGTGGTGGGCTCCCAGTTCACGGACACCATCGCCGTGGGCGAGGAGTACTTTACGGGAATCGGCGTGGAGCCTCCCCACGGGGAATTCGGTACGCTGTACTACGGGGCATGTGTCGATCCGCTACCGGACGAGATCAATCCGAACAACAACTGCTCCAGCGCCGTGGGGATCGAGATCTACCTGTCACCCCCGTCCGGCTCCGTCGTCGACAGGACCCATGAGTCTCTGACAAGCAACATTGTGGGCTCGGGACAAGCGAGTTACCAGATCTACCGCGGCCACACCGAGGGAGGGGACTACGACCTTGTAAGGGATCTGTCGGCTTCAACCGAGGTTACGAGGTATGTCGACGGAGGATTGGACCCCAACACGGTGTACTACTACAAGGCGATAGCCTGCAATGGCCCCGTGTGCTCCGAGGAATCAAGCGAGTGGGGGGGCCTTACCGAGGTGGTGGGGCCGGTTGACATCCCCGCGGTGCCCGATATCAGGGGAGAAAAGGTCAACATCCCGTTCGGCACCGACAAGGCACGGGTCCATTGGGACGCTGTACCCTGGGCAACGTACTACAGGGTTTACCATGACGACGACCTCGATGCCGAGGTCTCAGCCCCCGCCACAAGCTACTTCGACAACGATCCCAACACGTTCTTCGGAGCGTACCAGACCACCAGCTATCGTGTGAAGGCCTGCAACAAGGCCGGGTGCTCCGACTTCTCCGACACGGTCGTTATTCACCTCTCCGCCGCCAGCCCTGCAGCAGTAGAAGAAGGAGGCTGACAAATGTCCAATCGATTCCGGTCCGGTGCGGTTGCGGCATGGCTCGTGCTCGGGGCCTGCACTTTTGACGCCGCGGAGGTCGTAGCGCCGGTTGTTGAAACCGCGCTTCCGGCTGGGGCACAGGCTCAGAGTGCGTTGCCCCCTGCGCCCACCGACCGCGAAATCCTCGAAGCCTTCTATCACGCTACCGGGGGTCCGGACTGGTACTACCAGGGCGGCTGGATGTTCGAACCATCGATCGACGACTGGGAAGGCGTCAGCGTGGATACGGCCGGCCGGGTGCAATCCCTGTGGCTGCCCGACAACAACCTGTCCGGGTCGATTCCGCCGGAACTCGGGAGCCTGAGCAACCTGGTGGCGTTGCTACTCCCCGAAAACCGGTTGACCGGCTCGATCCCGGCAGAACTGGGCAGCCTGGGCAACCTGGAGGCGTTGAACCTCTCCTTCAACCAACTGACGGGAGCCATTCCGGCGGAACTCGGCGACTTGTCCAGCCTCGAGACCCTGGATCTCTGGCACAACCAGCTGACGGGATCGATCCCGTCGGAACTCGGCGACCTGTCCAGCCTCGAAGCGATGGATCTCGATGACAACGGACTCACAGGTTCGATCCCGCCGGAACTGGGCAATCTCGGCAATCTCGCTGCGTTGTACCTGGCGGGGAATCAACTGACAGGATCGATCCCCGCCAAACTCGCCGAACTGGCCAATCTCGAGGAGTTGGTACTGGTCGGGAATCAACTGACGGGGTCGATCCCAGTCGAACTCGCCGAACTGGCCAACCTCGAATGGTTGGTGCTTGGTCAGAATCGGCTGACGGGATCCATTCCTTCGGAACTCGGCAGCATGGATGGCCTCTTGTATCTCTCGCTGGGCGGGAATCGGCTGACGGGATCCATTCCACCGGAGCTTGGCAACCTGGACAACCTTGTCGGGCTGACCCTCGAAGACCTCAAGCTGACCAGTGTCCCGTCGGAACTTGGCAACCTGGACAATCTGCAGGTGCTGGACCTGTCAGCGAATAGTCTGGCTGGCATCCCATCGGAACTCGGCGACCTCGGCAACCTCCGGTTCCTCACCCTCGCCCACAACGAGCTGACCGAGCTCCCGCCGGAGTTGACCAACCTGGACGATCTCAGGATCCTGCTACTGAACGACAACGCAATCACCGGGCCAATCCCGCCTGAGCTGGGCGACCTGTCCGAGCTGGTGGACCTGTCCCTCTCCGGCAATCAACTGACGGACTCGATTCCGCCGGAGTTGGGCCAGCTCGACAACCTGAGGGCGTTGGAACTGCAGGACAACCTGTTGACGGGTTCAATCCCGCCGGAGTTGGGCGACCTGGAGGTGCTCGAGGTCCTGTGGCTTGACGACAACGACCTGTCGGGGCCCATATCAGGTGAGTTCGTGCGGTCGGCCTTCCTGCATGACTGGGACAGTGACCGATACCCTCTGACCTTCCTTTTCGCCGACAACAACGGATTCTCGGGGCCGGCACCGGCCGAACTCGATAGCCTCATGTTCTACGAGGTCGAGAGCTTCATCTCACTCGCAGGCAACGCGTTGACGGGCTCCGTGCCCCGGCTGCCCGCCGGCGATGTCCGCCGAAACCATTTTTCCGGCTGCATCCCGGCATCGTGGCGGTTCGAGGGAAACCTCTGGCATCTGCGAGTGAATCCACAGCGCACGTCCACGGGGGGCACCGTCAACCTGAAGGAATGCATCAGCCGAGATGGGGTCGCAGGCGGGACCGGCGAGGGCGCTGTGACGGGTGTGACCGGGCAGGCCGGCGACGTGCTGCGGGCAACTATGCGGGATGATCTTGAGGAAGCCAGGGAGAGGGCTCTCCTGGAGCGCATGCCGCGCAATCGGATGATGGCCAAGAGGGTGGAGCGAGAGCCCGGCATCCGCTGACGGATCCCGAAAGAGACAGCCATGAACCGATGCACAGCTTTCGTACTCGCTACCGTTCTTTGGGGCCTAGCGCCCACACCCGGATTCGCCCAGGAAGCGGAGACCGCCACCGGCCGCAAGAATCTGATTATCGCAGTAGTGGCTGAGACGGTCTTCCCGGTACTCGGTCATTCCTACGCGGGCCACGCCAGACGCGGCATCGCGCCAGCCGTACCCTTGGCGGCCGGTTACGTGCTGGCTGCTCACGCCATGTGGACAGACACAGTAACGACTATCCACGCGGTCGGGGCCGTCTCGATGTTGGTCGGCAAGGTCTGGGGGATCGTATCGGTCGTGAGCACGGTCCGTGACCACAACGCCTCGCTCCTGGTCGAGCCGACCCCCAACAGGCAAGTCGCCCTGGGGATCCGAGTGAACTTCTGACGTCAGCCGATGCGGCGTTGTCCGCTGTAGAGGTCGGCCAGGGGATCCGGACCGTACTCGTTGGTGCCCGCCGTTCCGGCGACCACGAAAACAACTATGGACAGATAGAGGCTGGAGTTGCCCCGCTATGACGGACGAGGCGGACGCGGGCTTGGCCTCCGGGTTCTCCGCGCGCTTGATGCCCGGATCACCACGACATCCCCTTGATGAAGCCGGGCACGAAGCGGATGTTCAGGTCCGCGAGTTGGCCCGTTTATGAAGCGGGCGCCGCCGGAACCGGGACCAGAAGGGAGACCATGCCCTACCGCATCGCCATCGTGGGCGGAGGCATATCCGGACTGGGCGCCGCCTGGGCGCTGCATCACCACCCGGACCGGTTCGACTTCGAACTGTTCGAAGCCCGGGACACCATTGGCGGGAATGCGGTCACTGCCGACATGCCGCAGGATGGGGGCGGCTCGATCCCCTTCGACATCTCCGTCACCGCCTGCATACCGTCGGTGTACCATCACATCGTCCTGCTGATGGAGCGGTTCGGCATCGACCTGATCGACACCCGGTTCAGCTACAGCGTGAAGTACGGAGGACGCGTCTACGCACACGACTTCGACTCCGACATCAAGGACGACTTGCAAGCCGAGATCGACCGGTTCCAGCGAATCCTGAAGCGCCTGCACCGCTTCGGCTGGATGACCCGCTCCCGGTCGAAGTTTGTGAACGCCCTCAACCCGTACAACTACGTCAGCATGGGAACGGTTCTGAACCTGGCTGGCCTTTCCGGGGACTTCCGGCACATGGTATTGAAGCCGATGTTCGTCAACTTCCTGATGGCGACCAACGTCTTCGACATGCCCGCCTCCCTCTTTTCGCGGTACCTCGAATTCTTCGATATCGAGTCGGCCACGCCCATGCAGACGTGGGATCACGGCACGCGGCGCATCTACGAGAACCTGTCCGCCGGTTTCCGGGACCGGATTTCCCTCAACCGGCCCGTCCGAAAGGTCCACCGTCACGCGTCCCACGTCGTGGTCGAGGACGAGAACGGCGTGCGGGAATCCTTCGATCAGGTGATCTTCGCGTGCAATGCGAACCAGTCCGAGCAGAATACGGCCATAAAATCATGTTCTACAATCATTTACGATCTAGTGTGTCCTCTTGGGGTCACCCCGGGGATCACCCTTTGCGCGGCGGATAGCGGAATCGAAGGATCGCCCCGGTCACCGCCCGCGCTTAGAGAAAAAGTTTCATCCGATGTTCGAGGAGCGGACGATTCAAGATGCCGGTCATGTTGAGAACTTCGAGGTTGAATCGGCCATCGGGATTCCGCGACCACCATTCTTCTGCCATCCAGCCAAGGTCCTCGGCGGCGATGACGGAGATCTGGGTACCGGTGCATTGGGCTGCCAGCTGCCAGACGCTGTCCATTGCGGAGTCGTCGGGCTTCGCGACGATGACGAGGAAGCAGGCAACCGGGTCACGTGCGTCTCGGATATAGCGCTTGAACTGCCTCAGGTGCGAGGGCGGAAACGTGTAGGCGGCCTCCGTGCTTTTGTTGTCCCACATCAGCACATCTCCGTTTGCCGTGCGACGGCCGCCGAACCGGATGCATCCGTCGGGGTGCTCGCTCCCGGCCAATTCCATCAACTCAAGCCCCAGCCTTGATTCGAAGAGAAACCGCGTTGCCGCCTCGAACCCGTGCTCGATATCAAGGTCTTTCTTGATGATCTGGTTCGCTAGCAGGTTCTCCCGGTCGCGCCGGGCGAGTTCCGGCAGGTACTTGTAGAATCGCTCGCCGGGAGAGGCCTCCTCCGACACCTCCTTCGTTATCAGATTGGCGAAATACCCGATGATTCGTCGGATTCGCTGCGCTTTGGTTCCGCTCACCGGAACGCCTGGAAGCGAGGAGCACAGTTCGTGGAGATCCCCGGTGGACAGGATGCGCAGCGCGGCGCTGGGACTCAGGCCGGAGGAGATTACCCGACTCTTGAGTTCCGACTTCGTGCCCGAAGTGGGAAGTTTCTTCTTGACCAGCGCCTGCTTCAACTGGGTAACCGTGAGGGCGTCGAGGAGCAGGCCCCAAGCGTGCAGCCCGAGTTCCATACCAAGCGCTCCCATCACGGAAGCCCGGATTTCGTCCGGAATCACGTAGGGCGAGCCATCCGCCTTGTTGCAATGGAAGACGATGCCACCCCGTTGCAGCGCGTTGAGCACGTCGCGGCACTCACTCGGCGTGTGCAGGACGTTGCCTGGTTGGGGAAAGTGGTTTAGTTGGGCGAGCACGATGCGGAAGACGGTCTCGGACAGCCCAAGGCTGTCGCGGAGAGTACGGAGCAGGTTCAGCTCACGAAAAGTGATCAGCTTGTCGTCCAGCGCTGTTCTGAGTACGTCCTTCAAGATTTCGATGCGCTCCGGGTCCTCGTAGCGCAGACTCCCGTCCGCTGCTGCTGCGTCGAGCACATCCTGCTCCAAGCGGGTCAGGCTCTCGACGATATCCTGCTCCGATGCCGACCAGTCGGGCCGATTCACGAACGCCTCCAGCATTAGGATCTGCCGGATCTGGTCCTTGAATGGACCGTCGAACTGGAGAACGGTCGTGATTCGTTTTGCGTCGGTGAGCTCCGCGACGTTTCGCAGAATGATGTCCCGGGCTTGGTCCTCGTCGGGTTTCGGGAAGTCCTTCGTGAAGCTGTCCACGATGCGTTGCAACGGAAGCTTCGACATCCACTTGATCGCATCCGCCACCTTCATGCCGTCACTCCTTCGCCTGATTTCGTTCGATCCATCGGGAGATCAGCCCGGCAAATGAACCGATCAGTCCAAGTGAGAGAACGACCAGCCACAGGGAGACCAACATGCCGCCAGCGGTTGCGGCATGTTGGGTCGCTGAGTCCGCGCCGGACGACTTAGCTACCGCCCAAGCTAGCGCATTGTCAACGCTGTCGAAGGTGGAGAAGGAAGCCCGCAGCGGGGGTGGGGTAGGCTGGGCAATCTGTCGCTGGGAATGCTGGCGGGTCTTTGGCTGAGCGTCACACAGGGCAACCGGAGAGGGTGCCCGGATCCACAGCCAAGGACCATGTCGAGTGCTGGCTCGTGACCGATATCGGTCACGAGCCAGCACACGCAGTGTTGAACACTGCGGCTGGCGAGGGGCGCCGCCCCTTCGACCCCGAGAAGCGCGCGCTGATGCGCGAAGATCGCGGGCGAGAGCCCCGATCGCCGGTTTTTCGGCGGGCGGCCGTCGACGGGTCGAGGTCTGGGCAGCAGCCCCGACTCCGAGTCTCCCGAGGTTGCACCGGTCGATCCGATTGCATACCTTGCTGTTCCATGTATCTGGCTAATCAAGGTATGGGAGACAACGACATGACCGCACCGGTCTACAGGGAGCTGATCGCCGCCTCGTCGCGCCCGATGGTGCTCTCCATCCTCGCGGGCGGCGAGAGCTACGGCTACCAGATGCTCAAGCAGGTGAAACTCCTATCGGGTGGAAGCGTGGACTGGTCCGACGGGATGCTCTATCCGGTCCTGCACCGCTTGGAGCGGGACGGTCTCATCGCGGGCCGCTGGCAACTGACCGATGCGGGACGGCGGCGGAAGTACTATCGGCTAACCGACCGGGGAAAGCGCCAACTGTCGCGCGACCGGGCGAGTTGGCGGACACTGACCATGGCACTCGAAACGGCTTGGGGAGGAGCGCATGTTTGATCTGGAGGCGGCGTTTCGGGATTGGCGCACGCACATGGAGCACGGTACGGGCCTGTCGCCGCGCGAGGTGGACGAGTTGGAGGACCACTTGCGGTCGCACGTCGATCTGGAGTTGGAGTTGGACAAAGCCCTGACTCCCGCTCGGGCGTTTGCGCTGGCCCGGTACGCCATCGGCGAGCCGAAGACGCTTTCAAGGGAGTTCGCCAAGGCGGGTAAGCCGAGGTGGCGGCACCTGCTTCGGGCTGGCGGGGCGCTGTTCGCGGCGTCCTGGTTCCTGCCCGCCGTCGGCGACGCGGCCGGACACCTTTGGGGCTGGGAGGCGTTTCTCCTCGCCCTTGAATGGGGAAATCCCGGCGAAACGCTGAGCGCGCTCAGCAGCATTCTGGTGCCCCTCGCGCTGTTCGTGACCGGTCGCGTCCGTCGCGCGAAGCTCCGGTGGCTGACTTGGGGTGTGACGGGCGCGGCGATGCTGAACCTTCTCTACTGGATCCCCTCGGGTGATCTGGCGGTCGGCTATTGGGCTTGGGCGGGCTCGTTCGTTTGCACCGCGTCCGCCCTGTGGATGCGCGCCCGCGAGCGGACGTCCATCAAGTTGCGACAGGCTCCAGCCCGGCCAAGCTAGGTGAGGGGCCAAGGGACTCCCGGAATACGTGCCGGGGCGACGGGCGGGCGGGGCTTGCGTGACCGCGGGGACGAGCGGATCAGCGCATCGTCAGGATCGCCGCGCGAGCCGCGTGAATCCGTCGCCGACTCGGGATAGGTGAACGCCCCCGTCGTCGCTCTGATCGGAGATTCCCTTCGCGAGGTTGACGGGGATTTCCCTTATCGAAGGCCGACCCTCGCCGCGAGCTTTCCGGGTACACCGTCGCCTTCACCGAAGCGCCCTCCCTGGAAGAGACGGATCGGGGTGGGCGAGGCGAAGAGGGGCGGTCGAGTATCACCACGAATCGCAAGGAAGAACGACAGCCGAT
>VXMI01000011.1 GCA_009841165.1 Gemmatimonadota bacterium | reverse complement strand
ATTGCCTCTTGTCTGTTGGGCTCGGAGATTTGTATATGAGACTGGGCCCGCAGGACGCCGCCCCCGCCCAGCTCCGCATCGAGGTCACCCACGACGCCGCGCTCCACGATGGCCCGCTGACCGGCCGCCTGTACACGGTCTTCGCGCCCTCGGACGACCCCGAGCCGCGCATCGCCGGCTACAACTCGGCCCGCCAGCGCAACGGCGAGGTGCCGTTCTTCAGCGCCGACGTCGAGCAGGCCGCTCCGGGCGACGCCATGGTCATCGACGCGGGCGCGGACGGCTACCCGTACCGCCGCCTCGGCGGCCTCCCCGCCGGCGACTACTGGGTCCAGGCGATCCTGCACGTCTACACGCAGTACGAACGCGCCGACGGGCACACGATCTGGGCGCCCCAGGACCAGTGGGAGGGCCAGCGCTGGGCCTTCTCGCCGGGCAACTACTTCAGCGAGGCGCGCCGGGTCCGGATCGATCCGGCCAGTGACGACGTGATCAGCTTCGAGCTCACCGGTGAGATCCCGCCGATCGAGGTGCCCGCCGACACGGAGTGGGTGAAGCGCGTCAGGATCCAGAGCGAGATCCTGTCCGAGTGGTGGGGCCACCCCATGTACCTGGGCGCGGTCGTGCTGCTGCCGCGCGGCTTCGACGAGAACCCGGACATGCGCTACCCCCTCGTGATCGAGGAGGGGCACTTCACGCTGGACCCGGTCTTCGGGTTCACCACCGAGCCGCCGTCCGGCGAAGCGCTCTTCTCGCAGATGCGGCGCGAGGCGGGAGGCATGCGCGAGTCAGGCTACGACTTCGCGCAGGCATGGATGGGTGACGACTTCCCACGCGTGGTCGCGGTCATATTGCAGCACCCGACGCCCTACTTCGACGACTCCTACGGCCTCAACTCGGCGAACAACGGACCCTACGGCGACGCCATCCACGAAGAGCTGATCCCGTACATCGAGGAGAACTTCCGGCTGATCGGCGAGCCGTACGCGCGCGTGATGACCGGCGGTTCGACCGGCGGCTGGATCTCGCTCGCCAAGATGCTGCACTACCCGACGTACTACGGCGGCACCTGGACCTACTACCCCGATCCGATCGACTTCCGGCGATATCAGCTCGTGAACATCTACGAGGACGAGAGCGCGTTCATCGTGCCGGGGTCGGTGCCGGGCGCGCCCGAGCGCATGTTCCAGCGGACGGTCGAGGGCCAGCCGGTGGGCAGCAACCGCCAGATCAGCCAGCTGGAGGTGGCGCAGGGCTCGCGGGGGCGCGGGGCCGGACAGCTCGACGCCTGGCACGCGGCCTACGGACCCACCGACGAGGACGGCTATCCGAAGCGGCTGTGGGACCTGGACACGGGCATCATCGACCGCGAGGTGGCGTACTACATGCGCGACAACGGCTACGATCTGCGCCACTACGCCGAGGAGAACTGGTCGCGGATCGGCCCGGACCTGGTCGGCAAGATCCGCATCTACAACCCCGAGATGGACCACTTCTACCTGCCGTACGCGGTCTACCTGATGGAGGAGTTCCTGGAGAGCACGACCGACCCCTACTACGCCGGCGAGTTCATCCACGGCGCCCCGATGAAGGGCCACGGCTGGTCCCCCTTCACGAACGCCGATCTCGTGCGTCAAATGGCCGCGCATGTGGCGGACAACGCGCCCGAGGGGGCGTCGACGGCGTGGATGGAGGGGCGTTAGGTAGGGATTGTTTGGATAGGAGGGCGGTGGGGTGGGGCCAGGCTGTGTCGGCTGGTCCGGTGCGGCCGGGGATTCCACCCGGGGCGCCTGCCAGAGGTGTGCTCGCGTGCTGTATGGCTCTTAGTTCAGTTTACGGTCTAAACTGAACTAACGGTGACACGAGTGGCGGAGCCAAAGGTTGGCGGGACCGGGATCGGCGAGCACTTTTCGTGCAATTCTGCATTTGAAATGCAAATATGCACGAATCCGACAGATCGCGTTCGGATCACACCTCCGGGTCGTCCAACCGGTCCGACGGGTCCGGTGGCTGGCCCCCGGGCCGCCGCAGGAGGCGTCGCGCCGCGTCGATATCCGCTTGGGAGCCACGCTCGGCGAAGAACTCGGCGGTACGCATGGCGGACAACTTCTCCGCGACTGCTGTGTTGACGAACTGGTTGATGCTTGTCCCGTCCCGGCGGCTCACCTCACGGACGGCCTGCTTCAGGGACGACGGCATTCGGAGCGGATAGACGGTGGATTGCTTCTTTCGTTCGGTCATTTCGGCTTTCCTTTCCGCAACTCGGCGATCTTTCCAAGTGCCTGACGTGGCGACGGCATCTCGATCCCGAAGGCGCCGGGAGCATCGCCGAAGTCCCGCCTGTTGAAGGTTACAAGAGCGTCCGCGCTACCGTTGACCGCCGTCTCGAGCACCATTTCGTCCGCCGGATCGCGCAGTTGCGGTCGCCAGAGGAACCAGATGCGAACCGGTTCGGCCACGGCGCACAGCGCCGACACGATCGCTCCGACCTCGGACTCGGAAAGGCCGTAGGCGATTCGCTGGGCCGGATCATTGCAGGTGCCTTCGTATTCGAGCGCTAGCGGTACCGAGAGCAGCAGGGTGAATCGGCGATCGAGCGCCCGCTCGAGCAATGTGGCCGACGCTCCGGACGGGCTTCGCAGAGCAGCGACGACAACGTTGGTGTCGATGACGAGACGCATCTTATAAGATGTAATATCATATGAGATGAAGCAAGTTAGGGGT
>VXMI01000210.1 GCA_009841165.1 Gemmatimonadota bacterium | reverse complement strand
CCTCCGCACCCCGCCCCTGGTGAACGGCACCGTCCCACCGCCGGTCCAGCTCGCCACCGATCCCCCCAGCGGCGGCGGCGTCGACGCCGTCATGGCCGTGGACCTCGCTACCGGCACGCTGTCCTACCGCATCGCGATCTCGGACATCGCACCCGCCGACGTCTACGGCACTGTGCTGCGCCGCATCTCCGCCGAGGACGGCCCGGTGGTCGTCCTGCGCCTCGGCGGCCCCGAAGAGCCGGACATCACCGGTGCGGTTGAGCTGTCCCCCAGACTCCTGCAAGACATCATGACCGGTGACCTCGAGCTGCTGATTCACGGCCGCCGCGGCTTCGACCACCGCAGCCTCACCCCTCGGGACCGACCCTGACCGTTACGCCTCCGGGCCCTCCCGAAGGAAGCCCCTGAGCGGGTTCGGAAGGGGTTTCGGGCTCGAAAAGCCGCCACCCGTTTCGATGTCGACGGCTATTGAGCCGATCAGGTTCCGGATCGCCTTCTCGCTACGGCGCAACGCGTAGCGATACACCGCGCGCCAGCCCAGCATCGTCAGCCCCCCGACCGCTGCTGCACCGGCCCGGAGGCCCGCCACCGCCGTACCGGCCGCGAAACCCCCGATACCGAGCGCGCCGCCCGCGGCCCCGCCCGCGAAGCCGCCAACGACTCCGCTCAACGACGCGAGCACCCCCGAAATACTGCCCCCGAACCACAGGTTGAGCTTGTGGCTGTGAATCAGGCTCCCCTGAACAGTCAACTCGGTCGCGGGCGGTTTGGTGTCCAGGCGCCGGAGGCTGAAGAGCACCTGCTTGAGGTTGGCCCAGGCCATCTCGTAAGCGAACGACTGGTCCGCCTGAGATGCCGTGTACGAGTAGGCGGGAACGTTGAATGCCAGCACGCCTCCGTCGAGTGGATCGGCTCCGAAGTGATCGGTGAGACTGAGGCGAAACGGGCGCGCCGGGAGGATCCGTTGCATGGCTGCGTAGACCTCCTCCGCCGGTGCGCGGATCACCCGCGAAACCTCCAGAGTAAGCGGCGGGTGGCCCAGGAAACGCGCCGCCATCGGTGATGGCCGTGCCTGAGCACCTTCGGCCAGGTCGCGGCTGCGAGATTCCGCCAGCGCGTGATCAACGAACTCGGGCGATATTCCGGCTTCCTCGGCGGCGGCCCGCACGTCGGCCAATCGGTACCCTTCGACCGCCCCCGTATCGGCAGCCTGCCCCCGTGGAGCCAGCTGTCTTGAACGCTCTTCGAGGCGTCGAGCCGCCTCGGCCTGCAACTCGGCCGCCCGGCGCCAGAGCGTACGTGCCTTCTCCTCGGAGATGCGGGTGTCGTCCTGGCTCATGTATCCAAGTTGCCCTGATGACGCGTCGTGCGCCACGTTGCAGGCGAGCCCCACGAGTGACCTGCCGCCCCAGCCGGAGAAGCCACGATGCAGCGCCTTGTCACAACCGCCCTCGCCCTGTGCCTCGCCCACACGGCCGCGACCCAGGTCGCTCCCGCCACCGCCACCGCCCAGACCCCCGATCGTGTCGCCGCCGGCCTCACCTGGCGCTACATCGGCCCCGCCATCGCCGGCGGCCGCATCAGCGACCTCGAAGTCGTTCCCGGCACCCAGTCGCACATCTATGTCGGGGCCGCGTCGGGCGGCGTCTGGGAGAGCGTCAACCACGGCACCACGTGGACGCCGATCTTCGACGACCAGCCCAACATTTCCGTCGGCGACATCGCGCTCGCCCCGTCCGATCCGCTCGAGATCTGGGTCGGAACCGGCGAGGCCAACAACCGCAACAGTTCGCCGTGGGGGCAGGGCGTCTACCACTCGTCGGACGGCGGCAAGACGTGGCGGCTCACCGGGCTCGAGGACACGAGGCACGTCGGCCGCATCGTGGTGCATCCCACCGATCCGGATCGCGTCTGGGTGGCCGCGGTGGGCCATCTCTTCGGACCGAACGAGGAGCGCGGCGTCTTCCGCACGACCGACCGTGGGGCCACGTGGGAGAAGCTTCTTTACATAGACGAACACACGGGCGCGACCGATCTCGCCATGGATCCGTCCGATCCGGCCATCCTCTACGCGGCGATGTATCAGCGCCAGCGGCGGGCGCACGGGTTCATCGGCGGCGGCCCGGGGAGCGGCATCTACAAGAGCACGGATGGCGGCAATACCTGGCGGGAGTTGACAGAGGGTTTGCCGGAGGGCGACATGGGCCGTATCGGCCTCGCGGTGTCGCGCCGCAATCCGCAGCTGGTCATGGCCGTGGTCGAAGCTGAAGAGGGCGGAATCTTCAAGTCGACCGATCGTGGCGAATCGTGGACGCGGGTCAACGAGCTCAACCAGCGCCCCATGTATTACAGCCAGCTCAGGATCGATCCCAACGACGACGAGACCGTCTACCTGGTGGCGGGTTCGCTGCACCGCACCACGAACGGCGGCGAGACCTTCGCCACGGTTGCGCAGGAGGTCGTGTACAACACCGGCGTGCATGTGGACCACCACGACCTGTGGATCGATCCGGAGAACTCGGCGCACATGATCCTCGGAAACGACGGCGGCCTCTATTCGACCTGGGACCGGGGCGACAACTGGACCTTCATCTCGAACATCCCGATCCAGCAGTTCTACGACATCGACCTCGATATGGCCGACCCGTACAACGTCTACGGCGGCCTGCAGGACAACAATTCGTACCGGGGACCGAGCCGTACGACCCGCTACCACGGCATCCTCAACCGCGACTGGCAGGTGGTCGGTTACGGCGACGGCATGTACGCCGAGACCGACCCTTCCGACACCGGCATCGCCTACATCACCTCACAGAACGCCGGGATCATGCGCGTGGATATGGCCACCGGCGACCGCAAGGCGCTGAAGCCGTTCCCGCGCGACACCACCGAGGAGTACAGCTTCGATTGGAAGTCGCCTATCCTGGTGTCGCCGCACAACACGAACCGGGTCTATCTGGGCGGCAACCGCCTCTTCATCTCGGACGACCGCGGCGACAGCTGGCGCCCGACGGAGGAACTGACGCGGGGACTCCACCCCGACAGCCTGCCGATCATGGGGATGATGCCCGACTCGACGACGTTGTCGAAGCACGACGGGGTGTCGGGGTACGGCGAGATCACGGCGGTGTCGGAGTCGCCGGTGACGGCCGGGGTGATCTGGGTGGGCGCGGACGACGGTACGGTCCAGGTGAGCCGCGACGACGGCGATGGCTGGACCGATGTCACGGCGAACCTGATGGCCGCGGCGGGTGCGCCGCCCTTCCCCTACTACGTGAGCTGGGTGGAGACGTCGCATTTCGAGGGGGAGCGGGCCTACGTCAGCCTCGACGGCCACTGGGACGACGACTACGCGCCGTACATCTTCGTCACCGAGGACCTGGGGGCGACGTGGCGCTCGCTCACGGGTGGGCTGGCGAGCGCGACGGTCAATGTGGTGCGCGAGTACCACGCCAACCCGAACGTACTGATCGTGGGCGCGGAGGACGGCGCCTTCGCCTCGATCGACCGGGGCGCGACGTGGGGCCACCTCGGCTCGGGAATGCCGGCCGTCCCCGTCGACGACATCGAGATCCACCCGCGTGACAACGACGTGGTCGCCGGGACGCACGGCCGCGGCATCTACGTCCTGGACGACATCGGGCTGATCACGCCCTACCTGCACATCGAAAGCGACGGTGTAGCGGGCACGATGACCGCTGTCGACGAGCCGATCTTCACGCCGCCTCGCCCGGCGACGATGTTCCTCTACCGCAACGACGTCCCGTCCCAGGGGCAGGGAATGTTCCGGGCCGCCAATCCGGCCTACGGCGCCTGGTTCGACTACTGGCTGCCCGACGCGGTCGACGAGGGCGCGCGCTTCGCGATCCACGACGCGTCCGGCGCGGTCGTGCGGACGATCGACGGTCCCGGTGCACCCGGGCTGAACCGCGTGACCTGGGACCTGCGCCACGACCCCATCCCCCACGACACGACGCGCTACGCGGTGCCCAACCTGGACTCGGGGCCGGACGGACCGTTCGTGCTGCCGGGCCAGTTCACGGTGGTTCTCACGGTGGGCGACGAGCGCCGCCAGCAGGACCTCACCGTGCGGCCCGACGAGCGGCTGCGCATCTCGGAGGCCGACCGACTCGCACGGTACGAATTCACGCTGGAACTGCACGAACTGAAACGGCTTGCGTACGAGGAAGGCGTCAGCGCCTACGATCTGGAGCGCGAGGCGAGTGAGGCGGTTGAGGCACTGGAAGGTGCCGACGACGTGGACGAGGATGTCCTGGAACGGGCGAAGGAACTTGCGGCCGAGATCGAGGAAGTGGCCGACGAATGGCGGGACATCAACAACAACATCCGCAACTGGTGGACCGGTCTGCTCGGCAACTTCGACGGTGGCCCGTCGACCACGGGCTCGCTCACAAGCCCGTCGGACGACCAGCGCCGCAGGCTGGGCCGGCTCACCGACGAGGCGCGGGTGGCTGGCGAACGCCTCGATGAGGTGGAAGGCGACGTGATCGCGGAATTGCGAGGGCTGTCACGGTGACACATCCGTTACAATAGCGTCCCTCAATCCGCTATCTGGCCCGGAGATCTTCGGTGGATCGTGCGGGTGGGTGGTGCCTGCCCGTGAGTGCAACCGTGAACCGGGGGTTGTCCCACGGTGCTTCCGCCACAGCCATCCAACGTGATTCCGATGCTGGCCACTCTGCGGCAGTTGGCCCCCTGCACTCCCGCCGAGATGGCCAGCGCCCTGCGGAGGCTGCACCAGGCGGGGATACGGCGCGGGTTCGTCCTCGTGGCACCCACCGCCCTTCCGCGGCAACCTTTCATGGATCCGGCCGAGTACGAGGACCCCGGCCGAGAGTTGCATTGGTGGTCGGGACTCTGCGACCTGATACAGGAGCAAGCCGGGCTGGGCGTCGTGCTGGTGGACGCAGCCCACGCGGGGCTGGAACCGGCGCGTGTGCTGGACGGCGCGCGCCTGCAGAAGCGGATCGCGGTCCTGGAGGACCTCACCCGTGCGGAGCGATCCGCGCTGCTCGAGATCTCCCGGGGCGTTTGCACCGGAGACCGGGGCCTGCTGATCGAGGCCCGCGTCCTCGAAGCGCCGCACTACGAGCCCTGGGAAGCCCACATGGCGATCCTGGGCGAAGCGGTGCACGACCTGTTTCCAAGTGCGGCCTCGGGAGCGCTCCCGGCCAGCGCATAACCACGAGCGTGACGGCCAGCGCCCTTGGCTATCTCACCTCGCCCGTGCGATGCACTCGATCTCCACTCTGGCACCGAGGGCCAGGCCGCTTCCGGCCATTGCGGACCTGGCGGGGGGCTCCATGCCTTCGAAGTACGTCACGTAGACCTCGTTCATCTCCGCGTAGTCGGCCATGTCGGCCAGGAACACCGTGCACTTCACGAGGTCCGCGAAGCCGAGTCCCGCCGCTTCCAGAATGCGGCCGATGTTGTCCATGGTCGCCCGCGTCTCGGCGCCGACGCCGCCCTCCACGACGCGCAGTTCGCCGCTGGGCGGGGTGCCGATTGCGCCGGAGAGGAAGACGAGGTCGCCGACGCGGACGGCCGGTGTAAAGACGGGGAGCCGCGCGACACCCTCGGGCGTGATGTGTTCGATGGGGGTAGGTTCCGCCATTTCGGTGCCTTCCTGTTGTGCGCCTTCACCGGGCGCGGGGGAAGACTCGCACGCGATGATGGTGGCCAGTGCGGCCAGGGTGACGATCCCGCAGGCGCGCCTGTGTGGGGTTGCCGCCGGTCCGCGGCCGGGGCGAAGCCATAGCGGAAACGGTCGCTCTCTACCGCTCATAACGAACCACTCCTCCCACGATGGTGAGATCGACCCGTGCGTCGGCCAGGTCCTCGTCGGACACGGTCAGGATGTTGCGGTCGATCACGACCACATCCCCCAGCTTGCCGACCTCGAGCGAGCCCTTGTACTGCTCCTCGAAGGCTGCGTACGCATTGTTGATCGTGTAGCTGCGGAGCGCCTCGGTGCGCGTCATGTTCTGTTCGGGGTAGTAGATCGACCCGTCGGCGGTCCGGCGGGTGACCGAAGCGCGGAAGCTGGCGAGCGGGTCGATGTCCTCGACGGGGACGTCGGTGCCGTTGTTGATGGGCACGCCGGCGTCGAGGAAGGACCGCCACAGGTAGGTCCGCTCCTCTGCGCGGGTGTCGCCCAGTCGGAGGGGCACCCACGGGAAGTCGGAGGTGGCGTGGACACCCTGCATGGAGGCGAGGACGCCGAGTTCGGCGAAGCGGACGATGTCGTCGGGGTGGACGTGCTGCGCGTGCTCGATGCGCCAGCGGTGGTTTTCGGCGCCGCCGGCCGAGTCGAACACGGCCTCGTAGATGTTCAGGACCTCGCGGTTGGCGCGGTCGCCGATCGCGTGGGTGTTGACCTGAAAGCCGTGCTTGATGGCGACGTGGGCGGTGCCGGTGATGTCCTCGACGGTCTCGAGCACGAGACCGACCGAAGTGGGCATGTCCTTGTACGGGTCGAGGAGCCACGCGCCGTGCGACCCGAGCGCGCCATCGATCTGACGCTTGATGGAGCGCACGGTGAGGTAGTCGTCGCCCTCGGACGGCATGTAGTAGTCGGCCAGACGATCGTCCATCTCCTCGTTGGACTGGCGGCGGACCATGATGTAGAGGCGGACGGAGAGCGCGTCTTCAGCCTCCATCTCCCTGAGGCGGTCGATGGTGCCGAAGCCGGTGCCCGCGTCCTGGAACGAGGTCACGCCCTTTGAGAGCGCTTCCTCTGCAGCCAGCATCACCTCTCGCCGGAACTGGGCCTCGATCTCTTCGGCCGTGCGGCCCAGCTGCGAATCGGCGAAGGCGCCAGAGACGGGGCGCTGGGCGGTTTCGCGCAGGAGACCGGTCAGTTCGCCGTACTCGTCTCGGACCAGCTCACCCCCCGGCGGCGGTGCGGAGTCGCGGTCGTAGCCGGCCAGCGCAAGCGCGGCGGCATTGGCGAACCCGGCGTGTCCGGACGCATGGCCGAGGAGCACCGGATTGTCGGGGCTGACCGCCGTGAGCGACGCGTGGGTCGGGTTGCCCTCCACGGCGGGGTCTGGCGGCTGGTCCCACTTCTCCTGGTGCCAGCCACGGCCGCGGATCCACTCACCGGGCTCGGCCTCGGCCACCGCGTCGGCCACCATCTGCACGATCTCGTCCCAGTTGGCGACGTTGTTGAGGTCGAGGATGGTCTTCGAGTTGCCGAGGCTCATGTAGTGCCCGTGCCCCTCGATGAAACCGGGCATGGCGAAGCGGCCGTCCAGCTCGATCACCTCGGTGTCGGTGCCGATGTAGCCCTCGACATCCGCGTCGCTGCCGACCGCGACGATCCAGCCGTCGTCGATGGCGACCGCTTCGGCCATGGTGTCGTCGGCGTCGACGGTGGCGACGACACCTCCACGCAGCACCAGGTCGACGCCCTCTCCCGTCTCGCAAGCGGTTGCGACGAGGAGGGTGCCGGCAGCGGCGAGCATGCCGACCTCAGTAGGTATCCGAGCCAGAGCGGGCCTGCCAGTCTGCCATGCATTCACTGCCATTGTAAACTCCGGTTTACATATTGTAATGTTAAGATTACAGCGCGTGCCTGTAACGGGCCTTGGTGCGCTCAATCGGGCGGTGGCGGCTTGCTACCCCCGCCGCGACGCGTGCCAATCCGCCAGCACCTCGGCCTCCCGCTCGGGGCCAAGCCTGTTGAACACCTCGGCCTGCCGCTCGGCCGGCCGCGAGAAGTGGAACTCCAGCGTCGCTGCGGTGGTGTCGGCGAGCGACCTGAAGGTCAGCCCCTTCTCCACCTCCGGCGTGAGGTCAAAGCGCGCGAACCCCTCAGCCCCGTCGCGTGCCGGACGCCACACCGGCATCTCGCCGTAGGGGCGCAGCCCGGCGTCGATCACGAAATCGGTGTCGACCCAGGTGAAGGTCGTCTCGGCGGTGGTTACCGCGCGGATCCCGTACAGCAACTCCGCCATCGGACGCGGCGTGCGCGGCCCGACCACGTTGTAGGTGCCCGACTCGCCCGCCTCGGCCATCCGCACCAGCCAGTCGCCGAAGTCGCGCACGTCGATGATCTGCACGGGATCGGTGCCGTCGCCGGGTGCCAGCACTTCGCCGCCCCGATGAATCCGCACGGGCCAGTAGGTGAAGCGGTCGGTCGGGTCGCCGGGGCCGATGATGAGTCCGGGCCGCATGACGATGGTGCGGTCCTCGCCGAAAACGTCCCGGACGATCTGCTCGGACACCGCCTTGCCGAGTCCATATGGCAGGCGCTCGGCGCCCGGTTCCACACCTGCCAGCTCGTGGGTCCACACCGGCGCGTCGCTCGTCATGGGGACACGGCTGGTGTCGGCGTACACGGACCGGGTGGACACGAAGATGTACCGCTCGCAGGTGTCTCTCAGCAGGTTGGCGCTCGCCTCGACCCAGTGCGGGGCGTTGGTGGCCGAGTTGTCCACGACCACGTCCCAGCTTCGCCCTTCCAGCGCGGTGAGGTCGTTTTCGCGATCGCCGACGAGCTTCTCGACCTCGGGGAAGAGTTGCGCGTTCGTGCGGCCGCGGTTGAAAAGGGTGACCTCGTGGCCCCGCGAGAGTGCGTACGCGACCTGGTGGGGGCCGATGAAGCCTGTCCCGCCCAGGATCAGGATGTTCAGCGGGTTCGCGGCCCGGGACTCCCCGCCATCCTCGGAGCCCGTCGCCGGCCCGTCGCCCTCAACCGCGCACCCCGTTAGCGCCAGGGGTCCGACCCCCGCCGCAAGCGCACCTCCCGCCGCCGCCGTCGTCTTCAGAAAATCACGCCGATTCGTCTCCATCTTGCACTTCCTTCGTGTTGAGTGTCCCGCCCCGGTGCGGCTACAGATCCCGCCTGCGCATGTTCACGTAGGCCAGCCCCAGGAAGAGTACCACGTAGGCCGTCGCCGCGACCAGCGGGATCCACAGATCCGGGTACACCAGCAGCTCCTGGTCGCGTTCGGCCCGCGCGGCGTTGGTGCGTGCCAGCACTTCGGGGTAGTACACAGCCGAGTTCGTGATCGTCTGGAACAGCTGGCCAGGCAGGTAGGCGAAAAAGCGCTCGAGCGCGCTCCACCGACTCGAAAGCAACGCCGTGACGATCTGCTCACAGATGAAATAGAGGAAGAGCAGACCCAGCCCGGCGCCGGCGGCCCGAACCAGCGCCGAGATCATCAACGCGGCCGTGCCCCACAGCAGCAGCGCGACGACGAACCCGAGCATGTAGTTGAGGTCCATCGGCTCGACGAAGGCGCCGCCGCCTCCACCCGGGTCCAGAACGAACGGCAGGGTGCCGATCACGAGGGAAGTGACGAAGAAGAGTGCGGCCAGCGCGGCCAGCAGCAGGACCTTCGCCCATTGGAACTGCTCCTTGCTCAGCCCGTCGATGACGTTCTGCCGGGCGGTCCGCCACCGGAACTCGGGCGCAAAGAGCAGGATCATCAGGGCCGCCAGAAAGACCGGCCCGAGGTTGATCGCCGGCTCGATGATGCCCCTCCACGCATCGGGGAACCCGGCCCGCTCGGAGCCGCCGCCCGGCGCGAAGTTGGCGATCGCACTGAAGGCGACGAACACGCCCACGGTCACCCAGAACGCGGGGCGTTTCACCGCCTTCAGCGCCTCGACCCGGACCAGGACGCCGAGCAGTCTCACGACACGAACTCCGTCAGCGACGCCTGGCCCACATCGCCGTCCTCGCCGGTCAGGTCCATGAATGCGTCCTCCAGGCTCCGGTGCCGCCGCGCCAGGTGCGAGACGTAGATCCCCTGGCCCGCGAGATACCGGTTGAGGGCCGCGAGGTCGTCCGACGCCAGCGCGACCACCAGCCCCTCGTCGGACGCGCGTACGGACGTCGCCTCCGGGAAGGCCTCCAGCGCCGCGCGCAACACCTCGTCATCTTCCGAACGCACGACCGCGGTCACCTCGCCGCCGACGATCTCCGCCACCGTCCCCGTGCCGACCACCCGACCCTTCCTCACAATCGAAACATGGGTGCACGTGCGCTCCACCTCCCACAGGAGATGGCTCGACAGGAAGATCGTCTTGCCGCGGTCCGCCAGTAGCCGGATGATGTCGCGGACCTCCTTCATCCCCTTGGGATCCAGCCCGTTGGCCGGCTCGTCGAGGACGATCAACTCGGGGTCGTTCAGCATCGTGGCCGCCAGCGCGAGCCGCTGCTTCATGCCCAGCGAATAGGTCCGAAAACGGTGCTTGCCGCGCCCACGCAGCCCCACGATCTCCAGACACTCCTCGATCCGCGCCTTGCCGATCCCCTTGATCGCCGCAGCGATCCGCAGATTGTCACGGCCGCTGAGGTAGGGGTAGAAGTTCGGCGTCTCCAGCGTGGCTCCGACCCTCGCGCGCGCGGCCAGGAGATCCCGCGGGGCGCCTGCGCCGAAGAGTCGAAAACTCCCCGCGGTGGGCTTGATGATGCCCATCAGCATCCCGATCGTCGTGGTCTTGCCGCTGCCGTTCGGGCCGAGGAAGCCGAAGACCTGACCCTGCTCGACCGTGAGCGAGACGCGGTCGACGGCCAGGACCGCCGGAAAGCGCTTGGTGAGCTCGGCTGTCTCGATTACGGCCACGTCAGGCGATCACCCGGACGTCAGGGCGTCACCGTGACGCGCACGTAGGCGTTCGTCCAGCAGCACTGGTCGCCGCCGGTGCTGTCGTTCGCGTCCCAGTTGTCGATGCGCGCCCGCAACACGTACTCGCCGGGCTCGCTGAACACGACGCTCGCGGTGGCCTCGCCGGTGCCGCCTTCCACCGTCACGCGTCTGGGATCGACCGTGATGGCCCCGGCGGGACCCTGGTGCTTGAACCAGCTCAGCCCGACGTCGACGACCTGGTTGACCATGTCGTCGGGCGCGCGGACGGATACCTCCTCTGTCCAGAGCGTCAGCGTGAGCGGCTCGCCCACCGTGGCGGTGCGCGGCTCCCCCCACATGCCCTGGACGTGCTGGCCCGCCGGCCCGTCGGCGGTGAAGCGCACGACCGGCGGCACCGACCCCATGGCCCGCGGCCCGTAATCCAGTTGCAGCGCCGGGATGCCCACGCGCCCCGGGGTGGCGTTGGTCCATCCGTTCGCCGTGATCGTCCACACCACCGCCTGCTCCCCGTCCTCGTAGGATGCCGGGACCGTGACATGGAAAACGCCCCGGTCCCGGCGCGGCCGCACCGGGAAGTGGGTGGGCTGCGCACCGTCGAACTCGGCCGGCTCGATGAAGTTGTCGGGCCCGACCGGGATGTCGAGGACCTGCTCGCTGTTCAGGTTGAAGAACCCGAACGAGAGCGTGAAGGTGCCGTCGTCGTTGCGGTACCAGCCCTCGAAGAAGGGGGCGACCTCGTCCCCCTTGGGCAGGATCGGGGCCAGCGGCAGCCGCTGTCGCTCCTGGGCGTGCAGGGACACGTCCGCCGCCGCACACACAACGAGCAGCAGGAGCGCCGCCGGCAGGATCCTCGCCGCGGCCGCGGTCCGCGCCACAGATGGGCCGCGCATCAGCGGCTGTCGGTGCCGTCGTTGCCGTTGCTGTCGTCTTCGCTGTCGGTCGCGAGCCGGCTCTCCCGCTCTTCGACCAGCTTCTGGTAGCCTTCCTCGGTCAGGTGGGTGACGGCGATCCACGCGTGCGACATCTCGTCCATCGTGCGCGAGCCGCGCGCGTACCAGATCTCGGGGTCCGGCGTGAGTTCGTTCTCGGCGGAGTTGTCGTACCATCCGGTGAGCACGACGACGGTGCCCGTCGGGAGCAGCGGCGCGACATCATCCTCGTAGATGTAGCTGTGGTGCCAGCGCGCGTCGAAGTCCGTGACCATGCTGATGAGCTCGACGCTGCCGTCGGGGTACACCGCCTGTATGGACATAGCGTGCAGGTGCACGTGGCCGTGCGGCTGGTAGCTGTCGATGCGCACGGGGTGGTCCCAGCGGTGGAAGCCCTGGGTCATCGCGGTCCCGCCGGGAGGCAGCGCGATATCGCCGCGGAGCGGGTAGAGGCGCAGGTCCTGCTGGAACTCCGGCTCGTAGCCCTCCTCGTGGAACCAGACGCCCAGCTCCACCTGATCGCCCGGCACGTCGTATCCCATGGGGTAGTAGTGGGCGTCCCATTCGATCATGTCGTCCGCCTTGAGCAGCCGCGCGGCGTCGCCCGGCACGATCTCGCCGACCTTGCCCATGGCGTACTCGGACAGGCTCTGGATGCGGCGGTAGTCGCCCTGCTCGTTGAGCCGCAGCAGGCGCGGGATCGCGTGATGGACGACCTGGCGGCCGGCCGGGAACGACGGACGCGTCTCGAACGCCATCGCCCACCTGTCCTCGTCGAGGCCCGTGGGCACGCGAGGCCGCCACCAGGTGTCGCCGCCCTCGGCGGGCACGTCGAACGGCTTCGACCTGATCACGTGATCAGGCGGGCCGAGGATGTCCTCGAGCTGCCACTTCTGCTCGTTCGGCCACTCGATCGGCGGCGGCAGGTCGCCGGGATCCCCCTCGGGCGCTCCGGCGTCCACCCAGGCCACGACGGTCTCGATCTCCTCGTCGCTCAGCCGCCAGTCATCCTTGATCTCCTGGATTCCGACCCCGGTGTCGAGGTGGTACGGAGGCATGAGGCGCTTCGAGACGAGGTCCCGCGCACGCGATGCATAGCGCCGCACTTCCTGGTACGTCATGAGCGACATGGGACCCACGGACGCCGGCCGGTGGCAGATCTCGCAGTTGGCCTGGAGGATGGGGGCGACGTCCTTGCTGAACGTCACCTCGGTCTCGTGGGCACCGCCGTTGGCCGCGGATTGCTGCGCGGCGACGGGAAGGGCGGCCAGAGTCGCCACAATGGCCAGGGCCAGGACGGCCAGGGGGGTTGACATGTGGTCCGGGCGGACATGCAGGCTGCGCATGGGCAGGTCCTCCTTCAAGAGCGATCGCGCGGAGCCGCCCCCGTTTCCGCGCCGGGCGCGATGCGGCCCCGATCTCCCTTTACAATGCGTGCGCACCGGATCGCCAGGCAAGCCGCGGCCATGGCATGCGCGCCCGCGTAGTTGCCCGGCATCGACCCGCCACCCAAGTATGATGGCCCGGACATGGTTCCCCAGGAGGTAATCCGAGATGAAGACGAAAGACCCGACACGACCCGCCCCCAGCCGGCGTGACTTTGTCCTGACCGCCGGTGTCGCGGGCGCCGGGCTCGCCATGGGTGGCGTCACGGGTCCCACGGCTGCCGCGGCCCTGCCCGGTTCCGGCCCCGCACCGACCGCCCGGTCCCAGGCGCCGAAGCGATTCCTGATCCTTGGCGGGACCGGGTTCATCGGGCCGCACACGGTCCGGTACGCGGTGGAGCGCGGGCACGAGGTGACGATCTTCACGCGGGGCCGGGCCGATGCGGACCTGCCCGACGGCGTCGAGCGCCTCGTCGGAGACCGCAACAGTGACCACTCGGCGCTGGAGGGGCGGAGCTGGGACGTCGTATTCGACAACAACTGCCAGAACTATCGCTGGGCGCAGCTCAGCACCGAACTCCTCAAGGACGCGGCCGAGCACTACATCTTCGTCTCGTCGATCTCGGCCTACGCGATCCAGGGCATGAACTTCGACAAGAAGGACACCGTGCTGTGGGAGCCCGCCGTTCCCGAGGACTACCCGCGCTTCGAGCCGCCGGAAGGGTGGCAGGACGGCGACGACGCACACTACGGCCTGATGAAGCGGCTGAGCGAGGACATCGCGCACGCGGCCTTCCCGGGACGCACCACCGTGATTCGCCCCGGGCTGATCGTCGGTCCCACCGACCCCACCGACCGGTTCACCTACTGGCCGGTGCGGATCGAGCAGGGGGGTGAGGTGCTCGCGCCCGGCAATCCCGACCACTCGAACCAGATCATCGACCAGCGCGACCTCACCGAGTGGACGGTGCGCGTCGCCGAGGAAGGGATCATGGGCGACTTCAACGCGACCGGTCCCGCGAGCCGGCTCTCGATGGCGGAAACGCTATACGGGATCCGCGCAGTGACGAGCCGGCCCGTCAAGTTCACATGGGTGCCGTCGGACTTCCTCGAGGCAAACGACACGACGGCCTGGCGCGACCTCCCGGCGTGGGTCCCGGGCGACGAACTCCAGTACGTCAATGTGAGCAGGGCGGTGGCGGCCGGGCTGACCTTCCGGTCGTTGGCGGTCACGACGAAGGACACCCTCGACTGGCACAGGACTCGTCCAGCGTCGGAGTGGGAGGAGCGCCGCTTCGGGATGAGCCGCGAGAAGGAGCGGGCGGTGCTGGCGGCGTGGCACGCCTCCTGACGCACCCATGTAGCGAATGAAGTAAGGTTGGGCTACCCGAAGCCCTTCCACGGATCGCCGGGCAGAAAGGCGACGATACGCTCCAGGACAGTGTCCATGGCGACGTCGACATCCCATATGAACCCTGGGCGAAGCAGTGGACCCATGTCTTCACGGAAGTCGGGCAGCTTGCGCTTTCCCGCCAGGTTCTCCTCGAATTGCGCACGAGTCGCGGTGTTGCCGCCTTCTTTCATGTAGCGCCGGAAGCAGGCGATCACGCGGGGCACGTCGACCCGACCCGTCTCCAGGGCATGCCACAGGTCGAACAGATCGCGGATCTCGATCTTCAGGCGGAGCCTCAGCGGAGGCCGGTCCTCGGATTCAAATCGATAGACGAGGTTGACGCGTCCCTCCTTGAGCTTCCATCGGGGCGCTCCCAGAGTTCGACGAGCGCGCGACTGACGACGAGATCCTGCTCGACCTGCGCGTCGGTTGCCCAGGGCGCGTGGATACGCCACGACGTGATGTAGTCCCGGGGGATCATTCGTCCGGTTCGATGTCGACGTTCACGATGAGTTTCCAACTCGCGTCCCGCGCAGCTCCGGAAGTCGGCGCCGCACGGCGTAGCGGGGTGTAGCTTCGAGCCTGTTCGCCAACCAGCGGTGCCAGCGTCTCGGCCACGTCCGATTCCACGACGCGCTCGAGGAGGTATCCCAGGCGTTGCGACCAACTCACCGGGGAGAGACGCGCGGCCCGCGCGAGCACGTCCGCCTCCATCTCCTCCACAAGATCGCGAAGGACCGTTGCGACGTTGGGAATGCCGCCCGCGTGGTGCGGGTAGCCGACGAGCTCCAGCGCGGTTACTTCGGGGGTCGAATAGCGAGCTGCACCACGAGGCGTATTGAACTCCTTCACGAACATTCGATCGAGGTCATGGCGGGCGACGAACTCGACGCGTACCTGCCCGCACTCGATTGCAGGGCGGTTCTTGCGAGCCATCACCTGGACAACCTGCGGTCGCTGGTGCGCCGCGCCGTACCTCTCCGCCGCGCTGAGCAGGGCGAAGTAATAGGGTTCGCCGACAAGATCCATCAATTGCGGAATGAACTGCTCCGCTGGCAGACAACCGCGACTCCTGTACTCGGCCGGAACGATCATGTTGAAGCCCCGCACCGGCTCGGCGATGACGCCGCGGGCCCTCAGCCGCCGAAGCTGCGCTCGAACGGCGCTCCTGGTACTCCGGATGGCGCGAACCGCCTCGTCGGTCGTGAAATGATGTCGTCCACGCGTCGCCAGGTCGGCGACGTAGTCACGAGCAAACATGATACGATTATCTGTGGATGTGATGGAGGAGAAGGCACCGTCCGCCGAGAATCGGCTTGGCTGACGATACGAATATTTGCCATTCTAACACATTTGGCCACAAATGCTATTAATTGTAGTGGACGCGCGTCCGGTCGTTGCCCAGGAACGTGGAAACGAGGTCATGTTATGTCAAGAAAACATTACAGTATGTCATGTTGTCATTACTATTCGCGTTTAGCGAGACGCTGGTGGGGCCTTACTGCGGTCCTGGCGCTCGCCGCTTGCGCCGGTCCCGCAACGGAGCCCGAGCCGTTCCGCGTCGTCGAAGCCACGATCCCCGAACTGCAGGCCGCCATTGAGCGCGGGGAGCTCACCTCACGGCAGCTCGTCACCGCCTATCTGGTGCGGATCGCGCTCTACGAGGAGAGGCTCAACGCCGCCATCTCGATCAACGAGAACGCGCTGGCCGAAGCGGACGCGCTCGATGCCGAGCGCGCGGCCGGCAACGTCCGGGGCCCGCTTCACGGCATCCCGGTCGCGCTCAAGGACAACATCCACACGACCCACCTCCCCACCACGGCGGGGGCGCTGGCCCTCGATGGCTACGTGCCGCCGTACGAGGCCACGCTGACGACGAACCTGCGGGACGCGGGCGCGATCATCATCGCCAAGGCGGGGCTCACCGAGTTCGCGAACTGGATGGCGGGGCCGCCGAATCCCATGCCCGGGAACTACAACGCGCTGACCGGGTTCGCGTACAACCCGTACGACCCCCGCCGCGATCCGCGCCCTGCCACCTTCGACGGGCGTCCCGCGCTGAGCACCGGCGGGTCGAGCTCCGGCGTCGGAACCGCGGCCAGCTTCTGGGCCGCGAACGTCGGGACCGACACCGGCGGCTCGGTGATCAGCCCGTCGAACGCAACCATGCTGGTGGGCATTCGCCCGACGCTGGGCCGGATCAGCCGCTGGGGGATCGCGCCGGTCACCCTCGACCACGACATGGCCGGCCCGATGGCACGCACCGTGGCCGACGCGGCCATCCTGCTCGGCGGGATGGAGAGCGCGGCGCCCGACCCGAACGACCCCGCGACCGAGGTCTGCGAGCCGCCACCCGGGCGCGACTACCGGCCTTTCCTGAACCCGGACGGACTGCGCGGCGCCCGCATCGGCATCCCGCGGGCGTTCTACTACGACCCGATCCGGCTCGATGGCGAGGACCGGGAGCGCGGCGGGCTCAACGAGGCTCAGCGCGCGCTCATGGAGGAAGCGATCGCGGTACTGGAGGCCGAGGGCGCGGTGGTGGTCGACCCGGCCGACGTGCCCAGCTACGCGACGACCGACCCGGACTCGAACTTCGCCGCGTGGGGGTTCTGCGCCGGGGGACACCAGGGAAAGGGCGCCGACGAGGACTGCTCGGTGAATTTCAAGTACGGCGCGAAGCGGGACTTCAACGCGTGGTTGGCCACGCTGGGGCCGGACGCGCCGGTCGCCACGCTCACCGAGCTGCGCGAGTGGAACGCCGCACACGGGCGCGCGGGCGCCATCAGGTACGGTCAGGCCCGCTTCGACATCTCCGACGAGATGGATGTCGAGACCGACCGCGCGCGCAACGAGGCCGACATCGCCAGGGACGAGCTGCTGAGCCGGACGCGCGGGATCGACGCGGTTCTCACGGAGCACGACCTCGACGCGATCCTGACCCCCGGCAGCCGGGGCGCGGGGCTCGCCGCCCGGTCCGGCACCCCGATCATCGTGGTCCCCTTCGGCTTCGTGCCGAACGCACCCGCGCAACCGTTCCCGGAGGGGTTCGACGCCCGCCCCGCGCCCTTCGGCGTGGGCTTCACGGGAGCCAATTGCAGCGAACCCCGGCTGATCGAACTGGCCTACGCCTTCGAGCAGGCGACGCAGCGACGGGTGGCGCCGCCGGGGGTGCCGTGACGCAGGCCGCGCGGCCCGCGCGGAGCCTCATCCCCCACACCTGCTGAAGCCGCGCGCTACCGCCGCCACACCCCCACACCGTCCTCGTACCGGATCTCCGTCCCGTACGGTCGTGACAGCTCGGCGAGGTGCTCGATGATCCTGCGGCCCAGCTCCTCGGGCGCGATCCGCGGAGTGCCCCGGCGGCCGCGCGGCGCCTTCCAGCTCAGCTCGATCGGGTGGAAGACGATCTCGACTACCTCGCCGCCCTCGAAGGTCGCCACCGGGACCACGCTCTCGTACCACTCGGCGCCGGTGGGGAAGCCCGTGGTGGGGTTGCCGTCCTCGTCGACGCGGAAGCGCGTGTCGTAGATCTCCGACGCGAGGCGGTCGAGCGGGATGCCGTAGCGGTCGCGCTGGTCGGACGGCATCGGGTCGATCGTCTCGTTCTGGAAGATGAAGTTGGCAAGCGAGTAGAAGATGGGGCGGCCCTGGTAGATCTCGACCGCCCGCAGCTGATGCGGCCCGTGGATGATGAAGGTGTTGGCGCCCTCGTCGATCGCCTGCCGCGCGAACTCCTCCATCCACGGTGGCGGCACCTGCGACGCGTTGCCCGGCTCGTGCGAGTGGCTGTTGACGACCACGTAGTCGGCCTGGTCGGTGGCGTTGCGCACCTCGTGCAGCACCCGCTCGCGGTCCACGTCGTTCAGGGACACGATGCTGCGGTCCTCGTCGCCGGGGTACACCGTGGACCCGAAGACACGCACCGGCCCGTCGTCGTCATCGGACACGTTTCTGCCCTGCCTGCGCGCCACATCCCGCAGTGCGGCCATCGTCTCCGGCGACCCCTCGTGGCGGGTGCTCAGCCGCAGCGGGTTCAGCCCGGGCCGCCCCTGAACGGTGGGCCCCGCCTTTCCCGCACGCGACATCGGCGTGAATGTGGACGCCATCCCGATCAGCGCGATCCGCCCCTTCGGCGTCTCCAGGTACCCCGGACGGCTGGCCCAGCCCAGGTTCTCGCCAGCCCCCGAGTGCACCAGCCCCCACTCGTCCAGCAGCCGGTTGGTGAGCCGCATCCCCTCGACACCGTAGTCGGTGGTGTGGTTGTTGGCGTTGTTGAAGAGGTCGAAGCCCATGTCGACCAGGTCCCGCAGCGTCTCGGGCGAACCGACCTCGTAGTTGCCGCCGTTCTCCGCCGCCGGCCAGCCCGTGAATTCCTGCAGCCGGAACACCGACTGCTCCAGGTTCATGAACGCCGCGTCGGCCCCGCGAATGATGTTGGCGAGGTCGTGGAACCCCGGGTCCCCCGGATGATCGAACGGCGCCGTCCGCCGGTTCATGATCACGTCGCCCACCGCGGCGAGGGTCCAGCGGGTGTTGGAGTGGATGGGCGAACTCGACTGCGCGGCCGCGGGGGGCTGCGCTGGCGGGGCGAGGTGGGCGGCGGCGACGAGGAGAAGGGTCGGGGCGGCGAAGCGGGACGGGCGGCGGCGCATGGGATCCTCCTTATTCAGCGGGACGCCTGGCGAGGATAGTGGCTGGCGCACGCGCGGCGGGCAACGTGGCGCCGGGTCCGTTCCGCGGCGGCTACCCCTCGTCGAGCAGCCGCTCCATTAGCGCGGGCAACGGGATGGCCGTGATCCCGTCCCCGAGAGGATAGGTGTCGGTGCCCGGGTACACGATGAACTTCTTCGCTGCCCCGACGTCGGCGGTGGCAATGCGAAATCCTCTGGGCACTTTCGGCGCCGAGGAGCGCTTCACCTCCACCGCCCACGGCTCCTGTCCGGGGAGGAGCAGCAACAGGTCGATTTCGGCTCCGGACCGGGTTCGGTAGAAAAAGGCATCTGTGCCCACGGGAGCGGCGCCGACCAGATTCTCCACGACGAGTCCTTCCCAGCTGGCGCCCGCGACGGGGTGCCCGAGAAGGTCTTCCAGGGACCGGATGTTGAGGAGAGCGTGGACGACACCGCTGTCCCGCACCAGGATCCTGGGTGACTTGATGAGGCGCTTCCCCACGTTGACGTGGTAGGGCTGGAGGCGACGCAGGAGCATCATGTCGACGAGGGTATCGGTGTAGCGGTTCACGGACGGCACGGAGACTCCGAGGCTTCGGGCCAACTCGGCCGCGTTGAACACCGAGCCCTGCAAATGGCACAGCATCGTCCAGAACCTGCGGAGCGTCTCGACGGGAGTCCTGAGTCCGGTCTGGGGGAGGTCCCGCTCGAGGTAGGTGCGGATGAAGTTCGCGCGCCAGCGGAGACTCAGTTCGTCACTGGCGGCGGTGAAGCTCTCGGGGAAGCCGCCACGCAGCCACAGGCGGTCGAGGTCGGGACCGGCTTCCAGCGCATCGAACGCGGGCAGCTCCCGATAGGCTACACGCCCGGCGAGCGACTCGGCGGACTGCCGAAGCAGCGCGCCGGACGCCGATCCCAGCAGCAGGAAATGGGCGCTACTGCGGCCCTCGCGCCGCCGCACGTCGATCTGCCCGCGCAGCGCTCGAAAGAGGCCGGGCATCCGCTGCACCTCGTCCAGGATGACCAGCCGGTCGCGATGGAGGTCGAGATAGGCGCTGGTGTTCTCCAGCCGAGCGAGGTCCGCCGGATCTTCAAGGTCCAGATAGAGGGATCGCGGAACCGAGTCGGCGATTTCGCGTGCGAGCGTGGTCTTTCCCACCTGACGGGGCCCAAGGAGGACGACCGAGGGGAATTCGGCGAGATCGCGCTGGACGAGTGCCATCTGACGTCGTTTGAACATACTTGCTAATCTCTAAGTATAGTTAGTGATTAGCAAGGATATATTGGCGCTTGCTGCCGGACGCAGGACTCCTCTCAAGCGACGGTGCAACTTTGCGGGGACTAGCGGAATCCGACCCTGAGGGGTCCCATTATGGGACCGCGGTGTACATAATGCGTGGTGGGATGGTAATGCCGGACGGGATCGATCGATGAAGCGCAAGCAGGGACTGGTGGCCTTCTGGCGGGAACTCAGGCGGCGGCACGTTGTGCGCGCCGGCGGGGTCTACGTGGCGTCTGGCTTCGTGGTGCTGCAGTTGGGCGAGATCGTGCTGCCGGCCTTCAACGCGCCGGACTGGGTGCTGCAGTCGCTCGTGGTGCTCGTGTTTCTGGGGCTGCCGGTCGTGCTGGCCTTCGCCTGGGTCTACGACCTGACGCCGGAGGGGTTGGCCAAGACGCGCGAACAGCAGGGCGGTGCGAAAGTGACGATCGCGCCGCGGCTGGCACTGCTGGCGGCGACGTCGATCTCGGTTGCGCTCGGTGCGCTCTGGTTCCTGCGGAGCGGCGCGACGGAAGACGGTGGGGACGGAGCCGAGGCAGTCGAAACCGCGCCTCCCGCCGCCGCACGAACGGCCAGTCTGGATCCGGATGCGCCCATTACGGCGATCGCGGTCCTTCCCCTGGCGGACTTCGCCCAGCGGGACGACCTCTTCGCCCGCCAGCTCCACGAGGAGATCATCACGCAACTCAGCCTCCTCTCGAGCCTCCGGGTCGTGTCGCGCACCTCGGTCGAGCGCTACGCCGATTCGAACATGCTGTTGCCCGACATCGCCGCGGAGCTGGGCGTGCAGGCCGTCGTGACGGGCTCCGTCGCCATGACGTCGGAGAGCGACAGCGTGCGGATTTCGGTGCAGCTTCTGCACGCGGCGACCGATACGCACATGCTCTCGCGCAGCTTCCAGCGCGAGTTGAAGGACATCCTGCGGCTTCAGACCGAGGTCGCGGTGGAGATCGCCGAGTCGGTGCAGGGGGAGCTGGGCGACGAGTTGAGCGCCGAGGTGGAAATGGTCGCGGAGGTGGATCCGGAGGCGTATCGCGCCTTCCTGCAGGGGCAGCAGGAATTGGAGCGGGGGACGCCGGAGGCGCTGGAAGCGGCCCTGGGGCACTTCGACAGGTCGGCCGAGCTCGATCCCGGGTACGCGCAGCCACTGGCCTGGAGAGCGGGAACGCACCTGATGCTGGCCACGGACGGCGATTCGGTACCGGAGGATGTCCTGGCGCAGGTGCGGGGCGACCTCGAGAGGGCCGGGTTGCTCGGCGGCGCCGAAGACGAGGTGGCGGCGACGATGGTGATCCTTCGCGACCGTATCGGCACCGACGTGTCCGGGATCGGGGCGGGAATCGACGACGCGTTTGCACAGGCCGGCGCGCTCGCCGGCTTTGTAACCGATTCGCTCCGGCGGCGCCAGTTGCTCGAATCGACGCGATTCGGGCGCCAGTTCGGGCGCGGGTCTCCGCTCGCCGTCGCGATGGGGTTCCTGGAGACGGGCCGGTTCGACAGCGCGGCCGTGGCGTTCGAGGAGATCCTGGACTCGGATCCGAGGATGGTCCCGGCATGGGCCGGCCTGGAGGAGGCTCATCTCCGCCAGGGCCACTACGAAGGCGCGGTCGAGGTCCGGGAGCAACGGATCCTCGCCACCCAGGGCGAGGTAGCGGAGGCGAGGGCTGCGGTGGAGCACCTGCACGCGACTTTCGAGGAGGACGATCCGGCCAGCTACTGGCGCTGGCGACAGGAAAACAACGCGCAGCGGGAGGCACGTGGCGAGCATGTGTCCGAAGTCGAGAAGGCGATGATCGCGGTCGGCCTCGACCAGCATGATGATGCGTTGCGACATCTCGAAGCCGCGGTGCAGAACCGCGATCCGGCCCTGGTCACGCTGAGGAGCAACGCCGTGTGGGATCCGCTGCGCAGCGACCCGCGCTTCCAGGATGTGGTGCGGGGCGTGCGGGAGGTCTGGCGCACCAGGGGCAGGCCGCCGCGGCCCGGTTCGGGGACGCCGGACGGCGCGGGGCCGCGCACGCCACGGATCCCGTGAGGCCCATACTCCTCGGGCTCGCCGCAGTGGCTGTGGCCGGTTGCGAGGCTGGCAGCGCACCCGCAAGCACGTCGCGCGACAGCCTCGGGGTTACCATCGTCGAGTCGACCGCGCCGAGTTGGGCGGAGGGCGACGAGTGGCGGATCGTGGAGGAACCGGTCGTGGACCTGGCGGAGTCCGGCTCGGCGGACATGCATTTGTTCTATCGGGTGGGGGACGTGCTGCGGACCCTTGCGGGTGATCTGGCGGTAGCCGACCGGGGGTCCCAGGAGATCCGGATCTACGATGCGGAGGGGCGCTTCTTGCGCGCTTTCGGCGGTGCAGGCGAAGGCCCGGGAGAGTTTCGCAGCCTGTGGTCAATGGTGTTGACCCGTCAGGGCACGCTCCTGGGCCTGGACTACAGGCCGGGCGGTCCGGGCGCCGAGTTCGACATCGTGTCGGGGCTGATCAGCACATTCCGGTTGCTGGGCGAGGCCAATCCGGTTCAGCACCCCGTGCCCTCCGACATCGTCTGGGGACTGGATGCCGGGTACACGGTGCAGGACGATGACCTGGAAGGAGGCCTGCAGCGCCACCCCGCCACCATCGTTCGGATGTCCGCGGACCGGACGTCCGTGCATCCGGTCGCGACGGTTCCCGGATGGGAGCACGTCGTCGTACCCGAAGGCGACGCCATTCCGCTGATGCCTCGAATGACCCAGGTGGTGCCGACCGGCCGCGGTGAGGTGGTGCTGGGAATCGCGGAAGCGCTGGAATACTCGATCCTGGACGGCGAGACCGGAGAGGTCCGGATGATCGCGAGGCTTCCCCGCATCTCGCTGGCCGTCACCGGAGAGGACGTCGACCGCGAGCGGCGAGCCCGGCTCGGCCCCAACCCGAGTCAGTTCACGCGAGACCTGCTGGATCTCCTGCCGGTTCCGACCGAAAAGCCCGCCTACCAGAGCATGCTCGTGGATGTCGAAGGCAACGTGTGGGCGGGCGAGTATCTCGGGATCGCGCGGATGGACGAGCCGCAGGACTGGTACGTATGGGACGCGTCCGGAGTGTGGCTGGGGGTGGTCGAGACTCCGGCGAGGTTCCAGCTGATGAGGGTGGGTTCGGATGAAGTGTTCGGCGTGCGCCGCGACATGAACGATGTCGAGCATCCGCAGGTGCTGCGGCTGGTGAAGGCCCAAGGCTGACCGGAGGCCCGGATGGGCCGTGGATTCAGGGTTCGTATCTGCGAGGTCTTCTGCTGTAGCCGCTTGTACAACGCACTCCCCATCGGATTACTCTAAACCAGGTTGTCCTGCTCTTGGTACAGTTTCGACAATAACCTGAACCAAGAGCAGGACGGGACCCCGGAGGGGTGATGCATGGGGTGCCCCCCGGCCTGTCCGCGGAGCCTGGCTATCAACGACTACGGGCGGTGCGCTCAGAGGCTTGATGCGTGTGCACCGGCATCGCATTCAGCGCCACGGTCCGAGATCATTCACGCTTCCTCGACTCGGGCACCGGGTGACGGCTCAACCGCGAACACGACCCCGCCGACCGGCGGCCCCCTTAGTCGCGGTTCGTAGAAGCGCGCCACGAGGGCTTCCATGAGCGGTCCGACGGTGGCGTCGTCGCACAGCGCGACGGCGCAGCCACCGAAGCCGGCGCCGGTCAGCCGGGCACCCGCGGCCCCAGCCTCGAGCGCCACCTCGACGATTGCGTCCAACTCCCCCGTGCTCACTTCGTAGTCGTCCCGGAGACTCTCGTGCGACCGCACCATGAGGTCACCGAAGCCGTGCACGTCACCCTCGCGCATGGCCACCTCGGCTTGCGCCACCCGGCGCCCCTCCGTCACGACGTGGCGGAAGCGGCGAAACAGCACGGGTGCGAGAGTGCGGCGAGCCCGGCGCAACAGGCCGTCGAGATCGTTCACTGCCATGAGGTCGCGGTAGGCGGGCAGCCCGTCGGTCGACCACCCCGCCAACCCCGCGAGCGCCTCACGACACTGCCGCGCCCGCTCGTTGTACGCCTCGCGCGCGCCCCCCGACTTCTCCGCACGCACCAGCGACGAAGCCACCACCCAACGCCACCCCTCAGGCACGGCCACCGGCGTCACCCGCAGCGGCTCGAAGTCGATGCGGAGCGCGTGCCCGGCCACGCCGTGAAGGCACGCGGCCTGGTCCATGCCGCCCCCCTCCAGCCCTACGAACCGCTCGGCGCGCGCCATGAGGGCGGCGAGTTCGAGGCGGGGAAGGGTCGCGCCATTCGCCTTCAGCAGCGCCAGCGCCGCGGCCACCACCAGCGCGGACGAGGACGACAGCCCCGACGCGATCGGGACGTCGCCCGTCACCGTCCCCTCGATCCCGCGGCCCAACTCGACCCCTTGCTCCAGCAGGCACCGCGCCGCCGCGCGCACGTAGTTAGACCAGTGTCCCTGGCTTGCAGCCTCGATGGGACGTTTCAGCTGAAACGCGAAGGGGTCGAAACGCGCCACAGGGCTGTCCAGCCGCACCGCGGGGTCGTCCGCGGCAGTGAAGTCGATGCGGACGTCGCGGTCGATGGCGATGGGGAAGACCGGGAGGCCGTTGTAGTCGGTGTGCTCGCCGATCAGGTTGACGCGTCCGGGGGCGGTGGCGAGCCAGCGGGTGCGGGTGGAGCCGGGCAACTCAGGTGACCCTTACGCAGGCGAACCGCGGACGTCCGGAGGCCGTCAAGGTGAATCGGCCCCGCAGCGCTAGCCCGGGCCGCCCTCCCAACCCACCTCCAACCCCACCGCTCAATCCGCGAAGCCCAACTTCGGCAACAGGCGGAACAGCCACACCCCGGCCCCCGCCGAGATCGCCAGCGCGACCACCGCGGCCACGCCCTGCCCGTAGAGCAGATAGCCCGTCCCGAAGAGGGCCGCGTAGACCAGCACGCACCCCAGGAACCAGGCGAGGAATGCCGCGGTGACCGACTCGGCGTCGCGCGAGCCTTCGCCCACGTCGACGACGCGCTGCCAGCCCTTGCCCATGGGGCGGATCCTGTCGTAGAAGCCCTGGAGCGTGTCCGAGTCGGCGGGTGGTGTGACGAGGGTGACGGCCAGCCAGCCGACCGTCGTGACCGCCACGCCGATCACCAGCTGCTCCCACGCCGGCATCGGCGCAAAGCCGAGCGCGGTGTGGACGAATGCGAAATGGATGGCGACCAGGAACGAGATCGTCATCCCAGCCAGCTCGCTCCACACGTTGACGCGGTACCAGAACCAGCGCAGCAGGAAGATGAGGCCGGTGCCGGCGCCGATCTGGAGGAGGATCTGGAAGCCCTGGCCCGCGGTGTCGAGCTGGAGCGCGATGAAGGCGCCGAGGAACATCAGGCCCACCGTCGACAGGCGCCCCACCGCCACCAGCCGCCGCTGGCTCGCGTCCGGGTTGACGAAGCGGCGGTAGAAGTCGCTCACCACGTACGACGATCCCCAGTTGAGCTGCGTGCTGATGGTCGACATGTACGCGGCCGCGAGCGACGCGACCACGAGCCCCAGCAACCCGGCCGGAAGGAACACGAGCATGGCCGGATAGGCCAGGTCGTTGCCCACCAGCGACGGGTCGAGGTCGGGGAAGCGCGCCTGGATGTCCGAGAGCTCCGGGTAGACCAGCATCGAGCAGAGCGCCACGATGATCCAGGGCCAGGGACGCAGCCCGTAGTGCGCGATGTTGAACCACAGGGTGGCCTTCATCGACTCCTTCTCGCTCTTCGCCGCCAGCATGCGCTGGGCCACGTAGCCTCCGCCGCCCGGCTCGGACCCCGGGTACCACGCGCTCCACCACTGCACCGCTATGGGGATGATGAAGATGCCCGCGGCGACGCTCCAGTTGGAGAAGTCGGGGAAGAAGTTCATCGCCGAGCGCAGTTCGGGGTGCGAGACGAGGCCGGCGAGCCCGCCGACTTCGGGTTGCTGGAGCGCGAACACGGCGGCCGCGATGGACCCGATCATGGCGACCACGAACAGAATGAGGTCGGTCACGACGACGCCCCAGAGCCCGGAGGTGGCCGAGTAGATCATGGTGACCGAGCCCGCGATCAGGACGGTGGTGAGCGGGTCGAGTCCGAGCAGCACGCCGCCGATCTTGGTGGCGGCGAGCGTGACCGTGGCGATGATCATCACGTTGTAGAAGACGCCCAGGTAGATGGCGCGGAACCCCCGCAGGAACGCCGCGGGACGCCCGGAATAGCGCAGCTCGTAGAACTCGATGTCGGTCAGCGCGCCCGACCTCCGCCACAGCCGCGCGTAGAAGAAGACCGTGCACATCCCGGTGATCAGGAAGGCCCACCACGACCAGTTCTGCGCGACCCCGCCGCCGCGCACGAAGTCGGCGATCAGGTTGGGCGTGTCGGTGGAGAAGGTCGTCGCGACCATCGACGTGCCGAGCAGCCACCAGGGCAGCTTCCGACCCGACAGGAAGAACTCGTCCGCCCCCGAGCCCGCGCGCCGGGCGAAGCGGAGGCCGATTGCGAGTGCGGTGAGCCCGTAGAGGGCGATGACGATCCAGTCGAGTGTGGAAAGTTGCATGGGCGTCAGTCGTGGAGTGAAGGGGTTGGCGGAGCGTCCCAAAGGCGCATGGGATAGACCCCCGAGTCTACCAGCCCCCGCAGCGATTCGGCCACTCCCGGCTGGTCGCCGGGGAAGGTCACGCCGAGCCACCGCTCGCGGGTGGGCAGCACGGTGCAGCGCGCGCGGCCGGCCGCGATGAGGTCGTTCATCGCCTCGGAAAGGTAGAACTCGCGGTCGAGCCCGGGACCGGCAGAGAGGAACGCGGCGAACAGGTCGCGCAGGGCGGGCAGAATGTCGGGATGGAAGCCCCAGAGGTTGGTGCAGACAGGAGCTTGCAAGGCGACGCCAACCGGCCTTCCGGCGACGTCGCGCCCCACCACGCGGTCGCCCGCGCGGCGGAGTTCCAGGCCCTCGGTCAACCGCTTGAGGGCGCCCGCGTCGTCGATTTCGCATATGCCGCGGGAGACGCCTCCGCTCTCCGAGAGTGTCCCTTCGATGGGATAGCCGACAGTGAATGTCATGTTTGCATTACATATTGTAATGTCGACATTACTTGTCGATGCTTCGGCGACGTGCGTCGCGGTGACGGGCGTCGAGCGGGCCCCGCGCATCGCTGCGGCCAGCGCAGCGTAGGCGCCCCGCCCGTAGAAGTCGTCGGCGTTGCAGACCGCGAACGGGCCATCGACGTGCCCGGCTGCCGTGAGCACGGCGTAGCCGGTGCCCCAGGGGCGGGTGCGGCCGGGGGGAGGCGCGTCCACGAAGCCGGGGTGTGCCATGCGCTGACAGGTGTAGCGGATGTCGAGGCCGGCGGCTTGCGCGGGCGCCAGGTGGGCGTCGAAATCGGGTCGCAGCGTCTCCTGGATGACGAGGTGGAAGCGCGTGAATCCCGTTAGCGCGCCGTCGTAGAGCGCGTAGTCGAGCAGCGCCTCGCCGCCGGGACCTACCGGTGCAAGTTGCTTGAGGCGGCCGAACCGCGTAGAGCGGCCGGCGGCGAGGATGACGAGGGTCAGGGTTGGATTCAATATCGGCTGCTATCGGTTTTGGTTTGGGTTACCGTATACGAGCCCGCCCGGAAGGAGAGGAAGTACCCGATGAAAACTATCGTCCGCCTTGCCGTCGTGGCTGCAACGGGTCTGCCCACCACCGCCGCCGCCGTTCCCCAGCAGCCCCCGC
>VXMI01000051.1 GCA_009841165.1 Gemmatimonadota bacterium | reverse complement strand
TTTGTGTATACCATACAGCGGCGAGGGTGGGGGTGCGGCTGGAGGAAGTGGCGCGGGGACGGCAGGTGCTGGCGGTAACGCATCTCGCCCGGATCGCGGCCCGGGCGGCCAATCACTTCGCGGTCGAGAAGCGCACGGTGGACGGCGCTGCGGAGACCACGCTCAGGCGGCTGGGATCGGATGAGCGGGTGCGCGAATTGGCGCGGATGCTGGGGGGAGATCCCGATTCAGCGTCGTCGCTGGAGCATGCGCGGGAGTTGCTGGATGCGGCGCGGGATGGCTGATCTCTTCCGCTAATGAACAATTCGGTATATCTTCGGTTTTCGGATTCACCAGCCTCTTCCAGGGAGCGTGCCGCATGGGCCAGCGAACGTCGATTGAGTGGACCGAGGTCACATGGAACCCGACGACCGGCTGCACCAAGGTGTCCGCCGGGTGCGACAACTGCTACGCGGAGGCGCTGTCCCGGCGGCTACTGCGCAGGATTTATCGCCGTCGGTTGCCGGTTGCAGACACCACGGCCAATCGCGCCGATCCGTTCGCCGTGCGCGTCTGGCCGGAGCGCTTGGACCAGCCACGGAAGTGGAGCGGACGGCGGCTTGTCTTCGTCAACTCGATGTCGGACCTGTTCCACGCAGACGTTCCACCGCAGTTCCAGCGCGCGGTCTTCCGGGTCATGCTGGAGGTTGACCGGCACACGTATCAGGTGCTCACCATGGGAGGGAGTGGAGCGAGTTTCCGGGATGGGGCGGGGCGGCAGACCGTACGAACCGCAACGCGGGGGAGGTCTCCGCATGACTACCGCTCCGATTGGCCCCCTCCGCGCTACCCTATGCTCCGCGCTCGGCGCGTTGGGCCCGCCCGCTGCCGCCTCGTGCCCCGGCAGCAAACCACCTAACCGCCCCCCCAAATCCCCACAAACAGCCTGAACCCTACCTCCAGCGACCGCGTCACCGGCATCATCCCGCTCCCGCCGACCGCCTGCCGATAGATCACCCGGATCTCCAATGGGGCACCGCCCACCCCGTCTTCGCCCACATACGCAGCCCGGTTGTACACCATGCCCAGCAGCGCCTGGCCCACCGAGCCTCCGCTGCCCGGAACCAGTATCGCCGGATCATTCTGCCTGGCGCGGGCCGCCGCCGTACCTTCGTCCACCACCACCACCGCCGGCACGCTGAACGAGTCCTTCCCCTTCCGGAAGAACCGGTACCCGGCCGTCAACGTCAGCGGATCCGTGATGCGGTACCAGGGCGACAGCTCCATGAACTGGTAGTCGCCCGGATTCCAGTCGAGGGTGGCCTGGGTGATGCGGGGGGCCAGGGCCACGGCGGGATCGAACACACGCCGCACCGTGCTGCCCGGCATCTGGAGGCCGTAGCGGACATCGGCCCACAGCCCAAGTCGCCCACGCCAGCGCCCGTTCATCCACACGCGACCCTCGACGTCCATCTGCCTGTCGCCGCTCCCCGAGTCCAGGAAGTTGGCCGCGTCGTCCTGCGTTCCGGTCGGTAGCCGGACCATCGCGCCGGCGCCTGCGGTGAGCTGTGTGGGCGCGCCCGGCTCGCCGGTCTCGATCACTCGTGCATCGGCCCGCACCTCGATATCGCCGAGCCGCCAGAGCGACCGCCATTGGTCCAGCGGATGGGTCGACTCGATGCCGAACCCGGGTTCGCTGATCAGCCGCCCCACGTCTTCGGTGGTGAGCAGCGCGCTCGCCAGCGGCAGACCGACAACGCCCGGAACCCCGGCCGCTTCGAACGCCTCGGAGAACGCGGCCAGCCTGGCGTCCAGTGCCATGCCGGCGCCGGACCACGACAGCGGCGCGAATACGCTCCCGTACATGAGCGACAGGAGCGAGTGGAAGGAGCGCGCATCCGCCAGCAGCGCCGTGGCGTCCCTGCAGGCGTCCGACACCGGGTCGGCCGCGCACGCCTCGTCGCGAAACGCGTCATACGCGCCGATCGATCCCTGAAAGCCGGACAGAAACCCCGCAACCGCCGCCGGGTCCTCCAGTCCGGGGCCGAACCCCGCGGTGGCGCTGGCCGAGTCCGCCGCGAAGGTCGTCGTGAACTCGGTCTCGTTCTGCACCAGCGGCACCATCGCCCCCACGGTCAGCCAGTCGAAGACGCCCACGTCTACCGACACCGGCACCCACGCCGTGCTCTTCTCCAGCACCGACGACATCGTCCCCAGGCTCATCTCGTAGTCGTCGTCGATCGCCGCGCGCACTGCCGCCTCGGGCTCAGCCAGAAACGGAAAGATGCGGCTGCCCGCCGGACCTGAGAAGAGGCCGCCCAGCCTGTGTGGCCCGCCGGTCAGTCCACCGATCTCATAGAGGTCCGAGAAGGACGAGTACTGCCCCAGCAACCCGAGACGCACGTTCCCTCGCGGCACCAGCGGCGAATACGGCTCCTGGGCGCTCGTGCCCGCCGGAACGACGCTCGTGGCGGCGGAGGCGAGGAGGAGGGCGAGGAGGGCGAGGACTGTGGAGCGGCTACCGAGCACGGCACATCCGGAAGGGGGAGGGAAGCGGTGACAAGTTAACAGGGACGGTTCCGGGCGTGAATCGCGCGGGCGGCGGTGCGGGCGGCGGTTGACACCCTGCAACCGCTCGTCTAACGTTGCTGTCCCCCTGCGACGAAATCCTCGCGCGGAACGTTGGCCGCGGGGGGTGGATGGCCCGCCCCGGGCCTCCTTTCATGCGGGAATAGCTCAGTTGGTAGAGCACCACCTTGCCAAGGTGGGGGTCGCCGGTT
>VXMI01000012.1:3524-28299 GCA_009841165.1 Gemmatimonadota bacterium | reverse complement strand
CCCTCGTCCCGCCCCTCGAAGTCCAGCGCGGCCGAGTTGATGCAGTAGCGCAGACCCTCGGGGCCCGGGCCGTCGGGGAAGACGTGGCCGAGGTGGGCGTCGCAACGGTTGCAGATCACTTCCGTGCGCCGCATGAAGAAGCTGCGATCTTCCCGCTCGCCGACGTTTTCGGCGTCCGCGGGGCGCTCGAAGCTGGGCCAGCCCGTCCCGGAATCGAATTTGGCATCTGACTCGAACAGCGGCAGGCCACAGCACACGCAGACGTAGGTGCCGTCCTCCCTGTGGTCCCAGTATGCGCCCGTGTACGCGCGTTCCGTCCCTCCCCTGCGGGCGACCCGGTACTGTTCGCGGGTCAGTTGACCGCGCCATTCGCGGTCGGTCCTGCGAATCGCCTTCCCGCCGGCCCGGGAGTCGGATTTGGTGTCGGTCTTCATATCAGGTATCCACCGTCGATGGGAATCACTGCGCCCGTAATATGGCGCGCGACCTCGGAGCAGAGGAACAGGATCACGGAGGCCACGTCCTGTGGATCGCCCAGGCGGCCCAAAGCGCTTCGTTCGCGGGCGCGGTCGATGATCTCGGCCGGGACGTGTTCGGTGAGCTGGGTCGTGCGGATGTAGCCCGGAGCCACCGCGTTCACGTTCACGTTCGAGGGCCCGAGTTCCACCGCCGTGCTTCGGGTCAGGCCGATCATCCCGGCCTTCGAGGAGCAGTAGTTGGCGAGTCCGAACTCGCTGGAAAGCCCGTGAACGGACGACACGTTGACGATCTTGCCGAACTCCTGCGCCCGAAAGTACGGCGCGACGGCGCGGGTGAAGTAGAATGCGCCGGACAGGTTGGTGCCGATGACCGTCTGCCACTCCTCGTCGGACATGCGCCAGAGGGCCCGGTCCCGTCCCACCCCCGCGTTGTTGACGAGGATGTGCAGACCTCCGAGCTGTGCGTTGGCCTCCGCCACGAAAGCCGTGACCGCGTCCGTGTCGCGTACATCTCCCGCCTGGGCAAACGACTTCACGTCCAGCATTGCCAGCGATTCCTGCAGCTCCTGTGCGGCCGCGCGGCTCTCCGGACCGGTGTCCAGGTAGTTGAAGGCGATGTTGACGCCGCCCTCGGCCAGCGTGAGGGCGGTTGCGCGACCGATCCCGCTGGAGCCGCCGGTGACGATGGCGCACTGGCCCCGAAGCGACGTGGCTTCCCGCAGCGGTTCGGGCTCGGTGCGCGTCGTGACCTCGCTCAGAAGCTCTGCGACGGCACCTCCGACCGCCTGGCCCACGTCATCGGGACCACCCGCCGCCCGGCTTCGGTCAGGGTCCGTGCTCATCGGGTCCGGCACTCCTGGTGTGCTTGATGGAATGTCCTTCCACGAGAAAGACGACCTCCTCGGCAATGTTGGTCGCGAGGTCCCCGATGCGCTCCAGGTTCTGGACCGCCAGGATCATATTCATGCCCGCCGGAATGTACCTGGCCTGGTGCGACATGTAGGACATGATGATATCGAAAGCGGAGTAGCGGAGCGCGTCAACCACCTTGTCCTCGGCGATCACGGCCCTGGCCGTGTCCGCGTCGCGGTTGACCAGGGCTCCCAGCGCCCTGCCGAGCATCCGCCGCACCAGGTCGCCGATCTCGGCTATCTCGAGGATTTCCGGGAGTGGTGGGTGCACCGCGGCGCGTTCCCCCGCCCCTGCGATGTTCACCGCGTGGTCGCCGATCCGCTCGATGTCGCGGCACGCCTTGAGCACGACGAAGACGAAGCGAAGATCGCCGGCCATCGGGCGCTGAAGGGCCAGCAACTCCATGACCCGTTCGTCTATCTGCAATTCCAGCTGATCGATTCGGTCTTCGGCCGCGCGCACTTCGCCTGCCCGGGCCGGATCCCTGTGCACGACGCCGTTCACGGCCAGCCGCACCATCTCTTCGCTTCGGCCGGCCATCTCCAGAAGCAGATTCTGAAGGGCGGTCAGCTTGTCGTCGAAATGACTTCCCGGGAGGATCTGGTCCGTCATGGGAGGCGACCGGTCAGGTAGGACTCGGTGCGTTCGTTGCGCGGGTTGGTGAAAAGCTCCTGTGTGGCACCGTACTCCATCAGCCGGCCGGAATCCAGATAGGCTGTCAGATCGGAGAGGCGCCCGGCCTGCGTGTGGTCCGAGGTGGCAAGGACGATCGTGCACTCGTGCCGCAGCGCATGGATGATGGACTCGACCTTTGCGGACGCGGCGGGGTCGAGTGCCGCGGTCGGCTCATCCAACAGAAGGCAATCCGGCTTGAGTGCCAGCGCCCGGGCGATGGAGAGTCGTCGTTGCTCACCCGCCGTCAGATCCAGGGCCCGCGCGTCAAGAACCTCGGCACCCCCGGACCAGAGGCCGACGACCGTCAGCGCCTCTTCCACGAGGCCGTGCAGATCCCCCTCCACGCCCTTGGCGCGCAGTCCGAAGGCAACATTGTCGAACACCGACTTCGGGAAGAGCGTGGCCTTCTGGAAGACCATTCCGATCCTCCTGCGGACCTCGGCCTGGTCAATGTCCGCATCGTACAGATCGACCCCCTGGAAGTGCACCGTCCCCGCGGTCTTCGCTCCCGGAATGAGCTCGTTCATGCGGTTGAAGGACCGGAGCAGCGTGGTCTTGCCGGACCCCGCGGGCCCGATGATCGAAACGACCCGGCCGAGCGGGATCTCGATGCTCACGTCCTTCAGGACGGCCCTTCCGTCGAAGCGCACCGTCAGCCGCTCGGTGGAAAGCACGGGGAGCGCCGGGCCGGGTGCGCTCATGACCATGTCCCCTTCTGCCGTCGCCGGTGGGCGAACAGGACCAGATGCATCGCTGCCATCAGCAAAAGGAGCGCGACGCTGGCACCAGCGGCAAGGGCGAGAAAGCCCTCCCGCGGGCGCGCAGCCCAGGCGAAGATCTGGGTCGGCAGCGCGGTGAGCGGATCATTCGGGCTGCCCGGCGCAAAGGTCGTGAACGAGACCGCGCCCAGCATCAGCAGGGGCGCCGCCGCACCGACGGCCCTGAGCAGCGCGGCGCAACACCCGGCCAGGAGGGCGGGGGCCGCCGCCGGAAGCACCTGGTCACGCACCACCTGCCACCGGCTCGCCCCGAGGCCGAACGCCGCCCAGCGGAACTCGTCGGGCACGGCTTGGAGGGCTTTGCGGCAGTTGACGACGACCAGGGGAACGGTCAGAGCGGTCAGGGTAAGAGCGCCGGCGAGAATGCTGGGGCCCAGACCCAGGCCACGCACGAACAGCGCAAGGCCGGCGATGCCGTAGACGACCGACGGCACACCCGCCAGGTTCGTGAGAACGGACTCGACCGCCTTGACCAGCCTGGTTGGGGGCGCGTACTCCGCCAGGTACACGGCGGTGCCGACACCCAGCGGCACGGCGATCGCGGCGACAAGGAATGTCAGCCACAGGCTCCCCGCCACGGCAGGCCCGACACCCCCTTCGGCGGCCACGCGCGAGGGAGGATCGAGAAAGAACCGCCAATCGAGGACTTCGCGCGCCTCGACCAGCAGCACACCGGTCAGCAGGATCAGCGCCGACATCGTGACGAGCGCCGCAGCGACGCCCATCGCGCCGATCGGGCCCCGAACGGCGACCCCGGCTCCAGCCCGCGTGGACTCGCTCACAAGCGGACCGCGCCGAGGGTTCCGCGTTGGCCGCGCGCCATCAGTGCCCGGCCGGCCGCATGCATCCCGCAGGTAAGAAGGAAAAGAACCGCCGCCACCGCGAAGCAGGCACCGTACTCGATACTCCCCGTCGGGATGTCACCCAGGCTTGCCTGCGCCAGGAAGGTCGTCAGCGTGCGCACGCCCTCCAGCGGATTCCACGTCGGACCCGTGGGGTTCCCGGCGGCCAGCGTCACGATCATTGTCTCTCCGACCGCCCTCGCGGCCGCCATGACGACGGATCCCGCAATCCCGACCGCCGCCGCCGGCACGACCAGCCGAACGAGCACCCGGCGCCTGGTGGCCCCCAGGGCGACACCTTCCTCGAGCAGCGAGTTCGGCACGGCTCCGAGCGCTTCGCGGGAGAGCAGCACGATCGTCGGAAGGATCATCAGCCCCACGACCAGGCACGCCGAGATCCCGTTGAACCCCTCCACTCCAGGCCAGACGCTTCGGATCGCCGGGGTCACGTAGTTGAGGGCGAAGTAGCCGTATACGACGGCCGGGATACAGGCCAGCAACGTCACCACTGCGTTGAGTACCGACGCTGTCCGTCCACCGGCGTAGTAGCGCAGGAAAACCGCGGTCAACAATCCGACCGGCAACGCGAGGAAAGTCGCGCCCGCGGCAATCTGAGCGGTGCCGGCAATCAATGGCAGGACGCCGAAACCGGGTTCTTCGGCAAGCGGCGCCCATGTCAGACCTCCGAAGAAGCGGGCGGGTGAGACCCGCCCGAAGAAGCGGACCGTTTCCAATGCCACCACAACGATCACCGCGGCCCCGAGCAGCGCCGACAACGCCGCACAGGTGAACAGGACGTGCTTGCCGAACCGCTCGCCTGGACTCCGCGGGTTGCCCGCGCCGCGCGACAGGGCCGTTGCTGTCATGGCGCAGCGCCCCTCGCTCCCGCCAGCAACGCCCGGCTCCGGACATACTCGGCGGAGGGCAGCGGCACATACCCGGTCAGCGCGCTCAGCCGCTCGGCTGCAACGATGTAGTGGTGCGCGAAATCGAAGACGTCAGCCCGCTCGAGGGTGGAATAGGCGACGTAGATGTAGAGGTCACGTGACAGCGGACTGTACGCCCCGGCGGACACCGCCTCGTCGGTTGGCCTCACACAGCCGAAGCCGGTGTCGACTTCGATCGTGCGCAGCCGGTCCCTGTGGGCCGCGAACGCCGCCGACCCGAAGTACCCCAGCGCCCAGCGGTTCCCCGCCACTCCGTGCGCGATGAGATTGTCCGCTTCCGTCTGGTAGTAGTCCGCCCGGCTGGCTCCCGGCCGCCCCATGACCACTCTGGTAAAGGCATCGAACGTCCCCGAGCCGGGCCCCGGTCCGAACAGGCGTATCTCTTCGGACGGGTACGCAGGCCGCAGATCGCGCCACGTTGCAACCGCGCCCGACGGTTCCCACAGGCGGCGCAGTTCGTCCAGGGTGAGACATTGCACCGCGGTGTTCGCCCGATTGGCCACGATCGCGATTCCGTCCCGCGCTATCGGGACGCCCAGGTACCGGATTCCAGCGATCCGGCACCGTTCTGACTCGGCCGTCGAAATCGGTCTCGATGCGCCGGTGATATCGACTTCTCCGGCGCAGAGTCGTCGAAAGCCCCCTGCCGAACCCGAGGCCACAACGGCGATACGAGCGTCCGGCCGCTCGCCCGCGAAGTCCTCGGCGATCGCCTCGGACAGCGGATAGAGGCTGCTGGCGCCGCCGACCGACACGACCGGCGCGTCGCGGCCGCACCCCGCGGACAGGGCAACGACCAGCCCGGCGGTGGCGGCGCCAGGCATCGGCCTGAGCGGCGTCAATCGAGGCCTCCGTCCGCACGATTCACCGCAGGCACCCCGGCGGGCGCGGAGTCGGTCCGGTGCGCCGCGGGGATCGTGAATGTGATCGTGGTGCCCACTCCCCACCCGCTCCTGGCCTCGACGTGTCCCCCCATGCTGGATACGAGGTGCCGCACGATCGCAAGACCCAGACCCGTGCCGCCCCCATCCCGTGAACGGGCCGTGTCGACCCGGTAGAAGCGCTCGAAGATCCTGGGCAGCGCCGATACCGGAATGCCGGATCCGTTGTCCTCGACGCCTACGACGAGATGGCTGCCGGAGCGATCGATGTTCACGACGACGCGTCCGTTCTCGGCCGGAACGTACCTGAGCGCGTTTTCCAGGAGGTTCCGGAAGATCTGGTAGGCGGCCGCCTCGTCGCCGAGGGCTTCTCCATCGCCTTCCACCGTGAATGACACCCCTCGGTCGGCCCACTTGTCCTGCATCTCGTCCCAGGCCGCCCAGGCCGCCCCTGCGACGGAAAACGGCTCCCGCTCGGGACGCCACGCGCCGGATTCATAGCGGGAAAGATCCAGCAGGTCGTCCACCATGCGCTGCAGGCGAACCGTGTTGCCTTCGATGGAACGCAGGAACCGGCCGCGAAGGTCGGGCGGGAGATCCTCGTCGAGCACCGTCTCGGCGGCTGCGCGGATGACCGTCAACGGCGTCTTGAGCTCGTGCGAAGCGTTCGCGACGAAGTCGGACCGGACCGCTTCGAGACGCCGGATCTCGGTGATGTCGACCAGGAGAACCACCGCGCCGCCCTCCGTTCCCCGCTTCGTCCGGACCTCCAGCTCCCGATCGCCCACGGACACTTCGAGCCGGCCCTCCGGACGGATCACGGAAGCCTCCAGGAGGTCGCGGAGCACCGGATCGCGCACGATCGACCCGACGGGCGAAAACGGGATCACCTCGGCCAGCCCCAGTAGCTGACGGGCCGCGGGATTGATGCGAAGCACACGCGCGTCGTTGGTGAGCGCCATCAGCCCCTCCCCGACCTCGTCCATCAGCTGCGCGAGTTCGTCGCGTTCCCGGGTGACTCGGGCAACCTGCTCCTCCAGCTCGCCGGGCAGCCGATTGGCGGCGGAGGCGACCCTGGCAAGCTCGATCACCGCCGGCAGCTTTACGCGTGCGACAGGCTGGCTGTCGCCCAGGCGCGCCAGGAAGCGCCGGATGTCGCCCAGCACATTCACAATCCCGCCAGCCCCTCGATCCAGGACAAGGAGACCGATACCACCACCCGCCAGCACCGTGAGCGCGATCCAGCGGGCGACTCGCGAGGCGGCATCCAGAATCGGCTCGGCGGGAGCCCCGAACCTGAGTACCACCTGCTCGCCGCCCCGGTAAAGACGCGAGGCGCTGAACAGGTAGCGGCGACCGTCGAGTGCGCTGACCCGTATCGAAGACGCCCTCACCCGGCTCAGAGCGCCGGCGACCTCGCTGCGCGGGTCGGCATTGACCGCACTTTCCGCCGGCACGGATTCCAGGTTGGAATCCACCAGCAGCCGCCGGTCGGAGTCGAAGACGCTCACCCGGTAGCCGGTGGAGAGCGCCAGGACATCGGCAACACTGTCGAGGGGCAGGTCCTGCGATGTCCGCAATCGCTCCGTAGCGAGTGCGGTGGCGGCAGCCAGGTCCCGCTGACCCTGTGCGTACATCGCTTCGGCGACCACGACCCGCGCCACGATCCAGGCCGCGGCGCCGAGCACTACGATGCACCCGCCCAGGGCGAGCGCCGTGGCAAGACGAAGAGGGAGCCTCAAGGTTGCCCCTGTTTCGATGACGCCGACCGATCAGCGAACTGCATCTACCGTGGCTCCGGGGCGCGCATCCTGTAACCGAAGCCGCGCACCGTCTCGATCCAATTCCCGACGTCCCCAAGCTTGGTACGCAGGCGGCGGATATGCATGTCCACCGTGCGGGTGCGGATCCGGCTGGCGACCTCGGGGCCCGTTTCCCAGGTCTCCTGTAATAGCTGCTGGCGCGTGACGGCCCGTCCGCGACGTTCCAACAACGCCTTCAGCAGCCTGAACTCACTGGGCGTAACCGCTATCGGCCTTCCCTCGAGCGTGGCCTGTCTCGCATCCAGGTTCACAGTCAGGGGTCCCATCACCAGCAGCCGCTCGCCCGACGGCGAGGAGACACCGTCTGCCCGCGCGCGCCTCAGGATGGCATCCACCCGAAGCACCAGCTCACGGGGGCTGAAGGGCTTGGTGATGTAGTCGTCGGCCCCCATCTCGAGCCCCTCGATCCGGTCGGTCTCTTCCCGCTTCGCGGTCAGGACGATCACCGGCAGAGACCTGGTCGCCGGGTCGTTGCGTATGGCGCGAAGCACGTCGTCGCCCGAAAGTCCCGGCAGCATCCTGTCCAGCACCACCAGATCCGGGATGTCCTTGTGAAGGGTGTCCAGTCCCCAGCTGCCCGCGGCCGATGTCTCGACACGATACCCGGCCCGCGTCAACTGGTAGGCGACCAGGGCGGCGATCCCGGGATCGTCCTCGATGACGAGGATCCGGGCCTGGGGCTGGCGGCCTCGCTCCCGGGCATCGCGGGTGCTCACATCACCGGCTCCGCCCCGAACTCGCTCACGATCGCCAGCATTTCCTCCTCGGTCAGCGTGTGGTCCTCCTGCTTCGCCACGTCGAAGACCCGTCTGCACAGCTCGGTGTCTCCGGGATCGTACCCCCGGCCCGCCAGCCAGTGCCGCACGTTGGAAATCCCGGACATCGGCCCCACTTCGATCTCCTGCGTGCGCCCGACCATCGAAGCCGGGACACCGGAGTACACCCTGTCGGCGAGCCAGTCGGCGCCCTTGTCCTGCGCCTTTATGATTGCGGCAGCGTGGACGCCGGTCGCCGTTTTGAAGGCGTCCGCCCCCACCACGGGATAGTGGGGTGCCAGGGGGACATTGCATACGGTGGCCACGAACTCGCAGTAGTCGGACAGCCGCGTCAGATCCGCGTCGTGGACCCCGGCCAGGGCCAGGTTCACGAGCAGCAGGTCCATTTCGACGTTGCCCACCCGCTCGCCGATCCCCAGCGCCGTTCCGTGGATCCGGTCGGCTCCCGCCTCGATCGCCGCGAGGGCGTTGGCCAACCCGAGCCCCCGGTCCCGGTGGCCGTGCCAGTCGAGCTTCACATTCGCGCCTGACGGGTCGATGATCGCACGCTTGACGAAGCGAATCAGCGCCTTGACACCCGAAGGCGTGGCGTGACCCACCGTGTCCGAGAGGCAGATCCGCCTCGCTCCCCACCGGATCGCGTTTCCGTAGAGAGCCTTGAGCGTGTCGGGGTCGGCCCGGGTGGTGTCCTCGGTGACGAACATCACGCGCAACCCCTCCCGCACCGCAAACGACACCGAAGCCTCCGCATTCCTCAGCATGTGGTCCAGGGTCCATCCCTCGGCGTAGCGCCTTATGGGCGAACTCCCGATGAACGCGGCCGCTTCGATGGGGACACCGGTCCGCTGGGAGATCCTTGCGATCGGCTCGATGTCTCCGACGACCGTTCGGCCCGCGCAATTGACGTCCAGCGACAGCCGCGAATCCCTCACTTCCTCGCAGAGCCGGGTGACGTCGGCGACCGCCCTCGGACCCGCGGCGGGAAGGCCGACGTCGGCGGAGTGAATGCCCAACTCGTCCATCATGTGGATGAGCTGGATCTTGGCCTCGATAGGGGGATCCGTGACCGACGGGGACTGCAGCCCGTCCCTCAGCGTTTCATCGTCGAGTTCCACATGACGGCCCCACGCGAGCGTGTCGAACTCCTCTACGTTCCAGTCATGGATCAATCCGCTCTCGTCCATTGGGACTCCGCGCATCCACCTTCGAATGGTCAACCAGGCCGAGTGCCCCTTCGAACCCTCGCACCGCGGCGCTCCTGCCGACGATCGACTTCCACAAGCGGGAATCCTCGACCGTCGCGTCGGCCCCCACGATCGTGTCCCGCAGCTCCGAACCGGTCACGCGGGCTCCCGCTTCAACTGTAACGTTATCGCCGATTCGGCTTCCGGTCACGCAGGCCCCGTCCTCGACCCTCGCACACGGCGAAACGACGGACTCCCGGAGGAGCGCGCCACGAGCGACGCCGCCGCGGGTCCCGGAAACCAGCCGCCGGTTGGCCTCGAGCAGCGCATCGACGTTGCCCGCGTCCAGCCACATCTCCACCGGCGCGGTGACGATTCTGGCACCGGCGTCGACCATGTACTGGAAGGCATCGGTGAGGTAGAACTCGCCGGAGGGACCTGGTCCGTCCCCGAGCGTGCGCCTGATTCCCTCGAAGAGGAGTTCGTGGTCCCTGATGTAGTAGAGGCCGATGTTGGCCAGCCGGGAGACGGGTTCTCGGGGCTTTTCCACGATGCGCGTCATGTCTCCGGCGCCATCCGTCAGGATCACCCCGTATCTTTGGTAGTCCTCGACCTCCTTTGCCCAGATCACACCGGCTCTGGAACGATCCAGGGTCCTGGTGATGCCCAGGTCGACCTTGAAGAGGGTGTCGGCAAAGAGAATCAGCAGTTCATCGTCGGCCCAGGGCTCGGCCAGCCCCACGGCGCCCGCCGTGCCGTCCTGGACCTCCTGGACGACGTAGCGGGCCGTCACCTGCGGATAGCGCTCGGCGACATGAGCCCTGACCGCGTTCTGGAGGTGCCCGACGACAAAGATCATCTGGTCGACCCCGGCAGCGAGGAGATCGTCCAGGATGAAGTCCAGCAACGGTTTGCCCGCAACCCGAAGCAGAGGCTTCGGAGTGAGGTGGGTGTGTGGCCGGAGGCGGGTGCCCTTTCCGGCGAGTGGAATGATGGCTTTCATGCGGCTCTTTGTCGTCCGTGTGTCCGTGGCCCGCGGCCCCGAAACCCGCGATGGGGGCGCGCGCACGGGCGGAGACTGCGGTGTGGCGGCGATACGGGGAAGATAGCGACCGGGTGTAACCGCGGCGTAACCTCGCCGGCGTCTGCGCGTCCCGGACATCGGTTGTTGACCTCTGCCCGCAGCGAGCGTCAGCTTTTGAAGATGAGCAGGGAAACACACACCGACGATCGCGCGAACGAGCCCGACCCCTGCGGGCGCACATACGCGATTCCCTTCGGCTCCGTCTGGGACGCGGCGGTCTCACTCGCCGGTGGGAGGCTGAAGGGCTGGAAGGTCGTCAGCGCGGACGAGCACGCCGGCTTGATCGTCGCCCGTGTCGGCGGTCGGGTGCTTCCCTTCCATTCAAGGGTGGAGGTCTCGATAGAACTGGACGACAACGCCCAGACACGAGTGGATGCACGCGCGAGAGGCCGGAGCGGGGGAGTCAATCGCGGTGTCCACGGGCACAGAATCCGACGACTCCTGCGCTTTCTGGACCGTGTCCTGGCCGCGGAACCGCACCAGATCCTGCAGAGAACCGCCGTCCCGGGACACACGGCCGCAGTAAAGTAATGAAAACATTACATAATGTAATGTGTAGTATACATTTCTGGTCTCCGCGCCTTCTCTCTGCGCTGATTCCGATACTCATGGCGGCGGGGTGTCGTCAGGAACCGGAGGATCGGGACCTTCCACCGCTGCCGGGTGAGCCGACCGCCACGACCGGAGACAGCGGAGCAGCACCCGGCGCAGCGGTCGGGACGACCTATCGCCGAACGGTCATCTTCATGGAGACGTCCCCGGATTCGTCCATGTTCGTGCCCTGGGATTTCGTGAACCGTGTTGAGGCGGATGGAATCAGGAGATCCACCCGCGGATGGCTCGGCCGTGCCGGTGAATGGCGCATGTTCGTTCAAGAGGACTGGACAACTGAACTCACGCGGGCGCCGTGGCGTATCGTACCCCGCGGACCGGCCAGGCTCGTGGTCGGGCTCGATGATGCCATTACCGAGATCTATTTCCGTGAGGGGCTCCGGGATCTTTCCGTGAGGCCCGGGGAGGTTGTGGCGGAGTGGAACGGGCAGCGGGGAGAGACCTTTCGTCTGCGTGCCGGCACGGCTGTCCTCGCGGGAGTGGAGACGCAGGGGCTCGTACTGGACGCCTTCACCGCCAGAACAACCGACGGCGACGAGTTTACCGAGCTTGCGCTGGTGACCGGGGATGACGGGTTCCAACTGGTCGTCGCCGATGTGGAGGGGACGGGTCTCTATCGCGCCTGGGCGCGCACGGATACGGAGTCGTATTCCTGGAGCGAGGTCGAGGTCGTCTGGCAGGAGACCCGCACCTTCGAGAGGGCTCGCCGGGATGTCCCGGTGCTATGGCGGATCGATGCCGCGGAGCCCGACCTTTCGGGAGAGTTCGAAGCGATCAGTTCACACCTGCATACCCCGCCAGGCACCGGAGCGCTGCTTCCCGTACTCGGTGTCTACGAGGTTCGGGGCCAGGTCGATCTGGAGACCGGGCGGATCGATGTAGCGGGGTTCCTCCGCCACTTCCAGCGATGATCGGAACCGGCGCATGAACGAGGCTCTCTTCCGCGCCATCGTTACCGTGGTGAGCGGTGCGCTGGCAGGCGGCCTCACCAACACGGTGGCGATCTGGATGCTTTTTCATCCGTACCGTCCCCCTCGACTCTGGCGCTGGCGGATCCGCTTTCTCCAGGGCGCCGTTCCCAAGAACCAGGTTCGCCTCGCCGGCGCCATCGGCCGCGCTGTGGGAGACCGCCTCCTTACCGAGAAGGACCTCAGCAGGGTTCTGGCGGAGCCGGAGTTCAGGAAGGCCTTCGACGAGGGGCTGGAGCGGTTCCTGCACGAGGTGCTCGAAGTGGAGCGCGGCTCCGTGCGGGACCTCCTCGGCCCGGAAGTCATGGCCATGGCCGACCCCGTTGTCGAAGACGTGCTGGACCACGCGGTCTCGCGAATCGAGCAGCATCTGGAGTCGGACGCCTTCGAGGAAGCGGTCGAGGAACGAACCGCCACGCTGACGGAACTCCTCGCCGACCGGCCGGTCTCGGACGTCCTGACGCCATCCCGGGAGGCCCGGCTGGCGCGGGCGGCCGAGGAGTGGATGGAGGGCGCGGTCTCGAGCGACGGATTTCACCGCACGGTCTCCGAGTACCTGCAGCACGCAGCCGACCGCCTGCTGGTTCCAGACCTCACGATTCGGGACATGCTCCCCCCGGGGGTCATCGGCACGCTCGAGAGCGCCATCGCCGACTTCGTGCCGCTCGCCATACGCCGCATAGCCGGCGTGCTGGAAAACCCCGGAGCGCGGGAGCGAGTGGAGCGGGCCATCCACGACGTGCTGGGACGGTTCCTCCAGGACCTGAAGTTCCACCAGCGGGTGGTGGCGCGGGTCGTGCTGTCGGGCGATGCCGTCAAGCGGGTTCTCGATACCATCCGGGTCGAGGGAGCGGAGCGAATCGCGGTCCTCTTCCGGGAACGGAAGGTCGAGGAAGCGATGGCCGTGGGCATCAGGGACGCCATCGAGGACCTGCTCGACCGCCCGGTCACCGAGGTGCTGGGCAACCCCGGCGATCCCGCCGTCACGGAGACTTCCGAGACCCTCACCGCGTGGCTGGTCGAACTGGTGCGCGATCCTTCCGCGCAGGATTTTGTCGGCGAGCGCGTCCAGGCATCCCTGAATCGCGCGTCGGGAAAGACCTGGGGAGAGCTGCTCGACGACGTGCCGCCGGAGCGGGTGTCCGGGTGGGTTGTGAGCGCCGCCAGGAGCGACGTGGCCGGCAACGTGTATCGGGAAGCCGGACGGCGTCTCGCGGCCGCGCTGCTGGAGCGCCCCATCGGCCGGCCCGCCCGCTGGCTCCCCGCCAACGCGACCCGCACCATTCAGGCGGCGATCAGCGAACCGCTGTGGCAGTGGCTGCAGTCGCAGATCCCGTCGGTGACCGGCAGGCTGGACGTTGCGCGCCGTGTCGAGGAGAAGGTCCGGGATTTCCCGGTGGCGAGGATGGAGGAGCTGGTGCGCCGGGTGACCGATCGCGAGCTGCGGCTGATCGTGTACCTGGGCTACGCCCTCGGAGCCTTCATCGGGTGCATCCTCGTGCTGGTCAACAGCCTGCTGTAGCCACGAGGGGTTTGTCCACGGGCCACTACCGGTCGGACCTGTCGCGGGAGGAAGGCGCGGCGGTCTTGAAGTACCTGCGCTGACGCCGCCGCTGAGAGGCGCGCTTGTCGCGCCGCAAGAGGTCGAGAGGGGTGAAGTAGCGCTTCGCCTCGGCGCTTCGCCTGGCGACTCTCCCCAGCGCGAGCTCCAGCTCCTTGATCCGCTTCTCGTCGTGTTCGCCGATGTTCTTGCGTCCGGCGCGCCGCAGTTCGCGGCTACCCCTGCCCGGCATCCCGAGAAGCACGCCGAGCAGCACGGCAACCACGCCGATCAGGATCTTCAGGAGGGGTGACATCTTGCGCTCCCGGTGTCGTCAGGTCGTCCCGTGGCACCCGCGTCGAGCCGCCTCCGCGCTTCCGCCAGATACCCGGACTTCAAACCTATCAGATTCGAGATCTTCCTCATCAGGTAGTCCTCGCGCGTGGCCAGTTCACCATCTGCGAGAACGATTCCCCACATGGCCTCGACAAGAACCATCTTCTGTCCGGTCGAGTAGTGGGCGTTGATCAGATTCGTGAAGGCCCAGAGATCCACGCTTGCGCGCCGCTTGTCCTCCGCAAACGCGATCAGTTCGTCCGCGGCATCCCGCGGGAGCCCGAAGTGCCGCCGGACCAGACCGCGCAGATGCCGCCGTTCTCCCTCGCTCAGGTAGTCGTCGGCGTGGGCCACCTCCAGCAGCAGCGCGCACGCCGCGATGCGAAGCGCCTCGGTGCCGTCATCCTGCGCCTCCTCGGCGGGCATCGCCATTTCACGCAGGAAGAAAGACTTCAGCCGATCGATCATGCTCTGGCTATCCTCCGGCCCCCGGGCGGCACTCGCGCCGCACCCAGTCCAGGTAGGCACCGGCACCGTCCGCCACCTCGTGCACAAGCAGTTCGGGCACATCGTACGGATGAAGCTGCTCGGCCCTCGCCAGCACTCTGGCAAGCAGCCGCCGGGTCGTCTTCAGAATGACGACCGATTCATCGTCGCGATGCACCTCTCCCTCCCACCGGTAGATACTCACCGCACCGGGGAGGATGTTCCCGCAGGCCACCAGACGCTCCTCGACCAGCCGCCCCACCACCTCCGCCGCCGCGCCCGTCCCCGGCGCGGTCATCAGAACCGTGACGACCTCGGCCCCATCGTCGACGACCGTGGCGTCGGCGGCGGCGCCGGTGTCGCCCATCACCTCACCCGGACGCCACGAACATCGTCTGTTCCACGGAGTCCGCACGGTAGAACGACTCGATCAGTGCCGCGTAGCGCTCGGCGACGACCGGGCGCTTCACCTTCTGTGTAGGGGTGAGAATGCCGTTCTCAACCGTGAAGGCATCGCTGATCAACCCCACCTTCTTCGGAGTCTCGAAGCGGGCCAGATCGCGCATTTCGGAGAAGAACTGCTCCTGCAGGTGAGCCTGGCACCTGGTATCGGCAAGGAGCGAATGATCGTCCGCAGCTTCGACTCCGCCGTCCGCAGCCCAGGCCCGCAGGCGCTCGAAGGCGGGCACGACCAATACCGCGCAGAACTTGCGACCCTCGCCGATCACCACCGCCTGGTCGACGTAGGCGTTCTTCTTGAGCAGGTTCTCGATCGCCTGCGGCGCCACGTACTTGCCACCGGAAGTCTTGATCAGGTCCTTCTTCCTGTCCGTGATCTTCAGAAACCCGTCGCTGCTCAGTTCACCGATGTCTCCCGTGCTGAACCAGCCGTCCGCCGAAATCACCTCGCTGGTCATCTCCGGAAGCCCGTAGTACCCCTTCATGACCTGCGGGCCGCGGACGAGGATCTCCCCGTCGTCCGCAATGCGGATCTCGGTCCCCGGCACTGGGCGTCCCACCGTCCCGATCCGGAAGTGCTCGTCGGTGTTCACGTTGGTCACCGGCGAGGTCTCGCTGAGCCCGTAGCCCTCGAGGATCGTGATTCCGGCGCCCAGGAAGAAGCGGTTGATCTCGGGGGCCAGCGCCGCCCCGCCGCTGACGAAGAACCGCAGTCGCCCTCCGACGCCTGCCCGGAGCTTCGAAAACACCAGGCGGTCGGCAAGGGCGTGCTGCCAGCTCAGCATGAACGGAAACTTCGCACCCCGTTCCCGGCACAGCGCGGCCTGCCGTCCGACTCTCGCCGCCCAGGCCACCAGTTTGCCCTTGACGCCGCTGGCGTCGAGCACCTTCTGGTAGACCTTTTCGTAGAGCCGCGGAACCGACACCAGCACCGTCGGGCGCAACCGCCGCATATCCGCCGCCACGGTCTCGATCGAGCCGTGCGTGATCGAGCACCCCGTGGCGAAGAACAGATAGTCGACCATCCGCTGGAGAACGTGCGACAGCGGGAGGAACGAGAGACTGGAGTCGTCGGGCCCCGTCGCCAGCTGCTGTTCGCTGGCCCAGATGTTGGACGCCACGTTGTTGTGGGTGAGCATGACGCCCTTGGGCGTGCCCGTGGTCCCGGACGTGTAGATCAGGGTAGCCACATCCCCCGGCTCCGCGCGCCGTGCCTCCGCGTGGAACGCATCGGCGTCCGCTTCGTGGCCCCGCTCCAGGAAGTCGCTCCAGCCGACAGCCCCGTCGCCCGCGGCGCCCTCGTCGAAGACGACGATCTCGACCTCCCTGGCCAGCCCGGCCACGGCTTCTCGCGCCTTCTCGAGCTGCTCGGCGTCGGACACGAAGATCAGCGACGCCCCCGAATCCTCGACGATGTAGCGCACCTGCGCGACGGGCAGCGTGCTGTAGATGGGCACGTCGACCACCCCCGCGCACAGGCACGACCAGTCCGCGAGCGCCCACTCCACACGATTCTCGGAGAGGATGGCTGCACGGTCGCCCCGATGCACCCCCGACCGTGCGAGCGCCGAGGCTCCACGTCGCGCGACGTCCTGTACCTGTTTGTAGGAATAGGTCGGCGCGCCCTCTCCGGAGACGTTGTAGGCAAGCTTGTCCCGGAACCGGTTCACGGCGCGAAAGAAGGTGTCCACGAGCGTTCCCGTCGGGACATCGGCCTTGGTGGCGTAGTAGTGTACGGTGTCGGGCACGCGGCTACCCTCCTTCGAGGACGACTTCCACCGGTATGTCCTGTCTCAGAGAGAAGAGGACGGAACAGTATTTCTCACGCGACAGCTCAAGGGCGCGCTCAACCTTCGGGCGCTCGCCCGGCGGCACTCCGGTCACGCTGAATACCAGGCGCAGCCCGGTGTAGTGGCGAGGCGGGGATTCGCGACGCTCCCCCTCGGCGGTCACATCCAGGCTGTCGAACGGAACACGGCCCTTTTCGAGAATCACCCGCACGTCGATCGCCATGCAGGCGGCCACGCCCACGAGGGTCAGGTCCATCGGTGACGGTCCGGTGGCCGAATCGCCGTCGACCACGATCTGCGGGCCCCCGGCGGGACCGCCATCGAAGACGAGCCCGGAGCCCGTCCATCCCAGTCGAACCTGCCTGTCCGCTTTCAATCCGGATCGCCTCCCCCAACTGGGGTCAGGGTGCGTCGCCTTCCCCGCCCGCATCGCCTCGAAGCTCCTGAAGCGTTTCCCGGGCGTGGGCGATGTGCTCCTTCGCCTCGTCTTCCGATGGGCTGTTGGCCAGAAACGTCTCCAGATGCTCGATCGCTTCGCCTCGCTCGCCCTGACGCAGAAGCAGAAACGCGAGTCCGTAGTGCGCGCCGGGCGTCTGCGGGTTCCTCTGCAGTACGTGCCGGTACGTCTTGACGGCCTCCGATTCCATGCCCATGCGAGTGTAGGCTATCGCGATCTGCTGAAGGACGACGGGATCCCCGGGGGATTCCTTGAGCGCGAGGCGAAGGGACGTCAGCGCCTCGTGGAACTTGCCCTCGTTGGAAAGGGCAAGGGCCTCATCGTAATAGTCGACTTGCTCCGCGCGTGCGGATCCGCCGAATATCTTGCTCCAGATGGACATGGACGAATGTCACCGTCCCTTTTGTGGGGCATGGCCCGCGCGTCGCCAGCCAGTCATGTCGTTCCAAGCTATCTGATTCGGCCCTTGTGACAAGACCGACATGAAGTGCAACCATGCGCGTATGTAGGCGTGTCCGATTTCCGTACAGGCTCGGGAGGCACCCGCTGCGATGCGCACCCGCCGCGATGCAAGGGGAGGAAAAACCATGAGGCACAGTCGACAGCTGAACGAAGACGCCAGGAACATCGCCGTGATCACCGGCTCCGCACTGGTCGCGGTGGTCGCCACGCTCGCGCTCGTCAACGGGGCTCCGGCATCCCGGTTGCATCCCGTTCCCGCGGCCTCGCCCTGGCCGGAGAGCTACACGCTGAAGCAGCCGCTGGCGGGCACGAACCAGCTGTACGGGTCGGTGCGGACCCGTGACGGCGCGGTGCACCGGGGTTTCCTGCGGTGGGACCGGAACGAGGGCAGCTGGGGCGACCTCCTGGACGTGAGCAAGCTGGACCGGGGCTTCCGGGGACTCTCCGGGATCCGTTTCGGGCACGTCGACCGCATCCAGCCGGTGGGAAGCAGCCAGGCGATCTTCCACCTGCGTTCGGGCCAGACGATCGGGATGGAGGGAGAATCCACCGATCTGGGGCTCGGAATGCGGTCCCTGGTCGTGACCGGCGCAAACGGTGATCCGACCACCCTGGAGTGGCGCGAAATCCGTCGCGTCGACTTCGAGGCGGCGCCCGGGCACGTCCGCCCCGCCGCGGGCCGCCTGTACGGAACCCTGAGCACCGGGCGCGGCGCCGAGTTCACGGGTTACATCACCTGGGATGTCGACGAAATCCACTCGACCGATTTCCTCGACGGTGAAGCGGACGGCCGCGATTACCAGATCCCGTTCGGGGCCATCAGCGAGATCGAGCAGTACGGCCCCGTGGGCGCGCATGTGACCCTGCACACGGGCGAGAGAATCACGCTGTACGGGACCAACGACGTCGACCGCAGCAACCGCGGCATCACGGTTTCGGATCCGGGACTCGGCCAGGTCAAGATTCCCTGGGACTACCTCGGAAGCGTGCGCTTCCACGGGGCTCGCCGCGACCAGTCACGCAGCGACTTCGACGGTGGGCGGCCCCTGCGCGGCACCGTGATCACCACGTCGGGGGACGCGCTCTCGGGCGATATCAAGTGGGACCGCGACGAGTACTCGAGCTGGGAGATGCTCAACGGCACGAGCGCGGGCATCGAGTTCGACGTCGAGTTCTCCAGAATCGAGCGGATCGTGAAGAACGACGCCGGCTCGACCGTGATTCTGCGCGATGGCCGGGCCTACGACCTGGAGGGCAGCAACGACGTCGACTCCGGCAACCGGGACATCCTGGTCACCACCGGCGGAAGCGAGTACGTGGTGGCCTGGGAGGACTTCCGGGAACTCAGGCTGGACAGGTAGCGCCGGACAAGCACACTCCGGGATAACCCCCGGCCCCGTCGAAGCGTTGCCGCACTGACGGGGCCGGGGGTTCTCTCTTTGGCGGCTTGTGTCGGCGGGCGGATCGCCTACTTCACATCGCCCATCAGGCGCTTGATGAACGGACTCGCGAAGAGCGCCACGAACCCGGCCGAGCCGATGATCGTCGTCACCGCGAAGAAGAGCGGCGACGGCTCCAGGGCCTCCAGCCGTCCGGCGACCAGGCCGGCCACTACGTTGCCGAGCGATGTCGCGACGAACCACAACCCCATCATCTGACTGATCCGGTTGGGGGGTGCCAGCTTGGTGACCGCCGACAGCCCGACGGGTGAAAGCGCCAGCTCGCCGACCGTGTGCAGGAAGTACATGACGATGAGCCACGATGCCGAGATCGGGGAGTCGGGGGTCGCGTTGGCGGCGCCCCACGCGATCACGAAGAAGCCGGCGGCAAGACCCAACAGGCCCAGCGCGAACTTCACCGCCGTCGATGGGTTGGCGTTGCGGTTGGCGAGCCAGACCCACAGCCAGCCGAACACCGGCGCCAGGCAGACGATGAAGAAGGCGTTGACCGACTGCAGCCACGACGCCGGGTAGCTCCACGACCCGATGGTACGGTCCGTATAGTTCTCTGCGAAAAGGTTGAGCGACGAACCCGCCTGCTCGAAGCCCGACCAGAAGATCACGGCCAGCAGCGCGAACCAGAAGATCGCGGCGATCTTCTTCTTCTCGACAACATTGTGCCCGCCGAAGAACATCAGGTACCCGAAGTAGACAACGACAACCGTACCGATAATCCAGGCCAGCCCCGTCGCGATCTGCGTCAGCGACAGCGGAATCGCACCGCTCGATACCAGGTACCCGAACCCGACCAGCGCCACAGCGAGCGCGGCGCATCCGCCAAAGAAGCGCCGGCTCAGAGCGGCGCGCTGTTCCGGTGTGCGGTCGCTCCGCAACACCCCGGCGTCCCCAAGGCGTCCATATCCGAGCCGGAACTGGATCAGCCCGAGCACCATTCCGAAGCCTGCCGCGGAGAAGCCCCAGTGCCAGTTCCAGTTTTGCCCCAGCCAACCGCAAATCAGGGGACCGGCGAAGGCCCCTACGTTGATCCCCATGTAGAAGATGGAGAACCCCGCGTCCCGCCGGGCTCCCCCCTCCGGGTACAGGTCCGCGACCACCGAACTGACGTTGGGCTTGAGCAGACCCGTCCCGATGACGATCAGTATCAGCCCCAGGAAGAAGTTGAAGTCATTGGGCACGGCCATGCTGAAGTGTCCGGCCGCGATGATGGATCCCCCCACGAAGACGGCCTTGCGCTGTCCCCACAGCTGGTCCGCGACCCAGCCCCCCGGCAGCCCGAGCAGGTAGACGAGCCCGGTATAGAGTCCGTAGATGGCGCCGGCCGGTGCTTCGGCCAGTCCCATCCCCGGGTTCGCGGCTGTCGTGGCCTCAGCGAGGTAGAGGATCAGAAGCGCCCGCATCCCGTAGTAGGAGAATCGCTCCCACATCTCCGTGAAGAAGAGCGTCATCAGCCCGCGCGGGTGCCTGACCCTTGTTGCTGTCGTCATTCGGACCTCGGTGTCGGTGGATTCGTGGTGACCGGGGAAGCTACGGCGCGCGGGGCGCGCGGGCGAATGGGCGTCAGGAGGAACGCCCCTCCAGGATGGCCTGGAAGACGTGTGGGTCGATGTTGCCACCTGACACCACGGCCACGACCGGGCCTTCCCCGATCCCGGGCAGACCGCGCAGGGCGGCCGCAACACCGGTGGCCCCCGCGCCCTCTGCCACGATGTGGGCGCCGCCGGCCAGCACGCGGATGGCCTCGCATACCTCCTCGAGCGAGACCACCAGCGACCCCGCAAGTGACTCGCTCGCAAGCGGCCACATCTCTTCGAGCATGCTGGACGAACCGATCCCGTCGACGAAGGACCGGCGATACCGCACTTCGACCGGCCGGCCGGCCCGCAGCGAGGCGGCGAATGGAGCGGCGGTCTCGACCTCGGCCGCGAAGACCGGGACGCCGGGGGCGAGTTCGCGCAGCGCGGCCGCGATTCCGCACGACAGACCGCCGCCGCCGTACGGCACCACCACCGCGCGCACCTGGGGCAGCTCCTCGACGATCTCGAGGCCGATGGTGCCGTTTCCCGCGATCACCGCCGGATCGCTGACCGGGTGGACGAAGTAGCCCTGCTCGCCCGGGTGACCGTGATCGCGCAGAACGCTCCACCACTCGTCGAAGGGAAGCGGTGCGGCCGTGGCCCCGAGCCGCGCGATCGCGTCGAGCTTGGCGCGGGGAGCCGTGTCGGGCACCACCACCCTGCAGGGCACGCCGAGCCGCCGGGCCGCGAACGCCACGCCCTGCGCCATGTTGCCGGCGCTCCCCGTGTAGACGCCGCGCGCCAGGACGGCGTCGTCGACGAGCGCCATCGCGTTGGCGGCCCCGCGCACCTTGAACGATCCGATCGGCTGGAGACACTCGAGCTTGACCCAGAGCTCCACCGGCGCTTCGGGGATGTCCATGCGAATGAGCGGGGAGCGGATCGCCGAGCCCTCGATGCGCGACCGGGCGGCGCGAATGTCGCCCAGCGCAACCGGCCGCACCGGCCTCATGACCGATCCCGCAGCGCCGCCGCGACTCCGTCCGCCGCGCGGGCGATGCAGAGTTCGCCAATCTCGCGGCTCATCCCCCGCGCATCGCCCAGCACTCCGTTCGGCGTCACGGACCGGAACCCGTCGGTGAAGATCCGCGCGGCCACCTCATCGTCGAACGCGGCGACGTACCCGGGAACCGCGAGTTCCCCCCGCACCAGATCCGGCCGTATACAGAGCATTTCGGAGCTCTCCGCGATGTCCGCGTGTCCGCCCACCCGCTCGACGAGCCCGGGGGCGATGTCCCGCACCGCCGACTCCCACAGGGTGACGAAGCCGTGCAGGTCGGTGTACGCGCGCACCTCGCAGCTCGGACCGGCGGCGTCGCGCAGGTCGTCGAGCATCTCCGCGAGAGGCGCGAAATTGCCCCCGTGTGACGGCACGAAGCAGACTTCGCGGAAGCCGTGCCGGGAGAGGCTCGCCGCGTAGTCCACGCAGATCGCGCGCAGGGTCTCCGGCCTCAGCGAGAGCGTTCCCGGGAATCCCATGTGGTGCTCCGAGCAACCCACCCGGATGGTGGGCGCGACGAGGGCGTTGCCGAGCCGCCGCGCCACCTCGAGCGCGAGCCGGTCACCGCGCACCGCGTCGACGAGAAGCGGAAGGTGCGGCCCATGCTGCTCCACCGCCCCCGCCGCGACCACGACCGTCGTGAATCCCGTCCGGATCGCGCGCTCGACCTCGGGCCAGGTCATCTCTTCGAGAAGCAACTTTGTGTGTGCCATGCGGCAACCTATGTTCACAAACCGGATTGCTCCAGCGACAAGGAAGGCCGTGCCCCACGACTATCACCCGGCGCCCGCGGCAAAGCCGCGTTCACAAGGCGACGAAGTTGTCCCGGCCACCGGCCGCAACCGCTCGCTGGGCTCCAGACTCGCCCGCTTCCTGTACCCCCGTCCTGCAAGGCGCAGCGTCGGCGGCATCTTCAAGTGGTGGGAGCGGAGGCGCCTGGCCTTCAGCCTCATCGTCGGCGCGGGCGGCGGGGTGTCCCTGCTCGCCCACGGGGCGCTGGGATGGCTCGAGGGCGACGATCCGATCCTCCTGCCCGCGCTCTTCTGGCTCCTCGCGGTCGCCAACGTATGCTACACCCTGGGCCCGGTGACCGAGTCCATCCTGCACAGGATCTGGGGACGGGACGTGTTGCCGGTGGGGCCACACCTCTTCCGGGCGGGCCTGGCCCTCTCCGTCGGCGTCACCTTCCTCCTTCCCATGCTCCTGTTCGGCGTGCGTGCGGCGGTGACCCTGGTGCGGAGTGTTCTTGGAGTTGGCCTGGCGTAGTCTTTGTGGTAGATGTGTAATGCCAACATGACATTATGTCATGTTTAGATTACAGTTTAGAAACCGCTACGTCGCGGGAAGCACCAGCGGCACGAAGCGCACCATCCCCAGTTCTTCCCGCGTGACCTTGCCCGAGCGCGCCAGGCGTTCCCTCACCAGCACCTGCCCGCGCCCCGCGCTCCCGACCGGCATGACGAGGCGGCCGCCCGCGCGGAGCTGCCCCCGCAACGGCTCCGGTACCCGCGGCCCCGCCGCCGCCGCGACGATCGCGTCGTAGGGCGCGTGTTCGGCCCAGCCCCCGCTCCCGTCGCCGTGCCGGACGTGCACGTTGTCGCACCCCAGGCGCCGCAACCGCTCCCCGGCGGCATCGGCCAGCGACAGGTGGCGTTCCACGGTGTAGATCGCTTCGCACAGCCGGCCGAGCACGGCGGCGGCGTATCCCGACCCGGTCCCGACCTCGAGCACGCGGTCCCCGGGCTGCAGTTCGAGCGCCTCGGCCATCCACGCCACGACGTAGGGCTGCGAGATCGTCTGCCCCATCCCGATCGGCAGGGGGCCGTCACCGTAGGCGCGACGCAGGTGTTCCCGCGGCACGAACTCCTCGCGCGGCACCGCCCCCATCGCCTCGATCACGCGGGCATCGCGAATCCCCCGCCCCTCGATGTGACGGCGCAGCATCCGCTGCCTGGCCTTCGCGAGTCTGTCTTCCTCGCTTGCGCGCCAGTCGTACCAGCCCCTCAACGAGTTCCGCGGGAACCGGGCCGATCGTCCGCGCCGGTGACCGACCAGAAGTCGATTCCGCCCGACTGGTGCTGCAGCTCGACCGTCTCCACCACCTCCAGCGCCGCGAGGTCGATCACGTCCAGGGTGCCGCGCACCGACCCGACCGACTCGTTCGACACGAAGGCATAGCGGCCGTCCGGGCTCGCCACCACGCCGTGCGTGACGGGACGCGAGGTCGCGATGCGGGCGAGTTCGTCGCCGGTCTCCAGGTCGAAGACCGCGACCGCCTGTTCGCCCTTGAGCGTCGCGATCAGGCGTGCCCCGTCCGCCGTGACCTCCAGGTTGTAGGGCGCCTGCCCGGTGGCGAACCGGCGCGACACCTCCCAGAGCTCCGTGTCCACCTCGAGCACCTCGTGGTTCCTGTTGCAGGCGACGTAGACGAAGCGGTCGGCGCCCTCCCGGGTCGCCGGCTCGACCCAGGTGGGGCTGCACACCGCGTCGGGCGTACCGGGCGACACGTCGAAGCGCCGGGTTACCTCGAACGACTCGATGTCGATCTCCACCAGCCGCTCGGAGTGCATGCACGCGGAGTACTGCTTCACGCCGTCCGCCCGCACCCGGCTCCCGTGGGGCATCATGCACGTGCGGATCCGCGTCACCTCGACCATGTCGGGGGTGTAGACCACGGACACGTCCGACGGAACCATGTCGCCGTGAAGGTTGAAGTTCACGGCCAGGAGGAATTGGCCGTCAGGGGTCAGGCCCATCGTCGCGGGGAACAGGCCAAGCCGTGTTCGCGCGATCAGCGTGTCCGGGCCTGCGTGATACTTCCACAGGTAGCCGCGGGGCGTCCCGTGCGCGATGGTGACATACCAGTACTGCCCGTCCGGGGAGACGCTGATCCCGTGGGCGCCGTCGTTGTCGCCCGGCATGATCCCCACCGGGATCTCCCTCTCGACGACCGCCCCTTCGCCGGGCGTGAACGCGACCCGGCTCACGAGGTCGGAGGACTCGTTGGCCACGTAGACGCGGTAGGTGGGCTGTTGGGCCTCCGAGGGTTGGTCCGGCGGGGGCTGGTCCCGCGGTGCCTGGGCCGGCGCCGGGCGGACGGATGCGAGCATCGCGCAGGCGCACAGTGTGGCCGCGGCCCCCGCGCGGCCGCCCCCCGCGGCCCCGCCCCCCGGGCCGGGCCCCCCGCCCCCCGCCCACCGCGCCCCCACGCCCCCCGCGCCCGGGTGGTGGGGTGGGGCCGGGCCACCC
>VXMI01000012.1:0-3514 GCA_009841165.1 Gemmatimonadota bacterium | reverse complement strand
GGGCCGGGGGCCGGGGCGGGGGGGTGGGGGGCGGGCTCGGCGCCGGGGGGGGGGGGGGCCGCGGCCCGGGGGGGGGGGGCGGGGGCGCCCGCGGGCCGGGGGCCGCCCTCCTTCCATCCGGAAAACGGCGCCCTCACGACACCGGCGCCCTGTTCTTCGGTTCGACCCGGACCACCCAGAGCCCCGAGTGCATGTCGGAGACGAAGACGTGCCCCTTGAAGGGCTGGGGTCCCCACGCCATGGGAGAATTGGGGACGCGGGCGTCCGGCGAGCCCGTCGGGAGCCACGCCATCTCGCGGCCCTGGCGGTACAGGTCGCCGCGGAGTTCGCCGGAGACGTCGACCACCCTCAGGCCCGCCTGGTAGTAGGCGACGTACATCCTGTCGTCCTCGATCCAGAGGTTGTGGGCGCCGGCCTCGGGGACCTCGTAGCGCGCGACCTCGCGGAGGTTCTCCGGGTCCTCGAGGTCGAGGATGTGCACGAATCCGCGCGATCCGTCGCCGGGGACCGCGTTGCGCGAGATGCAGTCCTCGCAGTCGAAGATCTCGTCGCCCACGAAGAGGTAGCGGTGCCCGTCGGCGTTGGTGTAGGGGTAGGCGAAGTGGGTGTTGCCCTCGGGATAGGCGAGGTGGCTGACCTCGACGGGCTCGGTGGGGGTGCCGCCCCAGCGGCCGTCGCCGGCGTCCAGGATGTAGACGCCGTCGTTCCAGTAGGAGACGTAGGCCATGCCGTCCAGAACCCAGATGTCGTGCAGGTACTTGCCGCGCGACTCGATGCCCCAGCGGCCCACTTCCTCGACGTCGGTGGGGTCGGAGAGGTCCAGGATGTGGACGTCGAAGGTGCCGTTGTGAATGGCGTAGAGGATGTCGCCCGAAAAGAAGACGTTGTGTACGCCCCCGGTGAGCTCGTCGGTGTAGGTGTCGGCCACCACGGGGTGCGCGGGGTCGGTCAGGTCCAGGACCACGATGCCGTTCCTGCGGTCCGATGCGCCCTCGCGCGTGATGACCGCGACGGTGCCCCTGCTGTTGACCTTGACGTCGTTCACCACGCGGGCGTCGACCTCCACGTAGTCGGTGAGGATCGGGTTGGCGGGATCGGTCACGTCCCACGCGAGCATGCGCTGGCCCCCGAGGTGGGTGCCCGTGTAGACGTAGTCGCGTCCGTCGACCCCGGTGAAGGCCCAGAGGTCCGAGGTGGGGTGTTCGCCGCCGGCGCCGCGGCCCACGACGTGGACTTCGTGTTCCACGCCCCGCTCCACGACCTCGATGAACGCCTGTCCGGTGCTCCCGCCGGCGGTCGCCGCGATGCGGTAGAGCCCGGGCCGCTCGGCCACGAAGGCGCCGTCGGGGTAGACCGACGCGCCCATGTTCGCCCTCTCCTGGAACGACGCGACCGTGAAGTCGACGGCGATGTCGCCGAGCTCCCCGCCCTCGGCGTCGCGCGGGACGGCCTCGAAGCGAATGACATCGCCCGTGCGGGCACGCGACGCTCCCGTCACCTCGACCGAGGCGACCGGGTCCTCTTCCACCGTGAGCGCGAAGGTGGCCTCGATCCCCTCCACCGCTGCCGTGATGATCGCGTCGCCGGGGCGGATCCCGCGCACGAAGCCGTGGGCGTCGACCGTGGCCAGGCGGCGGCGGTTGCTGGTCCACGTCACCGCGACCGTTTCGCGCACGCTACCGTCGTCTGCGAGCGCGCGGGCGTGCAGCTGCACCACCGAACCCGTGAGGAAACGCACTCCGGAATCCTCGATCTCCAGCGACACCACTGGCGCGCCGACCACGCGGACCGGCGCGGTGAAGGTGCGGATCTCGGGCGGTCCGGTGCCGCTCGCGGGAGGCACGCGTATGGCCATGCGGAGCTCGGTGTCGCCTTCCTCCAGCCCCTTGATGAAGCCCTCCTCCACGATCGCGAAGCGCGAGTCGATGCTGCTGAGGATCCGCACTCCGCGGACGGGTTCGCCGTCGGTGTCGTAGGCGACCACGGAATAGTCCTCGTCGGTGGCCAGCGAATCGCCGACCTGGACGACGATTTCGCCCGGTTCGGTGCGCACATCGTCCACCTGCGCCCCGATCCGGACGGCGGGCGGATAGTTCAGCCCTCCGGGGGTCGCTGCGAGGTCGGGAAGGTCGTCGCCGGCGGCGGGTGCGGCGGGTGCGGGTGTGGCGGCCGCGGCGGCGGTGTCGGGCATCGCGGCGGCCGCGGGGGCTGCCTCGGCGGGTTCCGGGTCACCCGGCCGTGCCTCCGGTGCGTCTTCCGGTTCGGGCTGTACGGAGTCGGTCTGCGGCGGCGGGGCCGGCGAGTCCACCGTCACCCTGGAAGTGCCTCCCGCGCCGCATCCGGCTGCCAGCATGGAGGCCGCAAGGACCCCCGCTGCGATTCTGATCATCGATCCTCCTGATTGCATGTCCGCGGAGCGCTTCCGCGGCCCACCGTGGGACCCCGTGGTCCGACGACGATACTATATGGTATTCTGGCAGTTGATACCTCCGCCACACTGCGATCTGTTCCCTTGGCGGACTCCGCGGTCGCCGGATAGGTTAGTCCGCCATGACCGAATTCTCCCAACGCGTGTACGCCTGCGTGCGGCGAATCCCGCCCGGACGGATCGTCAACTACGGCGGCGTGGCGGCGCTGGTGGGCAAGCCGAGGGCCGCGCGGGGAGTCGGCTACGCCCTCAGTCACCTCCCGATCGACACCGATGTTCCCTGGTGGCGCGTGGTCAATCGGCGGGGAGCCATCTCCACCTCGCGCATCGCCGGCGTGGCGCAGCGTCAGAGGGCGCTCCTGGAGCACGAAGGCGTCGAGTTCGACGAAAAGGAGGAGGCATCGTGGGAGAGGTTCGGGTGGGACCCGTACGAATGAGGTCGACGCGGGCCCGTTCGGCGTTGCTCGCCGGCGCCGGCATCGTCTGGGGCGTGGGTGCGTGCGAGGCACCGGTGTCGGCGCCCGCAGAAGACCGGTACGCGGGCTACGCCGAGATCGTCGCCGAGGAGGACGCGCGGGGCGGAATCGGGCTGCAGAGGATCGAGGCGCACCTTGCAGGTGACGACCCGGCGTTGCGTGCGCTGGCCGTGCGTGCGCTCGGGCGTCTGGAGGACCCGGGGCAGGCCGAGCGGATCGTCCCCCTGCTCGACGACGCGCAGCGCGAGGTGCGGGAAGCCGCGGCGCACGCGATCGCGCAGGCGGTCTTCGGGGCGGATCCGGGGGCGGTTGCGCGGGTCCTGGCGGAGCGGATCGCGACGGAAGGGGATCCGGCTGTGCTGGGGGCCATCGCCACCAGCCTCGGTCGACTCGCATTCGGCACCGCGGACGCACGCGCCGAGGCCGATGCGGCGCTGGTCGCCGCGGCCGAGCACCTCCCTTCGGTGGAAGAGGATCCGGGCCGGGCGGGCCGCGTCGGGCTGGCTCGCGGGATCGAGGCCTTTGCGAGGAATGGCCAGGGGGTTGGCTCGGGTGGGTTCGCGTTGAGTGAGGCGCTGGCCGGTGTGGCGGGTTCGCTGGCGGAGGTGGG
>VXMI01000190.1 GCA_009841165.1 Gemmatimonadota bacterium | reverse complement strand
GGAGGGTTTCTCGTGGGGGTCGACACCGTCGAGTCTACGGTCACCGCCGGCCGGGTCCTGAGCATGGACCCGGCACCCGGAACGGAAGTTCCTCTTCCCGGCAGCATACGCCTCGCGCTGAGCCGGGGTCCCCCCACTTTCCCGATGCCGGACCTTGCGGGAATGACCCAGGGAGAGGCGTTTGCCCTGTTGCGGGCGCTGGGACTGGCCATGGGCGAGGTCGACAGAAGGTACAGCCTGCTGAACGTTAGATTGATCTTCGGCCAGTATCCCGAACCGCAAGAACCCGTAACGGAGGGCACGCAGGTCCGCCTGATCGTCGGACGGGAGGTTGCATGGCAATGAGACAGGGGCGTGTGAGCGCCAGCCGATGGCCGTACCTGTTCGCGGTCATCGTCGCGGGCGCCGTCGTCGCCGCGGCCTGGTTCACCCGGAACCGCCTGCAGCCGGTTGTCTCGGGGTATGCGGCGCCGGCCTTCGAGGTCGTGGACGAAGACGGAACTCCGGTGACCCTGGCGACCTACGAGGGCAAGGTCCTCCTTCTCAATGTCTGGGCGACCTGGTGCGCGCCCTGCCGCGAGGAAATGCCGTCGATGCAGCGCCTCTACGACCATTTTGCACCCGACGATTTTGAAATCGCGGCCATCAGCATCGATGCGCCCTTCGGCCAAACCGACGCCGCCGGCAATCCGGGCGGCGACCCGCTGGCCTTTGCGGAGGCCCTGGGGCTCACGTTTCCCATTCTTCTCAATCCCTCCGGCGACATTCAGCGCATCTACCGCACCACCGGTGTGCCGGAGTCCTTCCTCATCAGCAGAGACGGGGTGATCTACAAGAAGGTGGCCGGAGCGACCAACTGGGACTCGGAGGCGAACCTCGGTCTGGTCGGGCGCCTCGTGGCGGGCGAGGGATCGGGCTGCTGAGCGTGTCCGTATCCGGCGTCCTCACGCGCAACTGGCGCATCAAGCTCGCGGCCCTGTTTCTGGCCGTTCTCCTGTGGGTGACGATGCGCCTGAGCGACGATCGCGTGAGCCGGCTGGAGATTCCGGCCGTGCAGGTGCGCGTGGACCAGGTCGCTTCGGACTGGCTCCTCAGGGGCTCGCCGTCGCCTTCGACCGTCGGGATGACCGTAACCGGCCCGATGGGGGACCTCTTCCGCGTGGCCATGGCCGAGCCCGTCGTCATCATTCCGGTGGATTCGGTTCCCGGAGAGGATCTTGTGATCGAGCTCGTACCGGACTGGGTGTGGAACGTGGACAGAGGGAGCGTGGTGATCGAGGACTTCGCTCCGAGCTCGGTGCGGCTGCTGTTCGAGAGATACGAGGACGAGGACATCCCCGTCTCCCTGCGGCTGACCGGCCGGCTTTCCGACTCGCTGGCCCTGGTGTCGGGGCCGCGCGCGAACCTGCTCTTCGCACAGGTGCGCGGTCCCGCGTCGGAAATGGAAGCGCTGGAGACGGTCTTCCTGGCCCCCTTCGACCTGAGTGGCGTCGAGGGATCCGGACAGTTCGACATCCGGGTCGACACGGCGGGGCTCGGGGGGCTGGTCGTCAGTCCGATGATGGCGACCGTGACGGTCGAGGTCGCAACGAGGGAGAGCCGGGTGGTGGGACCGGTACCGGTGGAGTTTGTCGCCGGCGCAGAGGATCTGGTCGTGGAGCCCGATACGGTCAACGTGATGCTGTCCGGAGCGGGCGTGCTTATAGCCGACTCCGAAGCGGCTGATCTGGTGGCAAGGTTGGTGGGCGATCCGGCGGAGGTGCGGCGCGCGATCGACGAAGTCGGCGAGATTCGCCTTCCGGTGGAGGTGAGCGGCCTGCCGCGGTTTGTGGACGGCGCCGCCGAACCCGATTCGGTGACGGTGCGGAGAATCAGCCCGCCGTGACCGGCCCCATCCTCGGGGTCGAGACCACCTGCGACGAAACGTCCGCGGCGGTTCTCGACAGGCGGGGGCAGATCCTGGGAATGGTGATCCACTCCCAGGACGTGCACCGGATCTACGGCGGCGTCGTGCCCGAACTCGCGGCGAGGGATCATCTCAAGCGGATCGAGCCCGTCGTGTCGGCGGCGCTCGCCGAAGCCGGAGTCGAGCGGCGCGAACTTCGTGCGGTCGCGGTGGCGGCGGCCCCGGGGCTGATCGGTGCGCTTCTGGTCGGGGTTTCATGGGCCCGCGCGGCCGCGTTCGCGCTGGGGGTCCCGTGGGTGCCGGTGCATCACATGGAGGGCCACCTTTTCGGCCCCGTGCTCGAGGATCCCGACGCGGTTCCCCCGTTCGTCGCGCTGCTGGTGTCGGGCGGGCATACGCTGCTGCTGTGGGTTCCCGAATGGGGACGCTACCATCTCCTTGGCCAGACCCGGGACGACGCGGCGGGCGAGGCGTTCGACAAGGTCGCCAAGCTGCTCGGGCTCCCCTATCCGGGCGGCCCCGCGGTGCAGGAAGCGGCCCGCGAGGGCGATCCCTCGCGCTACCGCTTTCCGCGGCCGATGATGCGGGCGACCGGCAGCGGCGCCTTCGACTTCTCCTTCTCCGGGTTGAAGACCTCGGTGGCGCAGACGGTCGCGGGGATCGGAGCCGGACGGGGGCTCGAAGGGGAGCGCGCACACCTGGCCGCTTCCTTCCAGCAGGCGGTGGTGGACGTCCTGACCGCCAAGACCCTGGCCGCCACGCGCGCCGTCGGATGCGACAGGGTGCTTCTCGGGGGCGGCGTGTCCGCCAACGGACCTCTGCGTGCGCGGTTTCGCGAAGCACTGGGCCACGGCGGGCGCCTTTTTGTCGGATCGCCCCGGGTGTCGCTCGACAACGGAGCCATGATCGCGCGCGCCGGACAGTTCCGGCTGGATCGAGGCGACTTCGGCCGACTGCGGGACGCCCGGGCCAGCGTTACGATTCCGGGGATGACGCCGTGGGTGCACGACAGCCCGCGCAACGGATACCGAAACTGACAGGACGCTGCAGACATGTACCCCGTTCTTTTCCGGTTGCCAGAGTGGTTCCCCATCCTGGGGGGCGAGCCGATCACCTCCTTCGGCGTGATGATGCTCATGGCCTTCCTGGTCGGAGGCTACGTCCTGAAGGTGGAGCTTGAGCGGATGGGCCGCGATCCCGAGATCGCCTGGGACCTGCTCTTCATGGCAGTGGTCGGGGGGGTGATCGGTGCGAGGCTCTACTACGTGCTCCTCAACTACCCCCGCTTCGCCGCGGACCCCTTCGGGATGCTCTTCGCCCGCGGGGGGATGGTATGGTACGGAGGATTCCTGCTGGCGGCGGCGCTGGTGATCTGGAGGATACGCAGGCTCGGTCTGCCGCTGGGGAAGACCGCCGACGCGGCTGCCCCCGCGCTGGCGCTAGCGTACGCGGTGGGAAGGATCGGATGCTTCCTCGTCGGCGACGACTACGGGCGCCCCACCGATTCCTGGGTGGGCATCGCCTTCCCCAACGGCGCGCCCCCCACTCACGCCGACACGATCAGCGAGAGGTTCGGGATCACGGTGGATCCGGCGATCATCGAGAAATACGGCGAGATCGTTCCCGTGCACCCCACGCAGCTCTACGAGACCGGGATTTCCACGCTCATCTTCTTCCTCCTCTGGTCCTGGCGCGGCAAGGGCCACCGTCCCGGGTGGATCTTCATGACGTGGCTGGCCCTGGCGGGCGTCGAGCGCTTCATCGTCGAGATCTTCAGAGCGAAGGACGACCGCTTCGTCGGCGCGCTGACGCTTGCGCAGATGATCTCGCTGCTGCTCGTCGCCGTGGGGGTCTTCTGGATGATCAGGCTGAGACGCAAAGGGGGCGCCGCCCGCGGGTGATCATCGTCCACGCTTCGGATCTGCACTTCGGGAAGCCGCACCTTCCGGCCGTCGCGGAAGCGATTCTGCGCGTCGTCGAGGAGCAGGATCCCGACGCCGTGGTCGTGTCGGGAGACCTCACGCAGCGGGCCAGGGCGGGCGAGTATCGGGCCGCCAGGGGCTTCCTGGCCAGGCTCGCGCCACGCCCGCTCGTCGTCACGGCGGGGAACCACGATGTGCCGCTCTACCGCGTGTGGGAGCGGATCTTCGCGCCGTACCGCAAGTACCGGACGTACATCGGGGACCGGCTGGATACGGTCCTGGACGTGGGCCGGGCGGAAGACGCCGAAGCTCTCTCCGCCCGCGCACCCGCACCCGCCAACGGCCCGGCTGGCACACCCACACGCCCCGGCGCCCGATTCGTCGCTCTCAACTCCTCGGCCCCTCACACGGCCATCGTCAACGGCCGGCTCACCGAAGCGCAATTGAGGTTTGCCGAGGGGGCTTTTGCGGGCGCACGGCCGCACGACCTGCGCGTGCTGGTGGTGCACCACAACCTTCTCGGGCCGCTCGACGGCGAGCCGATCAACCTCCTTCCCGGGGCCCGTCACATTCTCCGCGCGGTCGAGGAGTGGGGCGTGGACCTGGTGCTTTCCGGACACATCCACCGCTCCGACCTCGGCCTCAGCCGGTGCGCGGCGGGCGCTCGAGAGGAGGGGGTGCCCGTGGTAACCGCAGGCACGGCTTCGTCGAACCGGGGCAGGGGACCGGAGGAGGGGCGGAACTCTCTCAACCTCGTGCGGGTTCAACAGTCGAGCCTGGAGGTCATGGTTTATCTTTACTCCGAGGATTCCGGGCGCTTCATGCCCGCGAAGAGCCGCCGGTATGTACGGCGCACCGGATAGACCGTTCCTCGAAGCGCACACGGTCGAGAATGGGGGCGCAAATCGGTGAAGAAGTCGTGCGTTCGCGTCCCGCCGAGAACCCGCACGGCTCCCCGCCGTTCGGGCTGCGCTCGGGAGCTGTGGCGCGGGCTGCTCCGGGTGGCGTCGACCGCGATTGTCGCGTCCGCCGGCGTATTCTCCGGGGCCGTATCGGGACAAACGCTGCGTGAAGAGATCACCGCCGTCGACTTCAGCGGGAACGAGACCTTTACCGATGCCGAACTGCGCCGCGCGGTACTCACCACGGCTTCGAGCTGTCCACCGATCCTGACGGTCACCACCTGTGCCCTGGGCATTGACTGGTTCAGGGACCGCCAGTATCTGAGTTCGCGGGTACTTGACGACGACGTGAGCCGGCTTCATCGGCTCTACCGTGCCAACGGGTTCAGGGGGACGACCGTCGTGGGGGAGCTGGATCGCGACGGGACCGGCACCGTGGCGGTCGTTTTCCGGATCACCGAAGGCCTGCTCTTCCGCATCGGCTCGATCGGGTTCGCCGGTGACACGATTCCGCCGGAGCTGGAAATCGAATCGGACCTTCCCGTCGCACCGGGCGATCCCGCGAGCTACCAGCTCATCGTGGCGCGCGACACCCTGACGGAGCGCCTTCGCAATGCGGGATACGCCTTTGCGGATGTCTTCTACGGCTTCGACCGGGTCGGCGACACCGCGTCGGTCGTCTATCGCGTGGAGCTGGGTCCGCCCACCACCTTCGGCCCCATCGAGGTGACCGGGAACACCGTTGTGGGCGACGACGTAATCCTTGCCCGGTTGCCTTTTCGCGAAGGCGATCTCTTTCGCGAGGACCGGATCCGCGAGGCCCAGCGAAGCCTGCACGACCTCGGCATCATCTCGCGAGCCCTGGTGCAGCGCGACGCCGCGGGGACGGGGACCGATTCGGTAATGCCGATCGTGGTGGAGGTGGTGGAGGGCGATGTTCACCGTGTCCGGGCGGCGGGTGGCGCCAACAGCGCCGACTGTTTCAACGTCGAGGGACGATGGACCAGCCGGAACTTCCTGGGAGGCGGCCGCACGCTTCTGGCGCAGACGCGCTTCTCCAACCTGCTCGCCGGCCTGCTCCAGTCGACGCCGCTGTGCGCGCAGGCCGGAACGGGCGATTTCGGGCGGATCAACTGGCTGGCCAGCGTCGATTTCAGCCAGCCCAGCCTGTTTTCCCGCCAGAACGACCTCGCGCTGGGCCTGTTTGCCGAGCGGCAGAGCCGGAAGAACATCTTCGTGCGCGACGCCTTCGGGATGGATCTGGGGTTCAGCCGCACGCTCGGGATCGGGTCGTTCATGAGTGTGCGATTCCGCCCGCAGCTGAGCCGTCTGGCGGCCGCCGAAGTCACGCTGTGCGCGACATTCCTGGCCTGTGATCCGGCGGACATCGAGGCACTGTCGAGCACGAACTGGCTCTCCCCGGTCGCGGTTTCCTTCAACCGTGACCGCAGCGACAACATCTTCAACCCGTCGAGCGGCTCCAGGACGCTGCTGGATCTGGAGGTCGCCGACAGCTTCACCGGATCGGACTACGCGTATCTCCGGGCCTTCGCCGACGCCAGCTTCTACAACGGGGTGGCCGGGGGAGCCGTGCTTGCGCTCCGGGTCCGCGCCGGCCGGATCAGTTCGGGCGGCTTTCTGGGCATGGCATCCCGGACCGAGCGCTTCGAGGACGTGGTGCCTTCCCAGAAGAGATTCTACGGCGGAGGCGCGAACAGCGTGCGCGGGTTCGCCCAGAGCAGCCTAGGACCCAGAAGCCTCTCGATCGGCGTCGAGGAACTGCTGCGCCGGCGGGGCGGTGGGGCGCGACCCACATGCGTTCCCGCGGATGTCGTCGACGCGACCTGCGACGCGTCGCCGCTGGGCGAGACCGATCTCTTCCAGCTTCGGCCCGTAGGCGGACTCTCCACCTTCGAAGCCAGCGCGGAGTTGCGGTTCGTGCTTGCGGACCCCGTGCTGGGCGGGGCGGCCTTCGTCGATGTCGGACAGGTCTGGCCCCGCAACCCGGACTTCCGTGACCTGGAAATGAGCCCGGGGGTGGGGATCCGCTACAATACGCCGTTCGGTCCGGTCCGCGTGGATGTGGCCTATTCCTTCCGGACCCAGGAACCGCTCCAGGTGGTCACCTCGCGGATCCGCCCGTATGTTCCCGGACAGGACGACGGCGTGGACCGGATCGACATCGCACCCGCCGGCGCACCCCCGGAACGGATCGATTGGATCGTCTCGGAGGACCTGGCCATCCTGGGTCCTCGGGTGCTCTTCGGCGAAGATCCGGGCTTTTCCTTCCGCCGCTTCCAGCTCCATTTCTCGATCGGCCAGGCCTTCTGACAATGACCCGGGAAGACAAGCCTGCGGGCGGACGGTGGATTCGCACCATCTTCCTGTGGCTCGTGGTCGCCGCCAGCCTCGGACTGGCCGCGGGCGTCGCGGGGGCCGTGTGGATCAGTCACACCGAGGCCGGGCGGGAAGCGGCGCTCGACTGGGTGCTGACCCGCGTACGCCCTGCGATCAATGGATCGATCACCGTGGGCTCGATGGGTCCGGGCGGGCTGTTCGGAGGCACGACCCTGCACGACGTCCGGTTGACGGACGCTGCAGGGCACCCCGTTCTGGCCGCCGACTCGATTCGGGCGCAGTACTCGGCGGCAGGGATGCTCGGGGTGCCCCCGGGCATGGCAGGCCTGGAACTGTGGGGTGCCGTCGTGGATCTGGCTCCCGCCGCCGGCGGGCGGGTCGACCTGGCCTCCCTTCTGGCATCGCGGGATGACGGGGTCGACGGGGGTGCGGCCGCGGCCGATTCGGAGGAGCCTTCACCGGCCTTCCGAATACGGAATGTGGGCATACGGGGAGCCTCGGTGGTACTGCGCGAAGACGACGGCACCGGGAGGAGTGTACGCGGAGTCGAAGCCGACGTCCCGCTGATTGAAATCCGGCCCGAGCCCGACGTGTTCCTGGCGGCCAGTGTGGACCGGGCCGACCTCTCCTATCCGCTGGGCGCCGGGACACTCGATCTGTCCGACATTGCCGGAAGGGTCTCGATAGGAGGGGAGGGCGTACTTGTCGACGCCGAGCGGTTCCGGCTCCCCGAATCGGAAGGGACCGGTCGGCTGGTGGCCCGCTCCGACGGGAATCGGCTGCGCACCGACTTCGACCTTGAAATGAGTCGGCTGGCGCTTGCCGATCTGGGCTGGATCGACGAGAGATTCGATCATGGCACAGCACGAGGCAGAGTGAGAATCGAAGACGATCCGGCCGGTCGCAGGATCCGGTTCGACGGGATGGAGGCGGACCTGGGATCCGGGGGAAGGATCACCTTCGGCGGTGAGCTGCTGGCGGGCGACACCATCCGATTGAGGCGATTCCGTGCTCTGCCGGAGGCGTTCAGTACCCTGGAGCTGGATCGGTACCTGCCCAGGGAACTCCCGGTCGCCGGTACCCTGTACGGGGACCTGCTGTTCGACGGCGAGGCGGGAAACCTCGGAGTCGCCGGCGAGGTGATTCTGCTCGACGAGGCGGAGCTCGACACCCTGGTTTACCTTTCGGGCAGCGGCACGAGCCTGGGCCCCGAAGGGGTTTCCGACGTCGAGCTCGAGGCCGCCGCACTCGATTACTCTCTGCTCGAGATCTTCGTTCCGCGGCCCGAGTGGCGCGGGCGCGGGGACTTGGCGATCCGGGCTGGCGGAGCACTCGAGACCGGGCTTGCGATCGAGATCGCGGCGACGCAGACACTGGCGGGGGGGCCACCCAGCACGGTCACGCTGTCCGGCAGTCTGTACGGGGATACGAGCGTCTCGGTGGTCGACCTCTCCGGATCGGCGAGCCCGCTTTCCCTGTCCACCCTCGGCGAACTGTTTCCGTCGCTGCCTCTGGAGGGGTCGATCAACGGCGCGTTTTCGTTCAGGGGCCCGCTGGATCAGCTCGATTTCTCCGTCGACCTCGAAACGGACGCGGGGCCGATCGTTGCCGAGGGCACCGTGAACGCGCCCGACCCTGCGGACGGGTACCAGGTGGCTGCGTCCAGCGACGGACTGGACCTGTCCCGGCTTCTCCCGGGACTTCCCGACTCCACCGTGGTCGCGGGCAGGGTGACGCTCGACGGGCGAGGCCTCGATCCCGAGTCGTTGCGGGGCAACCTGACGCTCGACACCGGACCTTCGACCATCGGCGACCTGAGGGTGGATTCCACGGAACTCAACGCCTGGGTGGACGACGACGGCCTGTTGCACGTGGAGACCGTCCATGCCCGGGCGGCGGGACTGACGGTTGTCGGACGCGGAAGCATCGGTGTGGCCCCGGGCGTCACGGGAAGCGGGGTCACCCTGTTCCTTTCCTCGCCGTCCATCCGTCCGCTGCGGGATGTGTTCATGGGCCCGAATCTGATCGCGTGGGACGAGTTGCCGCTGATTGAGCAGGACCTGCTGATCGCTGTGGACGGCGTGGACCCCGACACCTTTCCGCGGGCGCGGGATATCCGGTTCGAGGGCCGAGTCGATGGCGAAGTCCGGCTGGACGGCGGACTGGAGGATCTCTCGGCTACGGCCACCGTCACGCTTGGCGGTTTCAGGTACGGCCAGGCCGCGGCCAGGTCTCTGGGAGTCGATCTCACGGTGGATGGGCTTGCAGCAACGGCTCCGTCCCCGTCCCGGGCGGTTGTTCGGGGCGCCGTCATGGGCGATTCCCTTTCCTTCCGTGACCGCGAGTTTCGGCTCGCGACGCTGGAGGGCGAGGTGACTCTGGGCGACCGAGGCAGGCTGCGCGCACTGATCCAGCGTTCGGAGAACGAAGCATACGACGCCCAGGCGGTGGTACAGCTCGGCGATCAGAGCGGACGGGTGGACCTTGACCGCCTGACGCTGGTCTTCGACGATCGGCGTTGGAACCTGCAGGGGCCGGCCCGCTTCGACTGGGACGCCGACGCGATCGAGGTGAGCAACTTCGGCCTCATCCGCCCGGGCGGTGGCGGGTTGAGCCTGGCAGCCGACGGGCGCCTTGTGAGAGGCACGGGCGATTCCGACTTCCGGCTGCGGGCTGCCGATCTCGATCTGGAGGTTGTGGGGCGGCTGCTCCAGTTGGAATCGCTTCCCGGAGGGGTCCTGGCGGCGGCGCTCGACGCGTCAGGCTCCGGAAGCGACCCGGAGTGGCAAGGCACGATCCGGGTGGACCATGCCGTGTACCAGACGCTGCTCTTCGACAGTGTGTCCATGAGCGGATCGTACGCGAAGCGCAGGATCGCGACCGAGATCGAGAGTTGGCAGAACAACCGGCGCACCATACGGATCGCCGGCAACGCGCCCCTGGATCTGCGCCTGACGACGGTGGAGGAACGGATACCCGACCGGGCGGTGGATCTGACGATCGCCGCCGATTCCTTCCCGGCCCGCATGGTTCTGGACGTGCTCCGCTCTCTCGAGGAAGTCGACGGGACCGTGACCGGCAACGTCGCGCTGGGCGGCCGCAGATCGGACCTGGAGCCCGACGGCGAAATCCGGTTGGAGAACGCGGCCGCGCTGATGGCTCCGTTCGGCGTGCGGCTTTCTTCCGTCGAGGTCGACCTGGACCTCAGCCCCGACGGCGTCGTCAGAGTCGCCGGAACGGGCACCTCCGGCGGCACCATGGAGGTCGAGGGGACCGTGGACCTCGGTCAGCTTGCCGACAGCGTTCCACTCGACCTGACCTTCCGTCCCCGGAGCTTCCAGATCGTCGACAGGGCGGACATGGAGGCGGCGGTCAGCAGTGAAGCGGTCACTCTGACGGGCACCTACGCCTTTCCGGTGATCTCCGGCCCGGTGAATGTCGAGGACGGAACCGTCTTCGTTGAAGAGTTCCAGCGCACGAGCGAGGTCGTCGACCTGTACGATCCGGCCCTCTTTACGGCCGCGACCGCAGCGATAGGCTCCGGGGAGGGCGAAGACGACTCCGTCGAGAGGCTCCCGTTCCTCCAGAATCTTCGCGTGCTGATCAACATGCACGTCGAACGGGGCAATTTCCTGCGCTCTCGCCAGATGAACGTCGAGACCACCGGTGACCTGAACCTCACCTTCGACCGCCTCGACAACCAGCTCGTTCTCGCCGGTGACATGGAGGTCGAGCGGGGCACCTACAGCCTCGGCGGGCGCACGCTGCGCATGACCGACGGAGTCTTCACCTTCGTGGGCACACCGGGCTTCAATCCCGGAATCGCGGTAACGGCGGAGAGCAGATTGCGGACCCGTGAGGGGCAGCCGCTCGTGATCACCGCAGACATCTCCGGCACCCTCCTCTCGCCCTTCCTCAGTCTGTCGAGCGACGCGGAGTCCGCAATGTCCGAGGCGGATCTGGTGAACTACCTTTTCCTCGGTCGTCCCACCTCTGCGCTCGTCGGAGAGGCGGGAGCACCGGTGGCCGCGGTGGGCGACCTGTTCCTCGGGCAGGTCTTCAACGAGATCGGGTATCTCCTCGGAACCGGGCTGGGAGTGGACCACATCTCGGTGTCACAATCCGAACAGGGACAGGCCAGCGCAGCCTTCGGCGCTTCGTCGCTTCAGCTGGAAGTGGGCAAGTACCTCCTGGACGATCTCTTCCTGACCGGCGTGTTTCAGAGGGGCTTCTGCACCGACCCGACGCTGCCGAGGAACAGCGGTGGTCTGCGGCTCGAGGTCGGGATGCCCCGGGACGTAAGGCTCGAGGGGTTCGTGGAGGGCCGCTGCACCCGGGAGCGCTACCGCGGGCTGGGCGACGCCTCCCTGGCGCTCGAGAACATCTGGGGATTCCTGATGTTCCGGGAGTGGGGTTTCAAGTAGGCCATGGGTGATGCCCGCGTCGAACCGCGATCGGTTGCCGTGAGTCCCGACGCGCTCGTCATACGGGGCGCAAGGGAGCACAACCTGAGGGACATCTCCCTGGAGATTCCCCGGGAACGGCTCGTGGTGGTCACGGGCCTTTCCGGCTCGGGAAAATCGTCGCTCGCCTTCGACACCATCTACGCAGAGGGGCAGCGCCGCTACATCGAGTCGCTGTCGGCGTACGCGCGCCAGTTCCTGGGCCTGATGGAGAAACCGGACGTCGACGCCATCGAGGGGCTCTCTCCCGCCATCTCGATCGAGCAGAAGTCCGTGTCCCGCAATCCGCGTTCCACCGTGGGCACGGTGACCGAGGTCTACGACTATCTCCGGCTCCTCTACGCGCGCGCCGGAACCCCCTACTGTCCGGATTGCGACCTGCCGATCCGGCGCCAGTCCGCGACGCAGATCGTGAACCAGGTGCTTCGGCTCGACGAGGGAACCCGGATCCAGGTGCTGGCGCCTCTCGTGCGCGGCCGCAAGGGCCAGTTCCGCGACCTGTTCGACAAGGCCCGCCGCGATGGCTTCGTCCGCGCGCTCGTCAACGGAAGAGTACACGACCTGCGCGAGATTCCGCGCCTGAACCGCTACGAGAACCACTACATCGGAATCATCGTGGACAGGCTGGCCGTCAGGGAGGACGATCGTACGCGCCTGTCCGATTCGGTCGAAACCGCGTTGCGAGCTGCGGATGGAATCGTGGAGATCCTGGAGCGGCGGGGCAGTCGCGACGTCTCCCACCTCTTCAGCGAGCATTACGCCTGCGCGAACTGCGGCACCAGCTTTCCGGAGCTGGAGCCGCGCGTATTCTCCTTCAACTCCCCGCACGGCGCCTGCCAGACCTGCGGCGGCCTCGGCACCACGAAGGAGGTCAACGGAGCGCTCCTCCTGGCCAGCCCCTCTCTCTCGATCCTGGAGGGCGTCATCATCCCTTGGGGCGAGCCTGGCGGCCACCTGCGCGGCTCCGTGATCCCGGGGCTGGCCCGCGCCTACGAGTTCGACCCGAAACTCCCCTGGCGCGACCTGCCGGAGGAAGCGCGGGACGGCATCCTCAACGGCTCCAGCGGCATGAAGATCCGCTTCCCCTACAAGGCGGGGAAGATGACGGGGCACTACGAGGACTACTGGGAGGGCGTGGTCGCCAACGTCGAGCGCCGCTACCGCGAGACCAGCTCGGAACACGTGCGCAAACAGCTCGACCAGTACATGTCCAGCCAGGGCTGTGCGGAGTGCGGGGGCTCGCGCCTGGGTCCCCTGGGACGATCGGTCCGGATCGGTGGCGCGGGCATAAGCGACATCGTGGACCGGCCCATCGGCGAAGTTCTCGGCTTTCTGCATTCGCTGCCGGTAACCGGCGAACCCCTCCCCGCCGGCGTCGATCCGGCACCCGGGGACCCCCTTCACGGCGAGATCGCCGGCCCGATCCTCAAGGAGGTCCGCGAGCGCCTGGGGTTCCTGAGGAATGTCGGGCTGGACTACCTCTCGCTGAGCCGCTCGGCCGACACGCTGTCAGGGGGAGAGTCCCAGCGAATCCGGCTGGCGACCCAGATCGGCAGCCGTCTGGTGGGCGTGCTGTACATCCTGGACGAGCCCTCCATCGGATTGCACCAGCGCGACAACCACCGCCTGCTGCGCACCCTCCAGGACCTGCGCGACCTCGGTAACTCCGTCATCGTGGTCGAGCACGACGAGGACACCATCCTCGCTGCGGACTTCGTGGTCGACCTGGGCCCGGGGGCGGGGCGCGCGGGCGGCGAGGTCGTGGTCGCGGGGCCGGTCGAGCAGGTGCGCGCCCACCCGGACTCCATTACGGGGGCCTACCTGCGCGGGGAGCGCGAGATTCCGCTCCCGGACGGCAGGCGCAGGCCCGACCCGGAGCGCTGCCTCACCGTGCGGGGCGCGCGCCAGCACAACCTGAAGCGCATCGACGTGGCCTTCCCCCTCGGCTGCTTCGTGGCCGTCACGGGTGTGAGCGGCTCGGGCAAGTCCACGCTCGTCAACGGCACCCTATACCGCGCCCTGTCCCGCCAGTTCTACCGGAGCCGCGCCGTGGCGGGGGCGCACGACCGCATCGAAGGCCTCTCGCAGGTCGACAAGGTCATCGAGGTCGACCAGTCCCCCATCGGCCGCACTCCGCGTTCAAACCCCGCGACCTACACGGGCCTGTTCACTCCCGTGCGCCAGCTTTTCGCGGGCGTGCCCGAGGCCCAGATCCGCGGCTACCAGGCCGGGCGTTTCTCCTTCAACGTGAAGGGTGGGCGATGCGAGTCCTGCAAGGGAGACGGGCTCGTCAAGATCGAAATGCACTTCCTGCCCGACGTGTACGTCTCCTGCGACGTCTGCCGCGGCCGCCGCTACAACCGCGAGACGCTCGATGTCTACTACAAGGGCCGCAACATCGCCGACGTGCTGGAAATGACCGTGGACGAAGCCCTCGGGTTCTTCGACGCCGTGCCCCAGATCAAGCGGCGCCTGCAGACGCTGTCGGACGTGGGGCTCGGTTACATCCACCTGGGACAGAGCGCCACCACGCTCTCGGGCGGCGAGGCCCAGCGGATCAAGCTCTCCTCCGAGCTCTCGAAGAAGGCTACCGGCAGCACGGTCTACATCCTGGACGAGCCCACCACGGGCCTCCACTTCGAGGATGTTCGGATCCTGCTCAGGGTGCTCCACCGCCTCGTCGACCGCGGCAACACGGTCGTGGTGATCGAACACAATCTGCATGTCGTCAAGACCGCCGACTGGATCGTCGATCTCGGTCCGGAAGGCGGTGAGGCCGGGGGGCGGATCGTGGTCGAGGGTACGCCCGAGCGCGTCGCCGAAGAGCCGGCATCGTACACCGGAGAGTACCTGGCTCCGCTGCTGGGGCTGGCGCGGATAGGGTGACCTGGCGGGGGACAGCTGTGTGAACGCTTCGGCCGTCGGACCCGTAGGTCGAAAGGGGCCGCCGGTTACGTTGGATATGACCAAACGCCGTGTTAGCTTCCCCTTTGCTACCTCTGCAACTCCCGGAAGGAGAAGGCCATGGTTACCCGTGAAGACCTTGAAAGCTACCTGATCCGCCTGGGCGCGGACTTCGAAGAGGTAGACGATGGGATGTTCCTCGTCAGCACGGACAACGGCGGTGCCCCGATCGTGGTCCATCACTCCGATCCGGTCCTGATCGTCCGCATGAAGGTGATGGATCTGCCTCCCGATTCGGACGGACTCGGCGGGCTGTACGAGACGCTGTTGAAATTCAACGCGACAGACGTGATCCACGGTGCCTACGGGATCGAGGAGGGCGAGTTGATCCTGAGCGACACGCTGCAGCTGGCGACCCTCGACTTCGACGAGCTGAGGGCTACGCTCGAGAGCGTCCAGCTCGCCGCGTCCTCGCACCTTTCCCGGATCCGGGATCTGACTCAAACGGCGGAAGGCGATCAGGAATGAGCATTTTCAGCAGGTTCTCGACGATGATCAAGTCCAACCTCAACGACCTGATCTCCCGTGCGGAAGATCCGGAAAAGATGTTGAACCAGATCATCCTGGACATGCGCGACCAGTTGGCGAAGGCGAAGCGCGAAGTCGCGGGCGCGATCGCCGACGAGCGCAAGCTCAAGCGCCAGGTGGACGAGGCGACGAAGCAGATGAAGGCCTGGGAGAGGCGCGCCGTGCTGGCCGTGCAGGAGGGCCGCGACGACATGGCCAAGCAGGCCCTGGTCAGGCACGAGGAGCAGGCCGAGCATGTGGCCGCCTTCCAGAAGAGCTGGGAAGCCCAGAAACAGGAGACGGAGAACCTCAAGGCCTCGCTCCGCCAGCTCCACGAGAAGATCGAGGAAGCCAAGCGGAAGCGGAATCTACTGATCGCCAAGCAGAAGCGGGCGCAGGCGCAGAAGCGCATCCACGAGACCATGTCCGGCCTCTCCGACACCTCGGCCTTCGAGGCGTTCAACCGGATGGCCGAGAGGATCGAGGAGGATGAGCGGCGGAACCTGGCCCAGGCCGAGGTCAACGAAGCGCTGTCCGGCGACACGCTTGAGCAGGAGTTCGTGCGTCTCGAGGCGGGAACGACCACCACCGACCTCGACGACAAGCTGCTGGCCCTGAAGGCCAAGATGGGCCTGCTGGGATCGGGCGAACCGGAAGCCCCCAAGCAGTTGGAGGCTGGGGACGGCAAGGACGACGAGGCGGCCGACGCCGACGCGCCGCAGGACACACCCATCCGTGACGCCGAACTGATCGAGGAGTTCGAACGGCTGGAGCGCAGAGGAGGGCAGGCCAACTGATGGGCATCGTCTACCTGAGGGGCGAATACCTGCCCGCGAACGAGGCGAAGGTCCCGGTCAACGACCGGGGCTTTCTCTTTGCCGACGGCGTGTACGAAGTCACGCCCGCCTATCGTGGCCGTCTCTTTCGCTGGGACCAGCATCTCGCCCGCATGAGGCGAGGGCTCGCGGACATCGCCATCGATTTCGACGCCGCCTCGCTCCGGGAGGTCAAGGAGGAACTGCTTGCCCGCAACGGACTCACCGACGTGCCGGTCGCCTACGTGTACGTCCAGGTCTCCCGCGGTGTCGCCCCACGGAGCCATGCCTTCCCGGATCCGCCGGTGGCACCCACCGTCTACGGGTTCGCCAACCAGTACCACCGTCCCTCGATGGAACGCTGGCAGCAGGGCTTCGACGCCGTCACCGTGCCCGACCAGCGCTGGGCCCGTTGCGACATCAAGGCGATCGCGCTCCTGCCCAACGTGCTTGCCCAGCAGGCGGCTGCCGACGCGGGCGTGACCGACGCCATCTTCGTCCGCGACGGCATGGCGCTCGAAGGCTCGCACGCCAACCTCTTCGCCGTTTTCGACGGCGTGCTTACGACCTCGCCGAAGTCCAACTACATCCTGCACGGCGTCACCCGCGACTTCGTGATCGAACTGGCCCGGGGCCTCGGCATCCCCGTCGAGGAGCGCGCCTTCACCCTCGCCGAACTCCAGGCCGCCGACGAAGTCTTCCTGAGCGGCACCACGACAGAGGTTCGCCCGTCCGTGGAAGTGGATGGGAGAAAGATCGGCGATGGCCGCGTGGGCCCCGTTGCGCGCGCCCTCTTCGAGGAATTCCTCGCGACCGTGGGAGGAAGCTCGGCCTGACCGGCGCGGCCGGCCGGACCGCCCGTCACCTCCGCAGCCGCACGGCCTCCCGCAAGTTGCGCGTCGTCCTCACCTCCAGCTCCTCCAGGTCGCCCAGCACGGCCGGCGGCGCCCCCACCCAGTCCCGCAGGATCGCCCGGATCCGCCCCGTCCCGCGCTCGGTGACCACCGTGATTGCGCGCTCGTCGTCGCGCTCCACGGCCACCATCCCCTCGGGGCCCGTGAGGACGATTCGCTCCAGCGCCCCCTCCCACTCGAGCTCGATCGGCACCGTGAAGAAGAAGTGCCTGTCGCCGTACGCGTCTTCTCCGGGGGTGAAGTCCAGGGCCAGAACCGTGCGGCCATCGGAGCCGATTCCCCGGATTCGGTAGGGACCCGCCTCTTCGGGGAGACGGGGTGCGGCCCGCATCGAGTACGCCGGCTCGAGCAGGATCTCACCATCCGCCACGCCTCCCCACAGCACCAGCATGTCCGAAGGCGGCGGTGCGGCAGCCAAACGGGCGCCAGCGATATCCCCCGACACCTCGGCTCGATGTTCGATGACCTTGTTGTAGTGGTAGTCGCTGATCCACGGGCTCGTCCGGCAATAGGACATGATGTCCTTGCTGCGGTCGGGGGACAGCGCCGAACCGAAGCGGAAGTCATATCCCCAGTACCCGATCCCGCCATCGCGATAGGGAAAGGCCGGATCGACGCCCTCGGGCCCCCCGCACGGCGCATGTCTCAGCGAGAGATTGTGTCCCACCTCGTGCGCGAGCGTGTTGGGGCTCGCCCGGCCCATTCCCACCCATCCCGGCAGGCGCCCGCGGCCACCCGCGGACGCTCCGGTCATGTCCGCGACCCCGTAGTAGTATCCCGTGCCCCCTTCGGAGGTTCGCAGCGCATCGAGCTCTCCGAGGAGTGCCACCTGACCGGACGTGGGTCTGAGGTCCAGCGAAGTGACATACACGTCGTGGGAACTGGCGCTGAACTCGGCGAACGGGAAGGAGTGCTTCAGAAGGCCGACCTGGGGACTGTCGCCATCGATATCGCGCGCCCAGGCCAGGAACGAGGTGTCGGCCGCCTCGGCAGCCAGTACTGGCACCACGGTAAGGTGCATGGGCGGCACTTCCACCACGTCGAGCAACACGGAAGCGGAGGGTGGAAAGCGCGTGCGGCTCTCCGCGGTCAGAGGCAGGGTCCCGTCGGGGTCGACCTCCACGGCCATCTGCAACCCGGTTGCGATGACCTCCGCCGGGATCACCGCGTTGTAGGACAGTGCCAGATCACCCTCGTCCACCTCCCCGGCGATCTGGTTGTCATCGCGTGTCATCACCACCCGGTGCCGCTCCTGGCCGAAGCTCGTGAATACCGCCACGACCTCGGGCTCGAAGTACCCGCGCGGTTCCTCGGCGGTGACGAACGCCCTGAGCAGCGCGTCGCGGTTGGCTACGAGACGCACCCGCCTCTGCGGCGTCTGAACCGACTGGGTGAGGTAGACATTCTCCAGCGACACCGTGACCTGGTCCGGATTATCGCAGATCGCACCGGCGGTTTCCGCGACAGCGGCGAACCACGCCTGGAAGTTCGCGGAGGGCGACGCGCACAGGCCGGTCCCGTCGAAGTGGAGCACGCGCATCCCGTCGAGCTCGCGCAAGCCGAAGGGCAGCGCACCCTCGAGCCCCGTGTTTCCGCCCACTCGCAACTCGGTCATTTCCGACAGACCGGCGATCGCGCCCGGCATCGTCCCCGCCAGGTCGTTTTCCGAGAGATCGATCACGCGCAACTCGGTGAGATTGGCGATCTCCGCCGGCATGGGACCGGCCAGACCGTTGTCGGGGAGCGAAAGGTCCACGACGCGTCCGTCCTCGGATGTCACGCCGTGCCAGTCGCCCACCTCCGCGCCCGTTACCCACGCACCGCTGTTCCGCCACGCCGAGCCGTCGGTCATGCCGTGGAACTCCGCCAAAGCGAGCCTCTCGACCCGGCCGATATCGCACTCCACCTCGCTGTGGGCCGGGACGCCCTGCAACCACTCCTGGAACTCGGCGTCGACCTGTGGGCACAGGCCCGTGTCCTGGAAAACCAGCTGTTGCAGGTGCTCGATCGCGAGCAGGCTCCGCGGGAGCAGTCCAACCAGCTCCGGATTGTCGCTCAGGGTAAGGTACTCCAGCGTGCCGATCGACCCGATCCCGGCCGGGATCCCGCCGCTGAATGCGTTTTCGTGCAGATACAGGATTCTCAGCGGGAAGCCGCCCAGATACGACGGAATCCCGCCACTCAGCCGGTTCTCGTAGGCACGGAGGTCCTCCAGCGCCGTCAGGTTGGCGAATTCCGCCGGAATCGGGCCGGTGAGCTGGTTGCGATCGATCCAGAGCAGGTCGAGGCGCGACAGCTGTCCCATGACCGCGGGGATTTCGCCGGTCAACCGGTTGTCGTAGAGATACAGTCGCTCGATGGTCGCGAGATTCCCAAGCTCCGTCGGAATGGTACCGGTCAGGTCGTTCCGTGAGACCGACAGCAGCTCGATCGAATCCAGGTCCCCGAGCTCCGGCGGGATCGTTCCCGTCAGTTCGTTGCGGCTGAAGTTCATGTACGTGACGTTGTCCAGCCGCCCGATCTCCGCGGGTATCGGGCCCGACAGCCGGTTCCACCCCACGGTCATTCTCTGCAGCGAACCCAGATTGCCGAGCGACGGCGGAATGGTCCCGGACACCCCGGTGTTGAAGAGGTCCAGCGTGTCCAGCATCGCAAGTGCGCCCAGCTCCGAAGGGATCGGTCCATCAAGACTGTTTCCCCGCAGGTTGAGCATGGTCAGGTTGCTCAGATTCCCCAACTCGGGCGGAATCCGGCCGGAGATCTCGTTCCCGTCCAGCACGAGCCTCTCCAACTGCGCCAGTTCGCCCAACTGCGCCGGCAGCGTCCCCGACAGGTTGTTGTCATCCAGCTCCAGCTCGGTGACGAATCCGTCCGAGTCGGTGCTGACGCCGTACCACGTTCCGATCGCCGAAACGGAATTCCAGTTGCGGTCCTGGTCCCAACCGGGTCCGCCCGTCGCGGTGTAGAAGGCGACCAGCACCTGCCTGTCGGGATTGTCGGCGTCGACGGGGGTGACGGGCGGCGGCGCCACCGGCTCGGCTTCATCCGAGCAGGCCGCCAGCAGGATGGCGCACAGGGCCGTGTGCCGGGTGCTCAAAGCGGAGCGTTTCATTCCCCGTCCTTCCGGTAAAGCAGATATGGCTCGCGGCGGGCCACGTAGTCATCCAGCCCCTCCCCCCACTCGTCCGCCAACGCCTGATAGGACACCCCGGCGTCCAGAGCGTTCCGTAATGCATCGGTGCCCACCAGCCGGTCGAAGTGCCCCACGCGCCAGTCCCAGCGCTCTCCCGACATCGCCCTGATCTCCACCAGGAGCGCCAGCGCAGCGAGCGTGGGGTCGTAGGCCGGTCCGTTTGACTCCAGCCGCACCCCGCCTACCTCGACCCCACCGAACTTCCCATCGCCGGGATTCTCCGGCGTGAAGCGGACCGGGACAAAGCGCGCGTCCGGCACCCCCAGCGCCGTCAGCCGCGCCGCCAGCTCCTCGCCGTCGAGCCACGGAGCGCCCACCTGCTGGAACGCCCGGTCCGTCCCGCGCCCGACCGAAATCGGCGTGCCCTCGAAGAGACACGTGCCCGGATAGTGCAGTGCGCTAGCCACCGACGGCATGTTGGGCGACGGGGCAATCCACGGAATGCCGGTTTCCCCGAAGGGCATCGTCCGCTCCCAGCCATCCGCGACGGCGACGCTCAGGTCGACGCGGACGCCGAACTCGCCAACCGCCATCCGTGCGAACTCGCCCGCCGTGAGCCCGTGCCGCATGGGGATGGGGTACAGGCCCACGAAGGAGGAGTAGTCAGGGTCGAGGATGTTGCCCTGCACGGGATCGCCGCCGATCGGGTTGGGGCGGTCGAGGACCACGAAGGGAATGCCGCGCTCTCCCGCGGCCTCCATGGCCAGCGCCATGGTGGACAGGTAGGTGTAGTAGCGCGCGCCGACGTCCTGAATGTCGAAGAGCAGCACCTCGACCCCTTCCAGCATCTCGTCGGTCGGCTTCCTGGTCTCGCCGTAAAGCGAGTGAACCGGCAGCCCGGTGCGCTCGTCCATCCCGTCCTCGATCCGCACGCCGGCCTCGGCGCTGCCCCGGATCCCGTGCTCGGGGGAGTAAAGCGCGACCAGTTCCACCTCGGGGTGCGCGGCAAGCAGGTCGATCGAGGGCGTTCCGCTCCGGTCGCGGCCGGTGTGGTTGGTGACGAGCCCCGCGCGGCGACCCCGCACCAGCCCCAGCGAGTCGCCCAGCAGCACCTCGATGCCGGGCCGCACGTCGCGCTCCTGCGTGGGCGGCGGGGCCTGGGCAGAATCATCGGGAGCGCTCCCGGGTTGCCCGGCGTCGGCGCCTGCTGAACAGGCCGTGGTCGCCAGCATCAACAGGCCGGCTGCGGTTGGTCGGAGGTACATGAGGCGGATGACCCGATGGGAGGTTGGGGGCGTGCACGCCTCGCGAAACTGTGTCCTGCCCGCGAGGGTGGTCAAGCGGGCCAGTCGGCGAGCCACGATTGGCGGGCGCCCGACCAGGCGTTTCAAGTTATCTTGCAAGATGGCGGGTGCCCTCCCACTACACAGCGCACATTGATCCTGTGAGCCGACGATTGTCCACCCAGTCCGCGCCGCGCCCTGTCGCTGTTCGCGGCCTTCCACGAACATCGCCCTGGACCTCGCTCTGCCTGTCGGCGCTCCTGCTGACCCTGGCTTCATGCACCCGCTCCGGCAGAATTCCGGCCCCCAGTGTTGCCCAGGAACCGCCGCCCGCGGCCGTTCCGCTGGAGGCGCCCGACCCGGCGCCACCGGAGGAGGCTCCTCCCGAACTGCAACCCGCGCCGTATCGGCTCGACCCCCCGGGCGACGACTGGTACGACGGGCGCAGCTGGAGCGAGCAGACGCTTGAGACCCTGACCCTCGAGGAGAAGGTCAGTCAGCTCATGATGCCGATCCTCATCGGCGACTATGCGCCGGAAGGAACGTCGGCCGGCCGCCGCGCGCGCGCCCTCGTCGAGGAACACCAGGTCGGCGGCATCATCATATCGGTGGGGTCGCCCACGGAAGTGGCCGCCAAGCTCAACTGGCTCCAGTCGCTTTCCACTCTGCCGCTCCTGATCGGCTCGGATCTCGAGGCGGGTGCGGGCTTCCGCTTCGACGGCGTGATCCACGCGCCCACCAACATCTGGCTAGGCGGCGCGACGCGCTTCCCGGCGCTGATGGCGGTCGGTGCCGCGGGCGACCCGGGCATGGCCTACGAGATGGGGCGGGTTACCGCGCTCGAAGCCCGGGCCATCGGCGTCCACGTGCCCTTCGCGCCGGTGCTCGACGTCAACAACAACCCCGAAAACCCCGTCATCAACGTGCGTTCCTTCGGCGAGGACCCGAAGCGGGTGGCGGCTCTGGGCACCGCTTTCGTGCGGGGAATGCAGGATCACGGCGCCATCGCCACCGCCAAGCACTTCCCCGGCCACGGCGACACCGGCGTCGACTCGCACCTGGCGCTGCCGGTGATCCGGGTCAGCCGCGAGCGCATGGACTCGGTGGAGCTTCTGCCCTTCCGGCGCGCGGTGGACGTGGGGCTCGGGGCGGTCATGACCGCGCACATCACGGTGCCGGAGATCACCGGGGCGCGCACACCCGCAACCCTGGCACCCGAGGTGCTGACTTCGCTGCTTCGGGACGAGATGGGATTCGGCGGCCTGGTGTTCACGGACGCGATGGACATGGCGGCGGTGGACAGGATGTTCCAGCGCGGCGAGGCGGCGGTGAGGGCGCTCGAAGCCGGTTCCGACGTGATCCTCATGCCGCCCGACCTCGCCGCCGCCCGTGCCGGGATCGTCTCGGCGGTCGAGTCCGGGCGCCTGTCCGAAGACCGCATCGACCGATCCGTGCGCCGCATCCTGCGCGCCAAGGAGTCGCTGGGCCTGCACCGCCAACGAACCGTCGATCTGAACCGTGTGCGGAGGGTGGTGGGCGTGCAGTCCCACCAGGCCGTCGCCCGCCGGGTGGCCGATCGGTCCGTGACGGTTCTGAAGGACGAGCGCGACCTGCTTCCCCTCCTCGGAACGCCCGGAGCCAACGTCTATTCGGTCACCTATCGCCGTCCCACCGACCTGCGCGCGGGCCGGTCCTTCAATGCCGGCCTCCGGCAAACGTACCGTCGGCTCCGCACCGTAAATGTGGACCCCGGGACGACACGGGCGGAGTACGACAACATCCTCGCCCGGGCACGCGGAATGGACCTCACCGTCGTGTCGCTCCACGTGGGCGTGCGTACGGCCTCGGGAGCGGTCGCGCTCCCCGATGCGGCGCTTCGGTTCGTGAGGGCGCTGGCCAACTCGTCCAGGCCCTACATGGTGGTGGCCTTCGGGAACCCCTACCTGCTCTCGGAGTTTCCCGAGGTCCAGACGTACATGACGGCATGGTCTGGCGTGCCCGTCGCCGAGCGGGCTGCGGCCGATGCGATTCTGGGCCGCATTGCCGTGACCGGCCGCGCGCCGACCCGAATCGCGGGTTTCCGGATCGGGGACGGGCTGCAGATTCCGGCGCGCGACGACACGGCCAGGAATTGACGGCGCGCCCCCGGCTCGGGACCCTGGCCGCCGCCGCGGCCACGATCGTCGCTTCGTGCACGGGCGCAGCCGCTCCAACCTCCGGTCCAGGACCGACGGGAATGGCCGCGAACCCGGCCCTTCGACCCGCCACCCTGACGACCGCCACCTCCCTTGACGCCGATGCGCGGCGCTGGGTGGACCAAACGGTCGCAACCCTGACGCTGCGTCAGGCCGTCGCCCAGCTGGTGATTCCCTGGATCCCCGGCGGGTACGCGTCCGAGAGCGACCCGGACTTCCAGGAGCTGCTGGGTTGGGTCGAAGACGGTCTCGGCGGCGTTTCCATATCCATCGGAGTGCCCGACGCCTACGTGGCGAAGCTGAACCGCCTCCAGTCCCGTGCCCGCGTGCCCCTCCTGGTCACGTCGGACTTCGAGAACGGCGGCCCGGGGATGCGCATCAACCACAGCTATGCCCTGCCGTCGCTGCTCGCGCAGGGCGGCGGCACCAGCTTCCCGCCCACCATGGCTTTCGGCGCGGCCGGCGACGAGGACCTCGCCTTCGAATACGGCCGGGTCACGGCGGCGGAGGCGCGCGCCGTGGGCGTGCACTGGCTCTTCGCCCCCGTGCTCGATGTCAACAGCAACCCGGACAACCCGGTCATCAACACCCGCTCCTTCGGCGCCGATCCCGATGCGGTAGGCCGGCTCGGGGCCGCATTCATTCGGGGCGCGCGGGCCAGCAGCGCGCTCACGACCGCCAAGCACTACCCGGGGCACGGCGACACCCGCACCGACTCGCACATCGAGTTGCCCGTGATCGCCGCCGACCGCGAGCGCCTCGACCGCGTGGAGCTTATCCCGTTCCGGATGGCGGTCGACGCGGGCGTGGACGCGGTCATGACGGCGCACGTGGCGGTACCGGGCGTGCTGGGCGACGACCTCCCCGCCACCATGTCGCCCTACTTCATGACCGAGCTGCTTCGCGACGAAATGGGCTTCGACGGCATCCTCTTCACCGATGCGTTGCGCATGGGAGCGATCACTGACGGCTATGGGGCGGGGGAGGCGGCGGTGCTCTCGCTCGAGGCCGGGTCGGACGTGCTGCTCGCGCCCGCCGACGTCGTCACGACCATCGACGCCGTGACCGCCGCCGTGCAGTCGGGCCGGATCAGCCGCGCGCGGGTCGACCGCTCGGTGCGCCGCCTCCTCGAAGCCAAGGCCAGGCTCGGTCTGCACCGGGGCAGCCGGATCGATCCGGCGGCCGTTGCGTCCCGCGTCGGCACGGCGGAACACCGCGCCACGGCCGACCGGGCGGCGGCGGCCTCGCTCACCCTGGCGCGCGACGAGGGCGGGGCCGTCCCGCTCGACCCCGCCGCCACGGTCCTGAGCATCACCTACGCCCGCCCCGACGACCTCCTCGCCGGCAGGACCTTCAACACCACGCTCAGTGGTGTCGCGGGACGAGTCTCCACCGCGCGGGTCGGACCCGGCACCGCGTGGCCGGTCTACGACTCGCTCCTGCATGCTGCCCGCGAGGCCGACGCGGTGATCATCGGCGCCCATGTCCCGCCGCGCTCCGGAGCCGGTTCGGTGGGCGTTCCCGAGGCGTTCCGCACATTCGTGGAGGCCGCGAACCGCATCGAGGGCACCGGCGCGATTGTCATCTCCTTCGGCAACCCCTACCTCCTGTCGGCCTTTCCCGCGGCGGGAACCTACCTCGCGGCCTGGGGTGGCTGGGAAGTCTCGCAGCGGGCGGCGGCGCGCGCCGTCGCGGGCGTGGCCCCGATCACCGGACGGCTGCCTATCTCCATCCCGCCGCTTCACGACGTCGGCGAGGGCCTCGACCGCACCGTCGCCCCCCAGGTGGCGGCGCGCGACCTCGGCGCCCGCATCGATCCCCTGCAGGAGGCCGGCTTCGTCCCGGGTGCCCGTGACGGCACTGTCGAAACCGCCGCAGGCACCGGAGCCCAAACCGCAACCGGCGGCCCCGGCCGATGGCAGCCGCACGCGTCCATCCCGCCCTGCGAAGACATCATCCCCGCGGGGCCGCTCACCGAGCCCGCGCCGCGCGACGCCGCCAACCCCGACGACCTCGCCGACACCTTCTGCCGCAACGGCGCCGCCATCGTCTCCCCCCGCGAGGTCGACCCCGCCCGGGTCGGCCTCAGCGCGGACTCCCTCGCCGCCCTGGACGGCCTCATCCAGACCGCCCTCGCCGATTCCGCCGCCTCGGGCGCCGCCCTGGCGATCATTCGCCGCGGCCAGCTCGTGCGGCTCCGTGGCTACGGGCGGCTCGACCACGACGAGGCCGCGCCCCCCGTCACCCCGGCCTCGATCTTCGACATGGCCTCGCTAACCAAGGTCGTGGGCACCACGACGGCCGCAATCATCCTCGCCCAGCGCGGTGCCATCTCGCTCGACGACCGCGTCACCTACCATCTCCCCTGGTGGGGCGAAGGCGACCCCGCCAAGGCGCGTGTCACGATCCGCCACCTCCTGGTCCACCAGGGCGGCCTCCCGCCCTTCCGCCGCTTCTTCCTCGAGATGCAGGGCCGCGAAGCCTACGAAGACGCCATCGGCGGCCTCCCCCTCGACTACACCCCCGGCGACAGCACCGTCTATTCCGACATCGGCCTCATGACCGTCGCGTTCATCGTCGAAGAGGTGACCGGCCGCCCCCTCGACGACTTCCTGCGCGGCGAGGTCTGGGGCCCGCTCGGCATGGCCGACACAGGCTTCGCCCCCGACCCCGGGCTCTGGCACCGCGTCGCCACCACCGAACTCGACGAGGGCTACCGCGGCTTTCACGTCCACGGCGTCGTCCACGACGAGAACGCACACGCCATCGGCGGCGTCGCCGGCCACGCCGGGCTCTTCAGCTCGGCCCGCGACCTCGCCGTCTTCGTCCAGCTGATGCTCGACCGCGGCGTCGCCGGACCCTGCCGCGCCGACCCCGTCTCCGGCCTGCCCTGCCACCGCCCCCGCTTCCAGCCCGTCTCCGTCTTCGCCCCCGGCTGGGTCGACCGCATTACCCGCCGCCAGTCCGACGCCTCCACCCGCGCCATCGGATGGGACACCCCGTCCCCGCGGTCTTCCGCCGGCGGCTACTTCTCCGCCCGCTCCTTCGGCCACACGGGCTACACCGGCACGTCGATCTGGGTCGATCCCACGCAGGATCTGGCCGTCATCCTCCTCACCAACCGCGTCAACCCGACCCGCAACAACTCGAAGCACGTGCCGCTCCGCCGCGAAGTCCACGACCGCGTCGCCCGCGCGATCACCGACACGCCCCCCGGCCCGCGCGAACCCGACGCACCCCGGGAGCCCGACGCACCGCGCCAGCCCGGAGCACCCCGCAACCCATGACCACCTTCGGCGGCACCGATTTCGCCGTACTCGTCATCTACATCGCCGCCGTAACGGCGTGGGGAGCCTGGCTGGGCCGAGCCAACCGCGGCGCCACCGACTACTTCCTCGGGAGCCGCAACCTGCCCTGGTGGGCCGTGATGCTCTCGGTGGTCGCGACCGAAACGTCGACCCTCACCTTCCTCTCCATCCCCGGCATCGCCTACCTCGGCACCCTCGCGTTCCTCCAGCTGGCCCTGGGCTACCTCGCCGGCCGCATCGTCGTGGCGCGCGTCCTCCTGCCGGCGTACTACCGCGGTGAGCTGTCGACCGCATACGCGCTCCTCGAGACCCGATTCGGCACCGCCGCTCGCCGCTACGCCTCGGGCGTCTTCATGGTCACGCGCCTGCTGGCCGACTCCGTGCGCCTCTTTGCCACCGCGATCCCCCTCGCACTGATCACCGGCTGGTCGTACCCGGCGTCGATTCTGGTGATCGGCGCGGCGACGCTGGTCTACACGTACTACGGCGGCATCAGGGCGGTGGTGTGGGTGGATGCGTTGCAGATGGTGCTCTACGTCGGCGGCGGGCTCATCGCGCTGATCCTGCTTCAGGGCGCGGTCGAGGGGGGATGGGCCGCGATCCTCGACCAGGCCTCGGCGGCCGGCAAGCTGGCTGCGTTCGACTTCTCGGCTTCGCCCGCGGTGGCCTACACCTTCTGGGCGGGACTCGTGGGCGGCGGGTTTCTCTCGATGGCGTCGCACGGCACCGACCAGCTCATCGTGCAGCGCCTCCTGACCTGCCGCGACGTGCGCCACAGCCAGCGCGCCCTGATCGGCAGCGGCATCGCGGTGATCGGCCAGTTCGCACTCTTCCTCTTCGTCGGCCTCGGCCTCTGGGTCTTCTTCGACGGACGTGCCTTTGACAGCTCGGACGAGATCTTCGCGCGCTTCATCATCGACGAGATGCCGACCGGGCTGCGCGGCCTCCTGATCGCCGGCGTCTTCGCGGCCGCCATGTCGTCGCTCTCGTCGTCAATCAACTCGCTGGCGTCCGCGAGCGCCTACGACTTCTGGGGCCCGCTGACCGGCCGCACGGGAGACCGCCCGGTGATGATCGCCGGCAAGGTGTTCACCCTGGTGTGGGCAGGCCTCCTCATCGCGGGCGCGATCGTCTTCATCCCGCTCTCGCGCGGAACGGCTGCGGTGGAGGTCGCGCTCGCGGCCGCCTCGATGGCGTACGGCGGGCTGCTCGGCGCCTTCGCGCTGGGCGTCCTCACGCGGCGCGTCAGCCAAACCGGCGCGCTCGTCGGCATGACGGCCGGGGTCGGCACGGTGATCGTGATCTGGGCGACGGCGCGCGACACGGTGGCGTGGCCCTGGTTCGTCTTCATCGGGCTGGCCGTGACGCTCGCGGCAGGGTTCCTCTTCCGGCGGCAAGGGTGACTGCGCGGCGGGACGGCCCTGCGTCCGATCCCGCGGCGGACTCCGCGGCCGGCCTCGCGACCGACCCTCACCACTTCGTCGGCGTCGACGGCGGCGGCACGCGCTCCCGCGCCCTCGTGGGAGACGCCCACGGCCGCGAACTGGGCGCCGCGGACGGCGGCCCAGGGCTGATCGATCCTGCCGACCCGGCGCGCGCCGTGGCCGCGGTCACCGCGGTGGTGCGCGCGGCGGCCGTGGCCGCGAACGTCCCGCTTCCCGTGCGCGGCCTGTGGGCGGGGCTGGCGGGCGCGGGGGAGAAGCAGGCGCGTGCGGCCGTGGAGACCGCGCTGCAACGTGCCGGTCTGGCCGAGCGGGTGGCCGTCGGCACGGACGTCGAGGCCGCGCACGCCGACGCCTTCGGCGCCCGGCACCAGTCGCCCGGTGGGGTTGTGGCCGTGCCGGGGCCCGCAGCCGTCCCCGGCATCCTCTGCGTCGTGGGGACGGGGTCGTCCGTGCGGGCCCTGGGGCCCCGCGGGGAGCTGGTGGAGGTGGGGGGCTGTATATTATAAACAAATGACGCTGCCGACGCTGTTACGCGTGT
>VXMI01000223.1 GCA_009841165.1 Gemmatimonadota bacterium | reverse complement strand
GGGTGGTGGGGCGGTGGGTCGGTGGCTGTGTTCTCATCCTGAGAGAGCGTTACGCCGGTTCTCCGTAAACGGCCGTCGAGAGATACTTCAAGCGATGACATCCAAGCTAGTTGACCCCCCACGTCAATTGCATTACTCTGTTATCAAGAGTACTCTATCGTCATCCAAAGCGAGGCCAAGCATGGTCCAACCCGCGCCACAGCCGAATCCCGAAGACGACCTGGCCTTCATTCGCCGCCTGATGGAAGGTGCGCGGGCGGCCGAGGTCGACCACAGCGGACACCTGATTCTATGGGGGTTCCTCCAGGCTGCGGCCGCAGGTCTGGCATACCTGGTGCATCAAGGTGCCTTCCACTTTTCCATCACGGGTATCTGGGCTGTGGCGGTCGGGATCGGCTTTACGGGCTCCTGGCTGCTGGCACTCCGCTCGAGAAGGAGCGCTCCGGTCAACTCGCTCGTGAATCGGGTTTTGGCTGCAATCTGGGTCGGATGCGGGCTTTCGCTGTCGCTGGTGGGCTTCCTCGGAGCAGGTACCGGGTCAATGCCGTCTCCGGTCACGTCGGGCGCCAAGAGTGTCATCATCGGGTGCGCGTTCTTCGCATCGGCTCCGCTGTTCAACCGGAGCGGCTACTGGGCGCTTGCGGGCGCGTGGTGGATCCTGGGCGGCGCGTTGCTGGTCCGTCCCTCACTTGGATCGAACCTCGTGTTCGTGTTTGCGCCGATTCTGTTCATGCTCGTTCCCGGGCTGGTGCTTCGAGCACGTCGCCGTCCATCCCCCCGACTCCATGCGGTCTCATGACGAACTACGACTACCGCCAGTTCGACCCGCTCGTGCACTCCAGAATCCGGCTTTCGGTACTGGCCATCCTCGTCAGCGTCGACGATGCCGAGTTCACGTATCTGCGCAAACAGGTCAAGGCCACGGACGGCAACCTGGGCGCCCATCTTCGCAGACTTGAAGAGGCCGGATACCTGCATGTCACCAAGCACTTCGTGGACCGGAAGCCCCTGACCCGCTACCGGGTGACTGAAACCGGACGAGAGGCATTTCGGAGGTACGTCGACAGTGTCGAGCAAGTGCTGCGTGCCACGCCGTCCGAGTTACCCCGGAGTGCGGCAGGGTAGGCGTGCTCGCGTTGCGACGGGCGCGGTGGTGTGTCACAACGATGTGTCTCACGCCGATCGCCCTGGCTGCCCAGGAGTCTTCCGTGGTATCCGGCACCGTGCGGGACCCTGCCGGGCAGCCGCTTGCCGGAGCCGACGCGTTTCTGCTTGAGACGCTGGAAGGGTCGCTCACGGACGACTCGGGCGGGTTCCGATTCGATACCCACAGGACCGGCTCCGCGACGCTTGTCGTTCAGAAGGCCGGCTACCTCGAAGTCCGCCGACTGGTCGATCTTCCGCTCGACGGCGCGCTTGCCATCGTGATGCAGCTGGCTCCGATCGCCTTGGAGCCGATCACGGTGGAAGCCGGCACCTTCCGGCTTGGCAACCTGCCCGACGTGACGCTCAGCGACCTCGAGGTCGTGAGGACGCCGGGCGCGGCCGCCGATCCTTTCCGGGCCATCCAGACATTCCCGGGAGTCCAGAGCGTCGGCGAAGGGGCGGGGCTGTTCGTTCGCGGTGGAGACATCTCCGAGACGAGGGTGCTGCTCGACGGAGCGACGGTGATCTCTCCCTTCCGCCTCGACACCGACCGCACCATATCGTTCGGCCGTTTCGATCCCTTCCAGCTGCGCGGGATCCAGTTCTCGGCGGGCGGATTCGGCGCCGAGCATGGCGATGCCCTTTCCGCCATCGCCGACCTTCAGAGCGTGGACAAGCCGGCTGCGAGCGAACTCGGCGTCAGCGCGGCCATCGGTGGCCTCTCGGGCGGGCTCTCCGTCGATCTGTCCGAGTCCGTGGGTTTTCGCGTGACCGGCACACGCACCGACACCGACCTGCTCATGCGACTCAACGGCAGAAGGGACGAGTTCGACGTGGTCCCCAAGGGCAACGACCTGAGTGGCGGTGGCGAGTGGGCGTACCGGCCCGGAGCCAGCCTGAAGGCCTTCGTGCTCGTGCAAACCGATCAGGTCGGCGTCCGGATAGACGATCCGTCTCATTCCGGCGTCTACAGCTCCGACGGACGAGCGGACCTGGTCGCGGTATCGGGTCTCGACGCCTTCGGCGCGGTGGGACTGAAGTGGGGAGTGGCGACCAGCGGATCCCGCAAGGACGAGGACTTCGGCGCTTTCCGCCTTGAGCGCGACGATCGGCTGAACCAGGCTCGCGCCAGGATCGAGGTCCCGGTGCGGCCCGGCCTCGCGGTGGCGCTCGGAACCGAACTGGAGCACCGGGAGGCGGACCTCGCCGGATCGGTTCCAACGGCGTCGTACGACAACGCGCCGGATGCCTCGAAGACCGTCTTTTCCAGCCGCGAGTCTGGGGCTCGCCTCGGTGGTTTCGGGCAGGTCGAGCTGCAACCCTCGAATGTGCTTCGGCTGCTGCTCGGCCTGCGCGCCGATCGGTCGACGTTCACCGGGCGCGCGACCCTGGACCCCCGCCTGTCGGCTACATGGCGCCCAACCGGGATGCTGACCCTGACCGCTGCATGGGGCGTCTTCCACCAGGTTCCCGATCCCCTGCTGTTCGAGCCGACGCTGGGAGATCCTTCCCTGCCGGCCATGTCCGCCCGGCACTGGATCGGGGGCGCCACCTGGGATGCCGGTACCCGCCTGGTGCGCATCGAGGCGTACGCCAAGCACTACGCATCGCTCGCCGCGCGGACCAGGGACGGCATCACGCGCGGAGGAGGAACCGGAACCGCCCGGGGACTGGATGTCTTCGTCAAGGACGAACTGGGACTCCTGGGTCTCGACGGCCGGATCGCATACAGCTTCATCCGCTCCGAGCGAACCGACCCCGACACCGGGCGCCTGGCCCCGTCGGCCTTTGACGCCACCCACACCCTCAACCTGGTTCTCAACCGGGGCTTCGGGGAATGGCTGGATCTGGGCGTGGCCTACCGAGCCGCCACCGGGGTGCCCTTCACTCCCGTCACAGGGGCGGCGTTCGATGAGACTCGCGGTTTGTGGCAACCCGTCCATGGCGCGCCCATGTCCGAGCGGCTTCCCGCCTACAGAAGGGTCGATCTGTCGGCGAGCGTGCTGCAGAGCTTCTGGCCCGACAACATCACCGTCTTTTTCGTCTCCATGATGAATTCGCTGGATCGGTCGAACGTCCGGCAGTTTCGCTACAGCCGCGACTACTCGGAGCGCATTCCGCTCAAGACCCCGTTCCCTCGCAGCATCTACTTCGGGGTCACGATGACCCTGCCCTTCTGACTCGAACGAGGAGAGTATCCCGTGTCTTTCCCATACAAGCTTGTCTGCGCTCTTCTGCTTGCCTGCGGGATCCCGCCGCAGGGCCTGGCCGCTCAGACTCTGGATCCCGGCGAGCTCGCCGAACGCCTGCGCACTCAGGTTGAGGAGGCGAAGATCGCGGGCGACGCCGATGCCCTGCAGCAGATGGTGACCCTGTCGCGGCGCGCCGTGACCGCCTTTCCCGAAGACGCACTGCTCAACCACTACGCCGGCTACGCGCTCTACTGCCTCGCGTCGCGAAGCATGGAGACCGACACGGACGCGTCGCACGCGTTGCTCGAGCAGGCCGAGTCGTTTCTTGAGAGGTCGGTCGAAATCGAGCCGATCACGGAGTCGTACGCCTTGCTGGCCTCGGCGATCGGCATGCGGATCGATGGTCCTGTGTCCGCGATGACCCTGGGGATGCGATCGGGCGCCGCGATGGACCGTGCCAAGGCCCTGGGGTCGCCCAATCCTCGCGTACGACTGCTGGAGGGAATCTCGGCCTTGCACACACCGAGGGCGTTTGGAGGTGGTCATGAAGCCGCGCTGGAGCACTTCCTGGCCGCGATCGAGCTGTTCGCCGACGAAGCGCCGAAGCCCCCGCTGCCCGCGTGGGGGCACGCCGAGGCGTACGCGTGGCTCGGTCAGACGCACGCGGCGCTGGGACAGGCCGAGGCCGCGCGCACGGCGTTCGAGCAGGCGCTGGAGCTGGAACCCGGGTATGTGTGGGTACGTGACGTGCTGCTGCCGGGGCTGGGGTAGCCTCCGGCACCGCGCGTGATCCCGGGGCGCCGTCACCCGCGGATCCGGTGCTCATGGCGGTGTGAGCGTAACGGATGCTCTGGTGAAGTAGAGTTGTGTCAGGCTTTCGAAACCGGAGTCTGCGCCGATCAGAAGCCATGCGCGTCCCTCAGGAGGCACCAGCAGCGACGCGGGAACGTCTTGCTCGGCCAGTGCCTTGGTCTCCCAGCGCCGAGGTTCCTCGCAGGCTCTTGAGTTGGCAACATTGCCGAGAACAACGGCCTGGGTGCCACTGTTCGACTGGCTCCCGATGTCGACGTTCATGCGGAGGTAGGAACCATCGCTGACCGGGAGCGGTTCCACCGCGGTGACACCGGCCTTGATCCATACGCTCTCACCCGGCGCGCCGCCGACGCCGAAACAGCCCGATGGCGTGTCGGTCGCGATCTCTACGCTGACCGTGGCCGCATATCGCGCGCCGGCAGTCAGGCCGTCGAGCGTTCCCCTGTAGAACATGAAGAGATCGTCGCTCCGGTTGACGCCGGAAATGAACAGGGCGGATCGCGAGTCCAGTGGCGGCGGGATCGCCCGGTAGTCGGCCGTCAACTCGTAGATTTCGGCATGTTCGGGCGGATAGTCGGCGAAGTCCGCAACGAATCCCTGCGCCCCGCGGTCGAAATCGAAGGTGAATACCAGCGGCTCCGGGGGGGTGATTGCACGCGAACAGCCGCTGAGCGACGCACCCATGAACAGCACGGCGGACCGGCTACGCCATCGCGAGGCCCGAAGTGGCGCTCGATAGGCGGGGTGTTCGTCACGGGCTATGCGGTCGGTCATTCCTCACCTGGAATCGATGCGGGGATTGGATGACGACCGAGCCAGCGCTCCCGTGGTCGTCCGCCTCCGAAGTGGAAGAAGGATCGCACCTGTCGTGTCACGTATCAAAACGCGCCCGCGCCTGTCTCCGCCCGAGACGCCGCGAGGGGCCAGTCCCCAGGCCTGCCACGTCCCGGCGTCGTCCGCGAAACAGCCCTGACCACGGACTCGTAGGTTGGCCCCATGCAAGCACGGCAAGCGCATGCTCCCTCCCTCGCCCGCCTCTCGCGCGTAACACATCGATACGGACCCGTGCTGGCGTTGGACGGGCTCGATCTGGAGGTCCGGAGTGGCGAGGTGCTCGGGGTGCTGGGGCCGAATGGTGCCGGCAAGACCACCGCCATCAGCCTCCTCCTCGGGAGTCTGCAGGTGCAGGAGGGCGTGGCGAGCGTCTTCGGCCTCGCGCCGGGGGCGCCGGAAGTGCGGGTGCGCAGGGGCGCGATGCTCCAGATCTCCGGCATCTCCGCGAACCTGACCGTACGCGAGCACGTCGAACTGTTCCGTGCCTACTATCCGGCACCGCTCTCGGCTTCGCGCCTGATGGCGATGGCGGGCCTCGAGGGTCTTGCCCGGCGCCGGTACGGGAAGCTCTCGGGCGGGCAGAAGCAGCGGGTGATGTTCGCGCTTGCGCTGGCGGGCGATCCGGAGCTGTTGTTCCTGGACGAACCCACCACCGGGCTCGACGTCGACGCCCGGCACCGTCTGTGGAGCGAGATCCGCGCCCTCCGCGAATCCGGACGCACCACCGTTCTCACGACCCACAACCTGGACGAGGCCGACGCGCTCGCCGACCGCGTGATGGTGATCCACAACGGTCGGCGAATCGCGGAGGGCACCCCGGCGGAGATCAAGTCGCGCACGGCGGGGCGGCTGGTACGCTGTGTTACCCGGCTCGCGCCCGATGCGATGGCGAGCCTGCCTGGCGTGGTCGAGGCCAGGACGCGGGGTCAGCATCTGGAAGCGCTGACGACACAGCCCGAGGTCCTGGTTCGGGAGCTGCTCGCCCGCGACGAAGGGCTGGCGGATCTCACCGTCGTGGCCGCGGGACTTGAAGAGGCGTTTCTCGCGCTGACGAAGGACACCCCATGACCCCGGGTCGGCGCTTCCGGATCTACCTGCTGGAGGCACGCTTCCAGTTCGTGGAGGTGTTGCGCGAGCCCATGTTCGCCATCCCCACGCTGGCGTTCCCGCTCATCTTCTACCTGTTCTTCGGCGTGATCATGGGCACGCGCGGGGTGTCACTGGCCGTGCCGACCTACGTGCTGGCGACCTACGGAGTCTTCGGTGTCCTCGGCCCGGCGCTCTTCGGCTTCGGAGCCGGGCTCGCGAACGAACGCGACACCGGTGTCCTGCTCCTGAAGCAGACCACGCCCATGCCCGCGGGCGCCTACCTGTTTGCCAAGGTCATGGCGGCTCTGATCTTCGGCGCGGTCGTCGTAGCGGCGCTGTTCCTGATGGCCGCGCACGCGGCGGGGGTGGCGCTCTACCGCTGGCAGTGGTTCGCGCTGGCCGGAGTACTGCTCGCCGGCGTGATCCCGTTCTGTGCCCTGGGCCTGACGATCGGCGCGTGGGCCAGGGGCCGCTCGGCCGTCGCCGTGGTCAACCTCGTCTTCCTGCCCATGGCCATGCTCTCCGGGCTCTGGCTCCCCATCTACATGTTTCCGGATGTCATGCAGGACATCGCGCTGGCGCTTCCCGCCTATCACCACGCGCAGCTCGCGCTCAAGGTCATCGCGATGGACGCCGGGCAGCCGGTCCCGACGCACCTGGCGGTTCTGGTGGCCGAGACGCTCGCCTTCCTCGCCGTGGCGGCGCTCGGGTTCCGCCGCGCGGACAGCTTCTCGATGAGGAGATCTCGATGAAGAGTGCACGTCATCTCGTCGGCCGTAGCCTGACCTGGCTCGCGATCGGAGTCGTGGTCTTCACCGGCGTGCTCGCGACCCTGCCGGTGCCGCAGGCTGCCGAAGGCCCGGCCCGGGGAGTTCCCGAGGAGACGTTCGCGATCGTGGACGTCACGGCGTTCGACGGCGAGGCCTTCGGGCAGGGATGGGACGTGTGGGTCGAGGATGGGCGGATCCGGCACGCCGGCCAGAAGCTGGACCTGCCCGAGGACCTCCCGCGTCTGGACGGGCGGGGCCACACGCTGATCCCGGGGCTGATCGATGGTCACGTGCACAGCTTCCTCTCGACCCTGAGGGACGCACTCCGCTTCGGGGTGACCACCGTGCTGGACCAGTCCACGGACCCGGCCTTCGCTGCGGCGCAGCGGCCCGCGCGCGAGGAGGTGGCGCGCGGCACCGAGGCGGACCTCTTCTCCGCCGGCATGACCGCGACGGCCCCGGAAGGGCACGGCACGCAGTACGGAATCCCCGTCGAGACGCTTACCGGCCCGGACGAGGCGACCGAGTGGGTGAGGGCGCGCAAGACCGAGGGCTCCGACTGGATCAAGATCATCTACGAAGACGGCAGCGCCTTCGACATGGAGATCCCGTCGCTCGACGGAGAGACGGTCGCCGCGGTCATCGCGGCCGCGCACGCGGAGGGACTCGCCGCCGTGGTGCATGTGAGCACCCTCGAAACGGCTCTCGAAGCGATGGCCTTCGGCGCCGACGGCCTGGTGCACGTGTGGCGCGACGAGGTCGTCTCCGAGGCGGATGCCCGGCGCTTTAGGGAGGCGGGCATCTTCGTGGTCCCGACGCTCTCGGTCATGGTTTCGGCCGATGATTCCGCGTTGGCCGCACTGGTGCGCGAGACCGACGAAACGATGCTCTCACCGATTCAGCGGCAGACTCTCGACGGTCGCTTCCCGGGAGGCCTCGCGGAGGGCGGAGACGTGGCGATGGAGAATGTCCGGAGGCTGCGCGCGGCCGGAGTGCGCCTGGTCGCGGGCACGGACAGCCCGAATCCGGGAACCGGGGCGGGAATCTCCATGCACGGGGAGCTGCGTCTGCTCGCACGCGCCGGCATGGGGAACGCGGAGGCGCTGGCGGCTGCGACTTCCGTGGCGGCGGACGCGTTCGGCATTGCGGGGCGCGGCCGGATCGCCGAAGGCCGTCTCGCCGACCTGGTGCTGGTGCGCGGCGACCTCGAACGAGACGTGTCGCGCAGCCATGACATCGTCGCGATCTGGAAGGACGGGTACCTGGTAGACCGCGCAGTCGGGTCGGCGGGGGCCGGGCCTCTGGCTGAGATCGCACCCGCTCCCGCAGAAACCCTGGTCGCCGACTTCGAGGATGGGTTCGAGGCAAGGTTCGGCGCATGGGACGTGACGACGGACCAGTTGACCGGCGGTGCGTCCAGCGCCAACGCGGCCGTGCGCGACGGCGCGTTGGTGGTCACCGGCGAGATCGCCCCGGGACTGGCGTTCCCCTGGGCGGGCGTGATCTGGATGCCCGGCGCGCAACCCATGCAGCCCGTCGACTTCTCCGGCCGCGAGGCGATCCGCTTCCGGACGCGCGGGGATGGGCGGCAGTACTCGGTGATGCTGATCAGCACCGCGGAGCCGGCCGGGCCGCCGCCCGCCGTGACGTTCATCGCGCCGGAGGAGTGGACCCGGCTGGAGATCCGCCTGGAGGACTTCCCGACGGCCACGCCGGAGATCATCGCGGGGCTGGCTTTTGTGGCGGAGGAGCCGGTGGGGGCCTACACGTTCGAAGTGGATGAGGTGGAGGTGAGGTAGGGCAGCGAAGGGACAGGATTCCCCCGGCCCACGAGAGGTATGTCATCGAATGCTGGCTGATCGCGTAGATCGGCGGCGGCTCGCCACAGAGTGGCGGCGTGTGGTCGGGGCCGATGACATCGGAACAGGCGGCAATCGGCAACAGCGCGAGCGCGATGCCACTATGCGGCACGGATGTCCTCGCCAGCAGTCTCGCCCGCCGTGAGGTTCCCGCGGGATGGGACGTTCGGCGATGACGCAGGCTCCATAGAGCGGTAAGCGCCAGCCCAAGGCCGAGTCCGGCGATTACCGTTCCGATCCCACCCCGCTCGCCGCCGGCCTTATGCAGCGTTCTCACGAACATCTTCCCGCTCATCCAACGGAAGCGCGTCCGGGCTCACCCCGACTGTCGCCAACATCTTCCCGCTGGAAGACCAGGCAGTTGCCCGGTGGTACCGGTCCCGGATCCTGGTGTAGTGCTGTGCCGTAACGGCGAGTTCTTCGAAGACCTCGCCCATGGTCACCGGGTCGGCCAGCCGCACATACTCATCCCCGCCGCCATGTTGCGCAGGCTGGATCCTGATTGTCACGATCATCTCAAGCCTCCCTCCTGGTCGACCAGTACCGGCGCGTCCGGTCCGGCACACCCTAGTATCGGCAACGCGACATGAGGCTCGATAGCGGGAAAACCCTGGAATTCATGAGGGGAATCACCCCCACGCCATGGGGGTGATTCCCCTTGATGGGGGTGATCTCCCTTGCACGAAAGAGCGAGGCGGAGTGCTCTACTGCTCGCCTTCGGCCTTTAGGACTCCGGCCTCGAGTGCGAAGCGCACGATGTCGCGCCTCGTGCGCAGCCCGAGCTTGGTCTTGGCGCGGCCGATGTAGCCCTCGACGGTCTTCGGGCTGAGAAACATCTCCTCGGCCGCCTCCGACGTCGAAAAGCCACGCGCATACAATTCAATGGCAGTACGTTCACGAGAGGATAGCACCTCGGCCCCCGGTCCGCGGCTCGAGGTGCCTTCTGCCCTGCGCCTCGCGAGCAGGGCGGTTGCGCGGCGCGGCAGATAGGTATGGCCGCGCACGATGGCTTCGATGGCTCCCATGAGATCGGTGTCGGCGACGGACTTGTTGAGAAAGCCCGCGGCACCGGCGTCGAGGGCAGGAATGAGGAACTCGTCCTCGTCGTGGATCGTGAGCACCAGGACCTTCGTTTCGAGTCCGAGTCCTGTGATGCGGCGGGTCGCCTCGACCCCGTTCATTCCGGACATCGCCAGGTCCATGATGACGATCTCCGGCTCCAGCGCCTGCGCCTTGGCCACCGCCTCCTCCCCCGACGACGCCTCGCCCACGACGTCCACACGCCCGGTGGATTCGAGCAGCGCCCTCAGGCCGGCTCGCACCACGTTGTGGTCGTCGACCAGCAGTACCCTCACCATCGTTCACCATCCGGAGCCACCATCGGCACGGCTGCCCGAACCGTCGTTCCCCTGCCCGGCGAGGTCTCTACGGTGAGGGTGCCCCCGACCGCCTCCGCTCGCTCACGCATTCCGACGAGGCCGATGTGGCCATCGTCCGGTGCCGCGTCGGGATCCGGCAACTCGAACCCGCATCCTTCGTCCTGGATCTCCGCGATGATCACCCCTTCCGTCGATCTGAGCGTCACGGCGGCTTCGCTCACGTTTGCGTGCGTGGCTGCGTTGGTCACGGCCTCCTGCACGATCCGGTACAGGGCCAAAACGGTGATCGGATGCAGTTCGTCGGCCACCCACTTGAGCCTGAGGCTGGCGTGGATCGTGACGCCGTGCACCTTCCGTATGTCTCGAAAAAAGCTGGCAAGCGCGGAAACAAGCCCCTGCTGTTCGAGTTTCGAGGCCCGCAGCCCCCGAATCATTCGCTTTACCCCACGGATCGCATTGAGAATCTCGTCGGCGATCACGGCCCATGCACGCGCTCTCTCCTCCCGGTCCGTCTCGTCCGCCAGCAGCTTTCCCCGGATCTTGAACGCCACGAGGAACTGGAGGAACTCGTCGTGCAACTCGCGGGAAAGGTGCCTTCGCTCATTCTCGGCCGCCATCACCTTCATTCGCGACAGCCACCGCATCCGCTTCCAGGCCGAGATGTCGCGGATCGTGCAGATCACGTGTTCCGGCCCCGATGCCAGCTCGCCGGGGCTCAGACTGATCTCCACCGGGAAGGTGGTGCCATCCTTGCGCAAAGCCTGCAGCTCCAGTCCCTGCCCCATGGGACGCGGGCGCGGCGCCTCGGCGTACCCCAGGCGGTGCCGTTCGTGCCGGGTGCGGCTGGCGGCGGGAACCAGCATCTCCACGCCGGAGCCCTCCATCTCCTCCCGGCGCCATCCGAACATCGTCAGCGCCTGCGGGTTCAGATCCCGGATCAAGCCGTCCGGGTCAACGATCAGCATCGCGTCCGGTGACGCCTCGAACACGGCCCTGTAGTCGCGGTCGCTGAGCAACGGCTGCTCCATTCCGTCGCTGGAACGAATCGACATCGCGCGGCTGCCAAGGGGGGCTCCGGCACCGGACGATCCTCAATCACGAGAAGTGTGCGGCCGGACAATGTCAAACGGGGTCGGAGAAGTGGATGGTGTCGAGAACTGCTGTGATGTGCGCCACGACAAAACGCAGCCCCCGGGATAGCGTCAATGTTGACGTCGTCAACGTCATCCCTTAAGTTGACGCCGTCAACCACAGACCGGGTCAACCCATCAAGAGAGGAACAGCCAGATGACCGTCAACGAAGGGATTGCCACCCGACTCCTACGGGCCTGGCGAATCGCCACCGGCGTTCGTCTCGCGATGGCGGCTGTCCTTGTCGCGCCGAGTTGGTTCGCAGCCCCCTTGGCGGCGACCGCTCAGGGGCAAGACGGCTTCTATCTGCGGATCGATTTCGGGGACTCGGACGCGCTGACCTTTCAGGGGAGCCTTACGGGCCTGGATCTGCCGACGCGTTGTGACCGGCTATTGCATTCCGACCCCAAGATGGCCCCGCCCGATCCAGCGTGCGCCGGATTCGGATCCGGCGTGTTCGCGACGGTGCGGTTTGATCGCGGCGCGGAAACCATGACCAGCGCCACCGCTCTCGCGCTGGGGTACTCACTTGGCCGCATTCGGCTCGAGGCTGAACTGAACAACACGGCGCTGGGCGGAACTTCGGCGCCGCTGTTGGACGCGGGCGCCCTCGCGGGAGAGAACATGCGCGAGTGGAGTGCGGTCGAGCCGCCTTCAGCCAGGGTGTCCGGGCTCACCCTCTCGGACGTATTCCTGAACGTACACCTCGACCTCGACAACTCGTCACGCTTCACGCCGTTTGTCGGTGTCGGAGGCGGCCTGTCCACCGTGGTGCTCGCTTTCGAGGGACTTCGGTTCCGGCGAACGCTCGCCAACGGGTTCGCGCCTGCGGGCGGCGTGGACCCTGCAACGGACATTGCCATTCCCGCATGGCAGACGCGCGCGGCGGGCACGGCCGACTACATGTCGCTCCTCCTGGCCGAATCGACGCTCGGCGCGAATCTGATCGGAGGGGTGGCGTGGGAAGCGAACGAGCGGTTCAGCGTCGCCCTTCGAGGACGCTATGCACGCTACCGTGATGTCCGAAAGCCCGGGCACTGGGACTTGCTGCGAAGCCATGCACCGGTGCTGGAGGAAGGCGGGAGGCCCGCAACTTTCGATCTGGAGCTAAGTGACATTGCGTTCTATGCGGTGGCCGTCTCGCTCGTGTACGACTTCTAGCGACCGGCGCGCATCCCGTCGAGGAGCGTGGAGGTCGTCCGTCGGATCAACCCATCGACATCCACGTCCGTGAGGATCTGTCCCTCGATCAGCAGCGACGCCAGACCGTGCACGGCACCCCACGCCACGTAGGCCTGCAGTTGGGGATCCTGTCGCTCGATCGCTCCGCTCTGCTGGTATGACTGGAAAACGTTCACGAGTTCGTCGAACAATCCGTTCGCGACCTGGCGGAGCTCGGGAAGGTCCTCGCGACTGATCGCTTCCTTTCCGTACATCAGGCGATAGTGCCCCGGGTTTTCGAGCGCGAACCGCACGTACACCTCACCGAACTGCCGGAGCCGATCGATCCCCGCGCCCGGGGCATCCGCGCCCACTGCGTCCAGGCGGTTTCGAAGGTGGTCGAAACCGGCGGTGGCGACCGCCACCAGGAGCGCGGACTTGTCTGCGAAGTGGCGATAGGCTGCGGACCGCGACACGCCCAGGCGCCTCCCGAGCGCTCGCATCGTCACGATCGAGGTCCCTCCCTCGTCGATCATCGCGGCGGCTTCGCTGAGAAGTGCCGCCCGCAGGCCTCCGTGGTGATACGAGCTGCCGTCGAGGGTCATGGCCGAAAGGTGATCGGTTCACGGGTGGTCAGCAATGTTGACAATGTCAACACTAGCCATTAAGGTAATACCGGCAACAGAATCGGAATCGACCAACTCAACGGGAGGAAGAGACAGATGGCCGTCAACGACGAGATTTCCGGATTCCTGAAAGCGGGCCTGGAGCGAGGCCTGCCCCGAGGGCAACTCGAGGAGGTGCTTCTCGAAGCGGGCTGGCCGCAAGACCAGGTTCGACGCGCCCTGGGCGGTTTCGCCGACGTCGCGTTCCCGATCCCCGTCCCCCGTCCCGCACCATACCTGTCCGCTCGCGAGGCCTTCGTCTACCTCGTTCTGTTCGGCACGCTGTATGGCAGCGCGATCAGCTTCGGGAGCCTCCTCTTCGCCTTCATCCATCAGGCGTTTCCCGACCCTTCCCTGGACCCGGCGGCCGCGATGGAGATGGCGCGCGAGGAGATCCGGTGGTCGGTCTCCTTCCTGGTCGCGATGTTTCCCGTCTTCGCCTTCGTCTTCTGGACGAATGATCGTGCCGTTCGGAAAGACCCGGGTCGACGGCTCTCACGAGTTCGGCAATCGCTCACGTACCTGTCGCTGTTCGTGGGTGCAGCCACGCTCATTGGCGTGGTCACCAGCATCGTCTACAACCTGCTGGGCGGCGAACTGACGGTCCGGTTCACCCTGAAGGTCCTCACGGTCGCCACCATCACCGGGTCGCTGTTCGGGTACTTCCTCCGCGACGTGCGCAGGGAAGAGGTGGCGGAATGAATCTCTCGCCCCGATCGATCATGTTGGGAGCCTCGGGAACGGCCGTTGTCGCGGCGGTGGTTGTCGGGCTGGTATTCCTGGGGAACCCCGCGCAGGAGCGCGAGCGCCGGATCGATGACCGGCGGGTGGGCGACCTCCACGGAATCGCGGCTGCCGCCAGTCTCTACTGGGCTCGCCATGGACGGCTGCCGGCATCTCTCGACGATCTGGTGGCCGAGCCCGGCCTAAGCGTCAACACCCGCGACCCCACCACCTCGGAGATGTACGGATACCGGGCGCTCGACGATGGACGCTACGAGGTGTGCGCCACCTTCGCCGCAGAGTCCGCGGGACCGATCGGCAGCACTCCGATCCTTCAGAGGAGCTGCCAGGCCTGCCATGCTTCGGGGTCGCCCATTGGGACCGGGGTTGACGATCCGGCGGCTGCGCACCTCGGGCTGCGGGACCTGTGGGCGCACGGGTCCGGACGGCAGTGCTTTGAGATGCGGGCGCGGTGAGGTCGATGGGCCGACGAGATTGGCACCCGCTCCTTTCCGCTCTTGCCCTTGTCGCGCTCCAGGCATGCGGACGGACCATTCACGACCCTTCCGGCGAGTTGGTCACCCCTGGCCAGCGTCCGCCCACCCAGCCACAGGTCGCCTTCGACCGATACGAGGTCGCAATAGACTCGACAGAGCGCCAGACGGTGCTCACCGGGTTCCTCCTCGGTGGCCCGGTCGCCGAACTGGCCGTCGTGAGCGTCGATGAGCACGACGGCCGCCGGCTTCGCATCCATGCCTTCGCCGACAGCGTCTGGCGGCCGAGCCTCGACACCGCGCTGCGTCCCGAGGTGCGCTTCGTGGACGTTTCGAACATCGGGGGCGAGGATCGGCTCGTCACCTACGAACCCGGCCGGCTGAGCTGGTTCGACCCGGAGCGCGGGACCGAGGAGCTGCTGGTGGCGGTGACGGCCGACTTCGAATCGCCACGGCACCGCGAAGTGCCGCACGTCGACATCACGCGAGACGTGAACGGGGATGGCCGCGACGATCTGGTCGTGCCGGACTCCGCCGGATTCCAGGTGTTCGTCCAGACCCACGACGGCGCCTTCGCCGACCCCGTGGGCATCGGTCCCCCGACGGACATGAGCCGGATCCAAGGGGCCGACGGATACCGCTACGACCCCTGGTCCCAGAGCCGCGTCCATGCGATCGACTACGACGGCGACCGCCGACGTGACCTGGCGTTCCGGGACGACGACCACTTCGCGGTACATCTCCAGGAAGCGGACGGCCGGTTTCGCGCGGTGGCCGAGACCTTCGCGAACGAGGTCGGTTTCGACTCCGACAAGCTCTCCTCGCTTGCCGCCGGAGACATGACGGGCAGAGTGCTGCACTCGCTCTCCGACGTGAACGGCGATGGCGTGGGCGATCTCGCGATCCTGGCCCTCAAGGGCACGACCACATCGAGCAGGGAGTCCAGCTACGAGGTCCATCTCGGGACACGGACACACGACGGGCGGACGGAATTCGCACCGGGCGCTGACATCGTCTTGCGATCTCCCGACCGCATCCAGCTCGCCCTGGACCGGCACGATCTGGACCGCGACGGCCAGCCCGAGCTGATGTTCACCACCATCGACGTCGCGTCCCTCAGCGGCGGCCTCTTCAAGAGGCTGAAGGGGGCCATGGGCGACGACACCTGGCTGCACCTCGAGTTCCACCGTGCGGAGCGGGGCGTCTTCGGCAGCGCCGCCAATGCCGTCCGGCGGATCGCTCTCGACGGCGCCCCCAGCCACAGGGAGCCGGGGTGGGTGCCGCTGAATATCGTGCTGCGCGGCGGGCTCCACGAGAGCCGCAGGACGCAGGACGACTACCGGCGCGCGTTCAACCGGACCCTGCTCATCGGAGACGTGACAGGCGATGGCCGCTCGGATCTGCTGATCGAGACCACGCCCTGGGCGCTGGACGTGTTCGCCGGAGTGGCGGGCCCTGGGCTCTTCACCCGGAATCCCCAGACGGTGGCGGTCGAGCTGGCCAACGACGCGGAGTACACCTGGCTGGCTGACCTCAATCGGGACGGCAGGCAGGACATCGTCATCCACCACCCGTTCACCCTGCGCGACCCCCATGGTGGGCGGCTGCGTCCGCCAGGTGCCGAGCGCCATCGGGTGACGCTGCTCGTTGCCCGGTGAGTTGCCCATGTGTCATCTTAAGATGACAGAATGTCAAGTGTAGTTTACAGTCATAACAGTCAAGGGCGCCCCCGAGACCGAAAAGGCAGCCAGCGCCCGACCTGCGACGCATATGTCGAGTACTCCTCGCCGAACTCCCGGACGAGGCGCGGTTCTTCATAGAGCCGGATGAAGAGGGAGAAGACCATGAACAGCAGGATCGCGTACCCCGCGAGGACGGCGGCGCCGAAGAGGGTGGCCCACCCCATGACCAGGGCCAGCACGGCCACGTACATCGGGTTGCGGGTGTAGCGGTAGAACCCCCGAGTGACGAGTCGTGACGCTCCGCCGGCGACAGCTCTGTCACCCACGATGAGAAACGGCAGGAGGCCCGCAACCGTGCCGGGCACCGCGACCGTGAACAGCGCGACCCTGAGAAAGAGCGTCATGCGTTAGCTTCGATCCTCCCTCAGAACCCCAGCGACGCCGTCTCCCGCCTTACGTCCCCCGCCGCGATCATCACGCCCGTTTCCGGATCGCGCCAGGTCACCGTCGGGGCGCACGCACGCCAGTTCCACATGCCCCAGGACTCGACGTCGTGCCCCATCGCGCGCAGCGCTTCCGCCGTCTCCATCGGTATGCGGTCCTCCAGGCGGAGCACCGCAGGACTGGTGTTCACCTCGCTGCCCGACGCCGGGAAGTTGTAGCTGCCGAAGCGGGGCTGGTCCAGGGCCTGCTCGGGCGACATCCCCCACACGACCACGTTCAGAAAGACCTGCAGGAGCGACTGCAGCTGCTGGTCGCCGCCGGGGGTCGAGAGTCCCATGAACGGCTGCCCGTCCTTCATCACCAGAAGAGGCGAGTTTGTGTTGCGCGGGCGCTTGCCGGGCGCCATCACGTTGGCCAGCTCCGGGTCCAGGTTGAACTGGCCCATGCGGTTGCCCAGTCCGAACCCCCACCCCGGGATCATGGGCGTGCCGGTGTGGCCATCGCTCTCGGTCAGGGAGAACAGGTTGCCCTCGCCGTCCATGACGTTGAGGGATGAGGTGTCGATCGAACGGGCCGGCTCGTCCGCATCCGTGCTCGCCACCGCACCGCTCGCCACCACGAAGCTCGTCGGCGCACCGTCCGCCACCGCCGCCATCGCCGCCGGATCTCCCCAGGGCGGCATGTCCTGAAACGGGCGCTTCTCGTCGATCAGTCCGATGCGCGCGCGCGCGTATTCCTTCCCGTAGAGCCCGTCGGGCGCAGGCGCATGGTCCGGATCGCCGACGTACCTGTGGGCATCCGACATTGCCAGGTTGATGACCTGCGAGATGAGATGAATGTACTCCGGCGTGTTGTAGCCGAGGGCACGCAGGTCGAAGTTCTCGAGCATGTTGAGCATCAGGACGATGCGCGGCCCCTGGCTCCAGCCGTCGCCCGTGTACACGTCGTAGCCGTGGAAGCTGGTGCCCAGGGGTTCTTCCCAGCGGCTCTCGTACCCCGCCAGGTCCTCGTAGCGAACGATCCCGCCCTGCTCGCGGAAGAAGCGGTCCACGTCGCGCGCGGGGTCTCCCTTATAGAAGGCGTCCCGTGCGGCGCGGATCCCTTCGGAGCGGCTTGCGCCGGCGGCAAGCGCCTGCTCCTCGGCGGCCATCATGTAGCGGATCAGGCGCCCCAGGTCGGCGTTGATCATCAGATCGCCCAGACGCTGCTCGCCGACCCCGTTCTGGAACCAGAAGTCACGGTTGTAGGGGAAGGCGAGGATCTCGTCCAGCTGATCCTCGATCATCCACTTCTGCATCTTGTAGAGGTGATAGCCCTCCTCGGCGATGCGCAGGGTCGGCTGGGCGGCTTCGCTGAAGCTGAGGGTGCCGAAGCGGTCGAGAGTGGCGAGCCAGACGTCGACGTCCGCGGGAATCAGCGCGTTATTGACGGGTGACTTGCCGTGTTCGAGGAAGAAGTCGAGGGTGGCGAGTGCGGGCGAGGTCCCGGCCCCGACCCGCGTGATCACCCGGTCCTCCGCGGCGCTGTAGAGGATGAGCGGCGCGACCCCGGTCCACCCCGCGTAGTCCATCTTGAGCGCTTTGAGCGCCATGCCGGCGGTGACCCCCGCGTCGAAGGCGTTGCCCCCGGCCCTGAGCACCTCGTAGCCGGCCTGCGTGGCCAGGTAGTGCCCTGAGGAGATGACCCCGTGCGTGCCCATGACCCGCGGGCGCATCGCCTCGACGTTGTCGGCGTCGTGGACGACACCGTAACTGTGGAACGGGGCGATGGTGGCGAAGACGCCTTCTTCCGGGGCGGGCGAGGTCTCTTCCGGAGCGCCCGTCCCTGATCCGAGCCACGCGATGATTGCCACGGCCGCGATGGCGGCTACCCATGTGAGTTGCTTCATCGCGTTGTCCTCCTGTTGTTGCCGGGGGTGGAGCTGTACGGCTGAAGCTACCGGCTGGGGTCGGCCCGGCAACCAGGCGCGGGACGCTCGTCACCTACCGTCTGACCCAGACGCCTTCCCATTGGGCCCACGAGCCGCGCTTGGGAGCTTCTCGCGAGGCAAACTGCTCCGTCGTCGGGACCAGAGGCGTGAACCACGGGTCCAGTGTCTCCCTCAGCTCCCGGAGCGACAGAAAGCGGATCGCCAGCCCGCGCTTGGGCCCATCATCGTACCTGACGGTGAACCCGCCTCGATCGCCCCGCTCGACGACCCGATGAGAGTAGTAGACATCGGTAGAGGCAGAGTTGACGCGAACGAAGAGCAGTCCTCCGCGCCTCAACAGCTTCGCAGCGCGCGCGAACATCGATCGGACCGCGGCTGCGGTTCCGTGCTGGAAGACCTGAATGGCCACGATATAGTCGAACGCCAACTCCGATTGGAAGTCGTGGAAGTCCGCCCGGACCAGATCCGGTGTCAGATGAGGGTGGTCCGCCCGGAGTTGTGCGATGGCTTCACGCGAGACGTCAAGCCCGGTCAGATTCAGTCCCGCATCGACGAGAGCGACATGGTTCCGGCCGTTGCCGCAGCCGACATACAGGCCTCTTCCCCTCATGATCTCCGGTTGATCGCGAAGGATGTCGACGATGCGGCCAACGAACGGAATGTGCGGCTCGTCGCGGTATCGGCCGCGACGATACTCGTCGTCCCAGCTGCGCGATACGGGGCCTGATTCTATGTCCCCTCCCAAACGTCCAGATGACGCGAGAAGACCTCGTCGAGGTCGATCAGACCCAGGCGCTCGGAACGCAGCCGGACGGGTAACTCGCCCGTGAAGCGCCCGTACCCCGCCGCGTCGACGAAGCGCCAGACATCGACCGAATCCTCGACCGGATCCACGATCCAGTATTGCCGCACCCCGACACGCGCGTACAGATCCAGCTTGATCCCGCGGTCGCGGTGTGCGGTGGTCGACGAGAGGATCTCGACGACGAGGTCGGGCGCGCCCGTCACCTGTTTCTCGCCGATGATCGACCGCCTCTCGTGGGATATGAAGAGAAGGTCGGGCTGGACGCGGTCATCGGTTCCCGGGAACTGGACCAGGAGCGGGGCGCAGAACGCCTCTCCGCGCCCGGAGTCCACGAGGATCCGAGACAGAGCCGAACAGAGACGCATCACGACACGCTGATGCCGGATCACGGGCGCGGGCGTCATGTACAGCCGCCCCCCAATAAACTCGTAGCGGTTGCCGTCGTCCGGCATCCGCAGGACATCCTCCCACGTCTTCGGTGCCTGGATCTGCATGGTGGCCACATCATACCTCCCCGCTCTCGGGTGCGCGAATCGTTCCGAGGGAGGAGGGTACAACGGTGCGATCAGGGCTCCGTCATCAGTCGCGCCGGGAGCTGGCGGCAGGCATGGTCCTATCTGGACGTGTACGAGAATGCAGAATACGCCGGGTCTCTGCGGGTCAGGGATCGGATCAGGGGCTTCGATGTCCTGGGATCGACGCTGGTCGTCCTGGTGGACCGGCCGCTTGGGGCGGACGATGCCGACGGGATTCCGGATCGGGCGCTGGACTGGTATGAGATCGGGGTGAGTTCGAAGCCCGGTTCGCGCCCGGCAGTGGCATCGGCAGTACGTGCAGAGCATCGTCGACCGCGATGTGTTGGATGTGGGACGAGTCCGGGAAGCGGACGGTGTGGCGCGCCTGCTGCAGCTACTTGCGGTACGGAACGGCGAACTCCTCAATACGGCAGCCGGCGCGGGCCTAGAGCATGCCTTGATCGATGGCACTGGAAGTGGTACGATTGTTGCCATGGAGACTACCATCGACAAGGCAGGTCGCCTGGTCGTGCCGAAAGCGGTTCGCGAAGCAAGCCGGTTGCGGCCGGGAACCCGCGTGCGATTCCGGGTCTCAGACGGCCGCATCGAGATCGAGCCGGTACCGATGGACGTCACCCTCAAACGACGTGGATCCATCGTGGTTGCGGTTCCGCGAGAGGGACGCCCGGCGTTGACGGCAGCGGAGGTCGATGACACGACTGCCAGCCTCCGCACCCGCGCCTCGTCCGCGAGCAAGGGTCAACCCGCCGGGTGACTCGATACCTCTGCGACACCTCCGTCCTTGTCGCGGCGGTCTGTTCCTGGCACGAGCATCATGGGCGGACCGTTGCCGAGCTCGAGCGACGGGAAGGCGCCGGTGAAGAACTGGTGCTTGCCGCGCATTCGTTGGCCGAAGCGTATGCTGTCCTCACCCGGCTACCCCCGCCCAACCGTCTGCGATCGGAGGACGCGATCGCGCTGCTGGAAGCGAACTGGCGGGGGACGCCAGTCGTGCAGCTGACCGCAACCGAGGTCTGGCGTGCGTTGCGCCGAGCTCAGCGGCGGGGTGTGATCGGCGGGCAGACTTACGACATGCTCATCGCGGGATGCGCGCTAAAGGCAGGCGCCAGGACGATCATCACCTGGAATGTGCGCCACTTCGAAACGGCGGCACGTGAGATCGACATCGAGGTACCTGGTTGACCGTTCGCGTCAGCGGCCGGGGTCCCTTCCCCGTCGATGATCCTGCCGCTGTTGCCTCTCGATGACCGACTCGCATCGAGGGGGCGACACGACCCCTGGTCGGGCCCGCACAGCCTTGTGGAACTTTTTCGGTCTCCTTAGACTATCAGAGTAGTCAACTAGTGCGGTAGTCGTCCAGGAGGCGCAGCGACGCCTTGGTGCGCTACCCGATTCCATGGGAGAACGAAGATGAAGATCACAAGAATTGGGCTGATAGTGCTCGGTGTCGGATGGCTCGGCCTCTACGAGTCCGTCGATGGCCAACCGGCCGTCGCGCCGAGCATGCAGGAACGGCAGCAGGCGCAGGTGAGCGCGGACGGGGATATGCTGTACGATCTCGTGAGACAGCTCCGCGCCGAGTTGCGTGAGCTGCGTCTGGCGGCAGGGCTCGGCGCCTACGCAGCAGGGTCGCGAGCGGGTCGGTCAGACAGCCATGCGGGTGCCGAGGGCAGTGGCGAGCACGGCGGCCGAGGAGAAGGCGGTGATGGTGCCGAGCACGCCGGTCGAGAGCAACGCGCGCACGGGCGAACGGGTGAGGAGGGGAGCGCCTACCTGCCGAAGATGACCAGGCAGGACCAGCTCTTCGGCAACGGCGCTCGTCTGGTGCTGCAGTTCCACCCCGCGGCACAGGTGTTCGTCGGTACGGTAACGAACACCACCGCGCGGACACTTACGCAGGTGCGCGTCGAGGTCCACCTGGACAACGGGACGGAACTCGGGCCGACGAAGCGCATCGACCTGGGTCCAGGCCAGACCGTGCCAGTGGAACTGGGTGCCTTCGGCAACGAGTTCAGCGCCTGGGTGAGTCACCCCGAAGCCGGCGTCGAAGAGGGCCATGGCATTGGTGGAGAGAAGGGTGGCGAAGGCGCCGGCGAGCACGGCGGCCGGGAAGGAAGCACCGAGGGTGGCGGCGAGCACGGCGGTAGGGAGGGCGCCCGGCCGCGCGACGCGTCCTACCGGCCGGCTTACAACCAGCTCCAGATCCTGCGCGGCGAGATGCACGCCTTCGAGGTCGCTCTGGCAGCGAGGTCGCGGTAGGGGCGCCCGCAAGGAACTTCCGAATGACTACCCGGGTAGTAACTACCTCGGTAATCGATCAGTCCCTGATACACGGAGACCACTGATGAAGCGGAAGCGGCAACTCGGAGACCTGCAGCTCGCGATCATGCGAGTCCTGTGGAAGCGCGGCGAGGCTCCGGCCATCGAGGTTCACAGGGCGCTCCTGGAAGAGCGCGGACTCGCCGTCACAACCATAAAGACCATGCTCCGCAAGCTCGAGGAGTACGGATGCGTGGAGCATCGGACGAACGGTCGGCAGTTCATCTACCGGCCCGCGATCGAGGAGGCGGACGTTCGCCAGGGAATGGTCGCAGAGTTCGTGCGGCGCTTGTTCTCCGGCGACAGCGCGGCCCTCGTCAACCACCTGGTGCGATCCGGTGAGATCGACGCCGGGGACCTGGAGGAACTCGGGGAGATCATCTCGAGAAAGCGGAAAGAGGGAACGAAATGACTCCTTGGCTCCTGACGTTCGCGGTCCACAGCACCCTGTGGTGCGGGCTAGCCTGGCTGAGCCTGTGTTTCTTCCCCGGCATCCACGCACGTCTGAGAGAGACGATTTGGTACCTGGCGCTGGCCGCCAGCCTGATCACTCCCACGGCCCACGCGCTGATCTCGCCGAATTCGGCGATTTGGCGGCTTCCCGTGCCCTCGTTCATTGCCGGCGGAGAGCACGGGTCCGAAGGAGAACCGGGCCGCGGGGATGGGGCAGTTTCCGTTTCCCTGCTCGGGCGTGAAGAAGCGCACGGCGAGGACGACGCGGCCAGCGCCAGCTGGGTGGCTTCCGCTGGTGTACTGTGGCTCGTCCTCGCCGGTGGCCTGCTCGCCCTCCATTTCGTTCGGATGGGGAGGCTGCGGGGGCGCCTTCGCGATCGCGAGCCGGTCACCGATCCGCGGGCCAAAGGTGCATTATCCACACTCGCCGGAACCGCATCCCTGAACCCGCCGCCGCGCCTCACGGAGAGCCACAACCTGGGCTCGCCGGTTGCGCTGGGCGTGGGCGCCCGTCGCGAGATATGCGTGCCAGTGCGCGCGCTCCATGAACTCGACGAGGAGGAGCTCCGCGCCCTCCTCGGTCACGAGGTCGCGCACCATCTTCGCCGCGACACGATCCGGTTGGCCATCCTGCACGTCCTCCAGGCCGTGTTCTTCTTCCAACCTCTCTTGCGGCTGGCCGTGCGCGATGTACGACTCGCCGCCGAAGAACTGTGCGACGACTGGGCGGCCAGCCACGCCGGCGACCACTTCGCCATGGCGAGCTGCCTGACGGAAGTGGCCCGGTGGGTCGTGCCGCGCGACCGACACAGCCCGGTCCCCTGCATCGGCAGACGCCGCTCGCAGTTGGAGCTCCGTGTCCGGCGTCTGATGACCGGGAATCGCTCGCCCCGAACACCATCCGGCCGATGGCGCCATGTGAGCCTGGCGGGCCTTCTGATCCTCACTCCGTTGCTCGCTCCAGCGGTGGCGCCCGGCGCCGACCGGTCCCACGAGGAGCGGCGCGCCCTTGAGGGTGCGTGGCCGCGGGAACACGGGGAGGCGGGCGAGCATGAACTCCGCGACCGACGGGAGCGTTCTCCCGGCTCCGGTGCGCGGAGCGCTACCTCTACAACAACACAAAGGGAAGACCAATGACAAGGCACAAAACCCACGGCAGCGCGGTGGTCCTGGCTCTCATGATCATGCTCAGCGCCTGTGCCGACAGCCTCACCGAGGCCGGCGAGTCGGGCACGCGGTGGAATCCCGACGAGACCGCGACCGAGACCCGCAGCGGCGTTACACTGATCCTGAGCTACGACTCGTCAAGCCAGCGGTTCAACGGCACCGCGACCAACACTACCAACTCGCCGGTCTCCGACGTGCGCGTGGAGATCCACCTGTCCAACGGCACCGAACTAGGCCCGACGCCGAGAACCAGTCTCAACGCCCAGGAGTCGAAGCCCGTTACCCTCGACGCCAGGGGACAGAACTTCGATTGGTACAGCGTCCATGTCGAGTTCGGCTCGTCGTCAGGCTAGCAGTGCGTGGATAATCTCCCCGGCGCCCATCTGGAGGATCGGCTGCACCCAACTGGCCTGACGGATCTCAGATATCGGGTTGGGCGAGACAGTCCGGGCAGTGGCCGAGTAGCTGCACCATGGCGCCACGGATCGACTCGGCCCACCGCCCATCGATCGACAACGCCGCAGTGAGTTCCTCCTTCAGACAGGCCACCCGGCCGCAGTCCTCGCACAGGAAGTGCGGGTGCCGATGGCCGTCTTCGTGGTCTCCCGCCAGCGCGTATCGATCGATACCGTCCATCCGACTTACCACGGGGGCGAGGCCGGCCTCACGCAACTTGACCAGGTTGCGATAGATCGTCGCCTGATCCCAGTCCGCGTCGCCGAGCAGGTCAAGCACCTGCGTGAAGGATACCGGACTCCGGGCGTCCGCCAGGATGCCGAGCACCGCAACGCGCGGCGCAGTTACGCGCAGACCGTGCGCGCGCAGCTTGCGACGGGCCTCGTCCTTCGTGATTCGCATGGACCTTCCCTTTGCGCGGCAGAACTGACGTCCGAAAACGCTAGGGACAAGCACTTGCACATGCAAGCCACTTGCGTATTTTCCTACTCGCAAGCCGCTTGCAGAAGCGGGCACGCACGCCCAAGTCGTGCGGCACCATCCGCCCTGCGGCACCCCGCACCTGTGAAGTGCCGCAAAAGGTAAGGCCGATGAGCAGCGAACCAAACACCGTTACCCGTGACGAGCGTCTTCCCGTCACGGTGTTGTCCGGCTTCCTCGGAGCCGGGAAGACCACCCTCCTCAATGAGGTTCTGAACAATCGGGAGGGACGCCGGGTCGCGGTCATCGTGAACGACATGAGCGAGGTCAACATCGACGCGGCCCTCGTGGAACGTGGAGGTGCCCAGCTCTCGCGGACCGAGGAGACGCTCGTCGAAATGACGAACGGCTGCATCTGCTGCACGCTACGGGAGGACCTCCTCGCCGAAGTCTCCCGGCTGGCCCGAGAGAGGCGTTTCGACTACCTGCTGATCGAGTCCACGGGGATTTCGGAACCCATCCCGGTCGCCCAGACCTTCACCTTCGAGGACGAGTACGGTGTGAGCCTCGGCGACATCTCGCGTCTCGACACGATGGTAACCGTCGTAGACGCCGCGAGTTTTCTGAAGGACTACAACGCCGCCGAGGCGCTGCAGGACCGCGGTGAGTCGTTGGGCGAGGAGGACGGGCGGACGGTCACCGACCTGCTGATCGATCAGGTCGAGTTCGCGGACATCATCGTGCTCAACAAGCTCGATCTCGTCACCGACGACCATGCGCGTGAGGTCGAGGCCATTCTGCGCACGCTCAACCCCGGCGCGGAGATTCACGCGGCGACACATGGGCGGGTGCCGCTCGAGCGCGTGCTCGACACGGGCCTGTTCGACTACGAGAAGGCGGAAAGCTCCGCTGGATGGATCCGCGAGCTCGATGGAGACCACGCGCCCGAGACGGAGGAGTACGGGATCTCGAGCTTCACCTACCGGACTTCGGCACCGTTCGATGCGGAGAAGCTCTGGGCGTTTCTGAACGACGACGAGAACTGGCGCGGCGTGCTGCGGTCGAAGGGCTTCTTCTGGGTCGCCGCCGATCACAGGGTTGCATACGAGTGGACGCAGGCCGGAGGCGTGAGCTCCGTCAACGCCATGGGCATGTGGTGGGCCGCGATGCCGAGGGAGTACTGGGAGCACCCGAACGGAGAGCGACCGGACCAGCAGGAGAGTTGGCACCCCCGGTACGGCGATCGTCACCAGGCACTCGTCTTCATCGGTCAGCAGATGGACGAGGCCGCAGTACGCGCGCGACTCGATGCATGTTTGCTCGACGCCGCCCTTGCCGCCGCCGACAGCCGCTTCTGGGCGGGACGTCCGAACCCTTTCCCCGAGCTCCGGATGGTCGACCAGGTGGCCCGATGAACACTCAGGCCCCGGACGACCTGTTGGATGTGGTCATCGTCGGTGCGGGGGCCGCCGGTGTGGGCGTGTCGGTCGCGCTCGGGCACGCGGGGATCGAGAACTTCGTCGTGCTCGAACGCCACTCGGTGGGCGCCTCGTTCGCCCGGTGGCCGGCCGAGACCCGCTTCATCACACCTTCGTTCCCGACGAATTCGGTCGGTATGCTCGACCTGAACTCTGTCGTGATCGGGACCTCGGCCGCCGTGACGCTGGGGGTCGAACACCCCACGGGGCGTGAGTATGCGGCTTTCCTCAAGGCGATCGCCAGGCACTTCGAGTTGCCGATCCAGGAGGGCGTCGATGTGCTCTGGATCGACCGGCGCGGCGACGAGTTCGTAGTCGAAACGACGGCCGGACATGTGCGGGCCCGGCACGTCATTTGGGCTGCAGGCGACTTCCAGTACCCGCGCTTGCACGACTTCGAGGGCAGCGAGCTGTGCCTGCACACGGCGCTGCTCCCCAGCTACGCCGAGCTGGACGGGGACGATTTCATCGTCGTTGGCGGCTACGAGAGCGGCGTGGACGTCGCCAGCCACCTGGCCGAGCGAGGCAGGCGGGTGCGCCTCTTCGACCGGGGGCGTCCCTGGGCGTCCGAGAGCTCCGATCCCAGCGTCGCGCTTTCCACCTTCTCGCTCGAGCGCACACGACGCCCCTCGTACGCGGAGCACGTGGAGCTCTTTCCCGACACTACAGTCACCGCTGTGGCTACCTCCTACGCCGGATTCGAGGTCGCCACGGACGACGGGCTGCTCTTTCACACGCCCGTGCAACCCCTCCTCGCGGGTGGTTTCGCGGGCAGCCATCCGCTCGTGATGGACCACTTCGAGTCACGGGAAGACGGATTCCCGCTACTCAACAAGCACGACGAGTCGACGATCGTCCCCGGGATCTATCTGTGCGGGGCGTCCGTGCGGCACGATAAGCACATATTCTGCTTCATATACAAGTACCGGCAGCGGTTCGCGGTCGTCGCCAAGGCGATCGCGACCTCGCTGGGCCTGCCCGCCGAGGGGCTTGAGATGTACAGGACGTGGGGCATGTACCTCGAAGATCTTTCCTGCTGCGGACAGGAGTGCGTATGCTGATCGACCGTGCGGACGCCCCGGCGCCCGTGGCTCCGAAGCGCAGGCGAATGAAGCGGGCGTTGCGTGTCGAGCGGGTCGGCCAAACGGCCGCCAGCCTGTGCTGGATCGCCAGCGTGCTCGTGTCCGGGATCAGCTCACCCGGGGACTGGCTGCAGCTGTGCGCCGCGTCCGCCTGGTTGATCGCGAACACCGCCGCGATCGCGAAGGCCGCAACTGGCTGAGTCGTCCTCCGACATCGCGTCCCGGCATCGGAGAAGTACATGGCGGAGTGACCGAGCTGCCCAGCAGCCGCTGGCGGTCCGTCGAATGGCCCGGCTATGGTGTCCGTCATCGCCGACCCGCCGACCCGCCGACCCAGGAGGACGCCATGACCCGCCTGCCGAGCCTCCCCTCCCGCATCGGCACCGTCCCCTCGCCGAGAATGGCTCTCCCCACCCTCCTGGCCGGCCTTTTGGCGGCGGAAGCGTTGGCACCCGACCTCGCCGCCCAGGAGATCCTCATCAGCGGGGGCACGGTGGTCACCTCGGAGGGACGATTCGACGCGGACGTACGGGTGCGGGATGGGACCATCGTTGAGATCGGGACCGGATTGGCGGCGGGGGCCGGCGCCCGCGCGATCGATGCAACCGGGTTGCTGGTCATGCCGGGTGGGGTGGATCCGCACGTTCACCTTGGGGGAAGCACCCGCGACGACTACCGTACCGGGTCGCAGGCGGCGCTCGCGGGAGGCATCACCACCATCTCGAACTTCGCTTGGAACACGAGCAGCAGCGGGTACTGGCGGCCCGGCTCGACCGAGGGACGGACGCTCGCCCAGGCCATTGAGCGCGAGGCGGCGCTCATCCGCGAGCAGGCGATCGCGGACGTCATCCTGCACGCGGGCATCACTCCCGAAACCCAGGCAGGCCAGATGGCCACCCTGGCCGCCGAGACCGGCCAGACCAGCACCAAGATCTTCATGGTGTGGACCGTGTTCGACGCTGCCGTGCCCGACTACATGGCGACCATCGACGCGGCTGGGCGCAACGGCATCCTGACCATGGTGCACTGCGAGGACTGGCCCATCCTTGCCCACGCGGTCGGCGAGCTGACGGCCGCCGGGCGCACCTCGCTCGAGTACTTTCCGGACAGCCGTCCGGTGCTCGCCGAGGTGGTGGCCAGCCAGCGTGCGGTCGCCATGGCCGAGGCCGTCGGGGCGCCCATCTACGCGGTTCACGTCTCCTCCGAAGGCGCGCTGCGGGTGCTGCAGGACGCCCGGGACCGCGGGCTCAGCGTCTTCGTCGAGACCCGCCCCATCTACCTCCACTTTACGCGCGAGCGCTTCGAAGGCCCCGACCGCGGGCTGTACGTGGGACAGCCGCCGCTCCGAGAGCAGCGTGACCAGGACGCGCTGTGGGCGGGCATCGCCAGCGGATCGGTGGACGTGCTGGCCACGGATCATGTCGCCCATCTGCGCGAGGACAAGTTGGACCCGTCGCAGACCATCTCCCGTCACCGGGCCGGCCTGAACAACCTCCAGGTGGTACGGCCGATGCTCTATTCCGAGGGGGTCGTCCAGGGGCGCATCTCTGAGCAGCGTTTCGTGGCGGTGACCTCTACCAACGCCGCCAAGCTCTTCGGGCTCTACCCGCGCAAGGGCACGATCGCGGTGG
>VXMI01000113.1 GCA_009841165.1 Gemmatimonadota bacterium | reverse complement strand
AGACGGCCGCCAGGAGCACGGCGAGCCCACCGTGCCCAAGGGCCGGCCTCATGCAGGCGCGCCTGCGGGAACCACCGGCCACGTGCGGGCGGTTGGCCGCGAGGGTTCCGTCGTGCTTGTTTCTCATCCTTCTAGCCTCCCCATACCTGGCGGTAGACGCGCATCCAGTTGAGTCCGCAGACCTTGTCGATCTCCTCCTGCGTCCAGCCGCGGGCGCGCAGGCCGTCGACCAGGTTCGGGAGGTCGGTGATGACCTCGAATCCGCGGACGTAGTTGATCGGGGTCTGCTCGCTGGCCATCTCGCGGCCAAAGAGCACGATGTCGGGGTCGATGCCGCCCTGGCGCCCCCAGGTGAAATCTGCGCCGATTCCGACATGGTCCGGCCCGACCAGACGCTTCAGATAGTCAAAATGGTCGAGCAGGACATCGATGCCAACCTGCGGGGTGGAGCGGACGCTGCGGTCGGCGCGGTTGCGGGCCACGAAGTCGTTGATCGCGGACAGGCCGATGACGCCACCCGAGCCGGCGATGGCCTCGAAGACGCGGTCGCTGGTGTTGCGCGGATTGTCGCATAGGGCGGCCACGTTGGTGTGCGTGCAGACGATCGGGACGCCCTCGGACATGGCGATCGCGTCGAGGCTGGTCTGTTCGCCCGTGTGCCCGCCGATGTCCAGGATGATGCCCAGGCCGTGGATCTCCTCGACCAGGCGTCGGCCCGCCTGCGTGATCCCGAGGTGCGGTTCGACGCAGCCGGCGCCGAAGGCGTTGACCGTGTTGTAGGTCAGGTTGACGAAGCGCAGGCCGAGGTGATAGTAGGCGCGGAGCGCGGTGGTGTGGGCGGGAATCTGGTCGCCCACGAAGAGCCCCTGGCCCGATTTGTCGCCCAGCGGCGTCGCGGTCTGCCAGCCGAGCATGAACCCGACCTTGCCCTCGGCCTGGGCGCGCTCGAGGTCGGCGGCGGTAGTGGCGATGAGGATCCTGTCGGGGTTCTCGTCGACGTAGCGCCACGCGTCGGCGAAGGAGTGGATCTCGGAAAGCGTCTTGTGCCAGCCGGTCACGCCGGCCTGCTGGACCAGGCCGACGTACTCGTCGTTGAGGGTCGAGGGGCTGAGGCCGTCGATGACGATGGGCTGCTGGGCTGCTGGGGTGGCGGCGGGTGGGTCCGCGGCGCGTGGCCCGGTGATTTCGGCTGCCAGGGGAGCTGCGGATGTGGCGGCGGCGCCCGCGGTGGCGCCTGCGGCGACGGCGGTGCCGATGAACTCACGGCGTTCCATGGGTGGCTCCTATGGGGGTATGTCAGCGAATGAGGACGACCCTCACGCCTCTGAGCTTGACCCGCCCCCACGCACGGTCCGCTGTCAGGACGGGAAGACGCTGCCGGCGGGCCGTGGCCAGGCAGGCTCTGTCACCCAGGCCCAGCCCAAGGTTGAGGGTGCGGGGACGGTAGGCACCGCTGAGGAGAGCGGTTGCGCGGTCGAAGGGCAAGACGTCGATGCCCAGGTCCTCGAATACGTCTTTCACCTGATCGGACCGCCAGTCATGCGCGCGAAGGTGGGCGGAGACCTCGGCCACGTTCACCGTCGACATGGCCGCTCCCGCGCGGAGCGCTTCGTGGACCCGGTCGCAACCCGGCTCGTCATACAGGGCCGCCAGGATCGCCGACGCGTCCAGAAGGCTGGTGGCCACGCTACTCCCTCTCCGGTTCGACACGCCGCTCGGCGAGGAAGGCGTCGACGGAGCTCGTGGCGTCGGTTCCTTTGCGCCGGGCAATGCGCTGCAGTCGCTCCAGTGCCCCGTCAACGGTGCGTACCCGCAGGCTGTCGCCCACCATCCCCACAACGACGGTCTCGCGCCCACGTATCCCGAGTGCCTTGCGGAAGCGCGCGGGAACCACGAGCCGGCCTGACTCGTCGATCACGATGCGCTCGGTGTCGGGGTGTCCGGGGTCCGGGCGGTTAGCCGTCGACATATTGGTATCTCCTTCTACTTATGGGTGACCAGTCTAGTCTTGCCACAGAATCGATTTTCACCCATAAAATACGATATCAACCATATTCTGCGCCACATGCCGGATCTGTCCGGCCGTCAATTCGGGGAAGATCGGCAGCGCGAGGACTTCGTTCGCGGCGCGCTCGGCGTTGGGAAGGTCGCCCGCCCGGTAGCCGAGTTCGGCGAAGCACTCCTGCAGGTGTAGCGGCACCGGGTAGTAGATGGCGGTGCCGATGCCGGCGGCCGTCAGGCGCCCTTGCACGCGGTCGCGGTCGGCGACGCGGACGACGAACTGGTTGAAGACGTGCCGCTCGGTGACGACGCGGGGCAGGACGAGGGTGGCGGCGGACTCGGCCCGCGCGGCGGCGGTGTCGCCCAGGAGGCGGCGGTAGAGCGCCGCGTTGGCGATGCGGGCGTCGGTCCAGCGGTCCAGGTGCGAGAGTTTGGTGTGGATGACGGCGGCCTGGAGGGCGTCGAGGCGGAAGTTGCCGCCGACGAAGCGGTGGTGGTACCGCGTGGTTTCGCCGTGGACGCGCAGGGCACGCAGCTTTTCGGCCCGCGCGGGGTCGTCCGTGACGACCATCCCGCCATCGCCGTAGCCGCTGAGGTTCTTGGTGGGGTAGAAGGAGAAGCACCCGTAGTGGCCGACCGAGCCGGCGGTGTGACCGTCGTGATGGGCGCCGATCGCCTGGGCGGCGTCCTCGATGACGGCCAGGCCGTGGTGCCGCGCGATTTCCATGATCGGGGCCATCCCGGCCATCTGGCCGAAGAGGTGGACGGGGAGGATCGCGCGCGTCCGCGCCGTTATACGGTCCTCGATCAGGGCGGGGTCGATGTTGAAGGTCGCCGGGTCGATGTCCACGAAGACGGGCGTGGCGCCGACCCGGGAAATGGCGCCCGCCGTGGCGAAGAAGGAGAAGGGCGTCGTGACGACCTCGTCGCCGGGCCCGATGTCCTCGGCCATGAGCGCCACCAGCAGCGCGTCCGTGCCCGATGACACTCCGATCCCGTGGGCGCTCCCAACGTAGTCCGCGACCGCTTCTTCGCACGCCTGCACCACCGGGCCCAGCACGAAGCGCTGGGAAGCCACCACACGGTCGAGTGCCGCATCGACCTCGGGCTTGATCAAGGCGTACTGCGCGGCGAGGTCCAGCAGGGGTACTTTCATGGGTGCCCTAACCTACACCCCGGGACTCGCCATGCCATTGTACCGGACCGCCATCGGGAGTTGCGCCGCGCTGGTGGCGCTGTTGCTGGCCGCGGCATTCCTGTACGGAGGCGGAGGCGATTCCTTCCACGTGATCGGCACCGAGGTGACGCCGACCGTGGAACTGGCCGGGCTTCCGGGTGCCGACCGGCCTGCGGGGAGGGCGGAGGTGACCGATCTCGATCGCCTTGCGGGGACCGCGCTGGCGCTGCTGCTGCTTTCGTCGCTCACCGTCCTGACCACCGTGCTCGGCTTGATCGCGGCCGAGAATCTGTCGCTGCAGGGGCGGCGGGTGATCGAGGTCATGCTCGGGGCGCCTCCGTCGTGGCTGGTGGGGGCGGCCGCGCGGCGTTGGGTGCGGCGCGTCGGGACTGCGGTGGTGCTGGGGGCGTTGCTCTGCGGCGCGGCCGTCGCGCTGATGGCGCTCGGCGCCCCGCCCGGCACTCTCCTGGCCCATCCGTCGGCCTGGCCGTTTGCGGTGGTGGTGGTTCTGGTCGCCGCTCTCGTGCTCGGGATCGCCGTGGTCCCGGTGATGGCGCTCTACCAGCGCGGCCGGGCGCTCACGCAGGAGGCCGAGAGTCAGCACAGCACGGATCCGCGCCCGCGGCAGTTTGGCCGGGTCGTTCTCGTAACGCTGCAGCTTTGCATTACCGTCTCGATCCTCGCGGGATCGGGACTGCTTGTGGCGGCGGGCGGGGCGCAGCCGGGGATCGATGCGCCAGGCGGGGCGGGACAGGGCGCCGCGCGATCCGTCGTCGGGCTGCTCTCCCCCGTCGGCGACTCGGCGCGCGATCCCTTGCGGCGCGCCGCGCTTTTCGAGTCGGCACTCGACGCGCTGGGCGATGCCTCCGGACTCGCCGCGGAGAGCCTGGGTACGCCGGGTTCCTGGATCGGCCGCGGTCCCGAAGTGATGGCCCTCAACGAGTGCGGCGCCTGCTCCATCGGCGGCATGCCCGTCCCGGTGCAGTCGGCGCGCGTCAAGCACCATGCGGTGATGCCGGGGTTCTTTGCCGAGCGCGGCCTGTCGTTCGTTGCCGGGGGCGGATTCACGGCCGATGCGGCGGTGGGCGAAGTCGTGATCAACGAGGCCTACGCGCGGGCCCGTTTCCACGATCCTCCCGTGGTGGGAAGGGGCGTGTCGATCGGTGGGCCGGGTGCCGCGTGGCACGAGGTGGTCGGCGTGGTGCGAGACTCGTCCGGGAGAGGCCTGGGAGCGTCCGGGTCGAGGTATGCCGTCTACTACTCCGCTCTGCAACACCCACCAGCGCAGATCGAACTGGTCGCCGGCGTGAGCGCCCCGCCGGACGCGGGCGTCGAGGACTCGCTCGAGATCGTCCGCACGGTGCTGGCCGAACTGCCCGTGCCCGAACTGGTCGTCGCCGGATTCAAGCCCGCCAGCGACGAACTCGAGCGCGTGTACGGAACCGCCGGCTGGCTGGGGAGCGGCTCGCGCGTCGCGGGAGTCGTGGCGGCGGTCGTCGCTTTGGCCGGAATGGTAGGTGCGCTGCGGGCGCACGTGCGTTCGCGCCGGCGGGAGATGGGGATCAGGTCGGCGCTGGGGGCCGGTCCGCGGGCGCTGCGCCGGATGGTGCTGCGCGAGGCGTTTCGCATCGGTGCCGTGGGCGTGGGCATGGGACTCTGGCTGACCATGCTGATCGTGGGGGCGGTGGGGCCTCCGGGGGTCGGGATCTTCAGTGGACCGCTCTTTCTGGCGATCGCCGTGGTGTTCGTGACGGCGGCGATTCTCGCCGCGTTGCCGGGTGCGCGGGTCGCCGCATCTTCGGAACCCCGGACGGTGATGGACGGATAGCGTTGGCGCGGGCAGGCGGGCCCGGACCTCGGCCTGATCCCCGGGACTACTGCTCGAACAGATTCGCCTGCGCGCCGCCCGCCTCCAGATCCAGCAGCCGTCGCTTGCGCGAAAGCCCGCCCCCGTAGCCACCCAGGTCACCGTCGGCCCGGATCACGCGGTGGCACGGCACCACGATCGCGATTCGGTTGTCGCCGTTCGCGCGCCCGACCGCGCGTGAACCCCCGATCGAGCCCACGCGACGGGCGAGTTCGGCGTAGCTGATGGTGGTGCCGTAGGGAATCTCGAGCAGGACGCGCCAGACGCGTTCCTGGAAGGGGGTGCCGGCGAGCACGAGCGGAACGTCGAAGCTCTGGCGCGCGCCGCGAAAGTACTCGCCGAGCTGGCTCTCGAGCGTGTCGAGATACGGGTGCGATCCCGGCGAGACTGCACCGACGTGCCGTTCCACCTGGCCCACCTGCTCAGCGAAGGTCCTGCGGTGGGCGAATTCGAGCAGACAGATGCCTTCGTCGTTGGCTCCGGCCACCATCTCGCCCACCGGAGTGTCGAGGCGCCGGGTCAGGACTCGTCGCACAGCCGGTACATTACCCAGGTCGCCACCGAACGCAGCGGCCGCCACACTTCGGCGCGCTCCAGGACCGCTTTTTGCGTGGGCCGCTCGTCCAGACCGTCCAGGATCCGCACCCCTTCGCGCACGCCCAGGTCGCCCGCCGGCATCACGTCGAGGCGGCCGAGCCGGAAGATGAGGAACATCTGCGCGGTCCACTCCCCGATCCCCCACACCGCGGTCAGCATCTCGACGATCTCGGCGTCGCTCATGCGCCCCACGGCGCGCAGCCGCACCGACCCGTCCGCGCACTTCCCGGCCAGATCCTTGATCGCGCGGGTCTTCGCGGCCGACAACCCCGCGCCGCGGAAGGCCTCGTCGGGGAGCGCCAGGCACTCGGACGCGGTGGGGAAGCGCTCGCCCGGGGTCAGCTCGCACACGCGGCCGTAGATGGTCCGGGCCGCGGCGCCCGCCAGCTGCTGGAAAGTGACCGAGCGCGCGATCGCCTGGAAGTGGGAGCCGCGCGCCAGCACGCCGTGCGGGAAGCCGGGGTAGGCCGTGAGGCGCGACATGGCCGCCCCGAGCGGGGGATCACTCCGGGCGAGCCGGTCGAGCTGCTCCGGGGTGGGCCTGATGCGTGGGGGCATGCCGGACGCGCCGCGCTCAGCCGCCGACCAGCGTCGGAATCTCGACCATGGGGTCGACGTCGGCGCCGTAGTCCACGCCGGGCACCTCGAAGCCGAAGAGCCGGAGGAACTCGGTGCGGTAGCCGTCGAAGTCGGCGAGGTCGGGGAGCGTCTCCGTGGTGATCGCGTCCCAGGCGCGCCGCACCGCCTCCTGGGTGCCGGGCTTCATCTCGAGATCGTCGAGACGAATGAAGCCGTGCGGATCGCTCACGACTCCCTCCGCACCGTACACCTTGCGGCCGAAGAGACGCATGGCCTGCTCCATGGGGCCCTCGTGGTCGCCCTTCTCCTTCATGATCCGAAACAGGATGGAGATGTACAGCGAGACGACCGGAATGGCCGCGCTAGCCTGCGTGACCACCCCCTTCATGATCCCGATGTGTGCGCCGCCGCCCGCCGGAGCCAGCTCGCGGTCGAGTTCGCGGGCGGTCCGGTGGAGGTCGGCCTTGGCCTGTCCGATGGTCCCGTCGCGATAGATCGGCCAGGTCAGTTCGGGACCGATGTAGCTGTAGGCGATGGTGCGGCAACGGGGCGCGAGCATGCCTCCGTCGCGGAGCGCGTCCATCCAGCGCCGCCAGTCGTCGCCGCCCATGACCGCCACGGTGGCGTCGACCTCGTCGGGCGTGGCCGGCTCGAGTTCGATGCCGGTGACCTCGGCGCGGTCGGTGTTGAGAGTCTTCGAGCTGTAGGGTGCTCCGATGGGTTTGAGGACCGAGGTGAACGTTCGGCCGGTGTCCGGATGGGTCCGACGCGGGGCCGCCAGCGAGTTGACCACACAGTCGACCGGGGGAAAGTCGCGACGCAGCGCGGCCACGACCTCGTCCCTGGCCTCGTTCGAAAACGCGTCGCCGTTGTAGCAGGCCGACTGGAGCCCGCGCTCGGCGGCGGCGGCCTCGAAGGCTGCCGTGTTGTACCACCCGGCGGTTCCGGGGCGCTTCGGTCGGGGCGGCCGGTCCAGGAAGACGCCGAAGCTGGCGGCGCGGCCGCCGAACGCCAGCGCGATCCGGGACCCCAGCCCGTAGCTCGTCGACGAGCCCAGCACGAGCACCGAGCGCGGGGGGTCCACCATGGGGCCGGCGAGGGCTTCGGTCTCCGCGTGGGCGATCTGGGCGGCCACGTTGCGCGCGCAACCGGTGGGGTGGGTGGTGACGCAGACGAAGCCGCGCACTCTGGGACGAATGATCATGGGTGGGGTGGTGATTCCGTAGGTTGTGGCTATCGATCCGGGTCCCGCGTCGCGTCCGCCTCCGACCGCCCGAACCCGGTCAGGATGGCGATCAGAAGAACCGCAAGGAGCGCCCACGAGTAGGCGTTCGCCATGCCTGCGTCGAGCGCCGATACGCGCGGGACGCCGTAGGGCTCGCCGGCGGCGGTGGCCGAAGACGCAAGAATGGTAGGGATGAAGAAGGGGAGGAGGAAGGGGTAGGTGCAGACGGTCATGTCGAGCAGGTTGGCGCGGCGGAAGCGCCCGATCCCGGCGGCCCGGCCCGTTCGCCTCACCAGGTCCCCCACCGCGAGAATCGCCATCACGGAGTGGGTGGTCAGCACCACGGCCACGCTGGTTGCGCCGAAGATGCGCAGCTCGGCACGGCGGCGGGTATCCGGCGAGCCCGTCCGGCCTTCCACGGCCTCCGTCCCGTCCTGCGCCAGCCGGTCCAGGATCCCCGCCTCCTGTGCCGCGCCCACGATCCCCATGAGCAGGATGGTGAAGACCACGATGCCGACGGCCCCCTCCATGCCGTCCAGGATCAGTCCCTGGGCCCGGAAGGCGGCTGCATCGATGTGGATCAGGTCGGCCGCCGAAACGAGTCCCGTGGCCAGCGCGACGACGACCGCCGCGGCGACCCCGGTGAAGAGGCTCTCCACCAGGCCCTTGCCGCGAAAGAGCATGATGAACGCGGCAAGGGGCGCCAGCAGCATCGGCAACGCGGCGGGGTCGCCCGAGAGTGCGCCGCCGCCGGCCGCGCCCATGGCGGGATCGGCGCCAGGGGCGAGCTGGCCGGTCTGCGGCGCCGTGTCCGCACCCCCGAAGACAAGCAGTGCCAGCGCGGCGGCGGCCGCGGCGGGCAGCGCATACCGCAGACGCGAGCGCACGACGCCCCCCATCGGGGCACGCTGGCTGCTGGCCGACGCGATGGTGGTGTCGGACACCGGCGAGACGTTGTCTCCGAACGTGGCTCCCGCGAGGATCGCCCCGATCAGCACCATCGGGCTTGCCTCGAGGGCGCCGGCGGCGGGGTAGAGCAGCGGAGCACAGATGAGAATCGTCCCCAGGCTCGTGCCCGTGGCCGTGGAGAAGAGGACCGCGACAAGGAACGCGAGCAGCACGAACCCGCCGCCGCGCAGGCCCAGTTCGGCCCCGGCCCACACCAGGGCGTCCACGAGCCCCGCCTCGCGCAACAGCACCGAGAAGATCCCTGCCAGCAGCCAGGCCATCACCATGAGCATGACGATGCGCCTCGACATTCCTCGGATGGCGGCCGCGCTGTAGTCGGAGGCACTCCGTGCGAGCACCAGCCCGGTCCCCAGCGCCGCGATGAGCACCGGCCACAGGCCGCGCTCGTCGGGGGCTCCGGAGAAGCCGAGCCATGCGGCCCCGGCGGCGAATACGAGTACGGGGACGCACGCACCCGCGAGGCCGAAACGAAAGCGGAGCGGGGTTGTGGGGGATGGGGCTAGGCCGGTCAAGGTCGCCAGGTGTGGTGTCGGTGGGTGCGCGGGAGGCTGCGAGATCGTGTATTGTCGGGGATCGGCCCGCCGCGGTCCAGTCGGCAGGCCGTCGCCTGGACGACGCATTGTGCGTGTGGGGGCACTTGCTCGGAGGAGAGAAGACGAGATGGCAGATTCCGACGCTTTCGAACTCTACGACCTGCGGGTCGAGGTGGTCGCCGGCGAAAAGGAGATGGTGTGCGATCACCGCGAGGGGGACTACTTCGAACTCAGGGGCGAGAATCTCTCGCTCCCGGCGGGCCAGAGCTTCCCCATCTATCCGCTGGCCGCGCTCCTTCCCCTGCTCCCTGCCAAGCAGCGCCGCACCGCACCGAACGACTGGATGACCACGGACGCCGAGGTGGCGTGCCCGGACCCACACTGCGGCGGGCGCTTCCGGATCACCCGCACCGGCGTGACGACGTTCCGGCACGGGGACGTGACGCGCGTTCCGCTCCCGTGAACGCACCGCGGCCGCGATGGCAGCCCCCGGCCTCGGGCGTGATCCGCGGCTGCTGGCAGCTGTCGCGCGGCCATGGACCCGGATGGGGCCGCGACCGCGCCTTCGCCGCCCTCGATGTAGCCGCGGCGCAGCCGGGCCCTCTGTACCTGGACTGCGCCGACATCTACACCGGCGTGGAGGCGCTGCTCGGCGAGTGGATGGCGAGCCGGGGCGTCACCCGGGAAAAGGTCGTCGTGCACACCAAGTTCGTGCCGGATCTCGGCGTTCTGCCGCGTATAGATCGCGGGTACGTACGGGGCATTGTGGAGCGGTCCCGGGACCGACTCGGCGTCGACGCGCTCGAACTGGTCCAGTACTACTGGTGGGATCGTGCCGTGCCGGGGTGGATCCAGGCCGCGGAATGGCTGGCGGAGCTGCGCGAGGAGGGGGTTGTCCGCCACATCGGGGTCACGAACCTCGACCCGGACGCCCTGGGCACTTTGCTTGACGCGGGCATACCGGTGGTCAGCAACCAGGTGCAGCTGTCGCTGCTGGACCGCCGGCCGCTGGCGGGACTCGAAGCGTTCTGCATGGACAGCGGCGTGGCGCTTCTCTGCTACGGCACGCTGGCGGGGGGGCTGCTCTCGGCGTCGACGGGGCCGGAGTCCCGGTCGCTCACCAAGTACCGCCTGATCGCCGACGAGGTCGGCGGCGCCACGGTGCTGCGGCGCGCCCGGGCCGTGCTCGGCGACATCGCCGCGCGGGAGGGTGCGGAGATGGCCGATGTCGCGGCGGCGTATGCACTCGGCCAGGCGGCCGTCGCGGCGGTCATCGTCGGGCTGAGCCGCCGTGGCCTCACGGTCGACCCAGGCGCCGTGCGGCTGGGACGCCGGGACATGGAGCGGCTCGACGCGGCGGTGCCCACCACCGTGCCGGGCGCGGTATACGCGGCCGAGCAGGATCGGGCCGGGCCTCATGGCCGGATCATGCGGTACGACCTCAACCGCGAGAGGTAGCCGGCCGTGCCCGAGTACCCCGAGGTCTCGCTCTACCTCCACGCCCTGCGTGCGCGCATCCTGGACGAGAGGCTGGAAGCCGTGCGGATCCGGTCGCCCTCGCTCCTGAAGAGCTTCGACCCTCCCATCGCGCACGCTCACGGCAGGCGGGTCACGTCCCTGTCGCGGCTGGGCAAGCGCATCGTATTCGGCCTCGATGACGACCTGTTCCTCGTCGTCCACCTCATGATCGCGGGCCGGTTCCAGTGGCGGAAGCCGCGCGCCCCGATCCACCGCAAGCTGGGACACGCGGCCTTCGACTTCGCGCACGGCACCCTGCTCCTCACCGAAGCGAGCAGCCACAAGCGCGCCTCCCTGCACCTGGTGCGCGGTGTCCATGCCCTGCGCGCCCTCGACCCCGGGGGGATCGAGCCGCTGGAGGCGGCCACACACGACTTCGCCGCCGCGCTCCGCCGCGAAAACCGTACCCTCAAGCGGGCCCTCACGGACCCTCGCATCGTGTCCGGGATCGGCAACGCGCATTCCGACGAGATCCTGCTGCGGGCGCGCCTGTCGCCCGTCAAGCTCACATCGCGGCTGACCGGCGAGGAGATCGCGCGCTTGCACGCGGCGATCCGAACTTCGCTGGAGGAGTGGTCGGCGCGCCTGATCGACGAGGCAGGCACGGACTTCCCCACGAAGGTGACCGCCTTTCACCCGGCCATGAGCGCCCACGGCAAGTACGGCGAACCGTGCAGCCAGTGCGGCACCCCGATCCAGCGCATCGTCTATGCAACGCGCGAGACCAACTACTGCCCCGAGTGTCAGACCGGGGGACGGCTACTCGCCGACCGGGCGCTGTCGAGGCTGCTGCGGCAGGACTGGCCGCGGAAGCTGGAGGATCTGGAGGCGCTTAGGCGTCCGCCCGGAGAAGATTGAATGCGTTCGAAGCCGGCCGTTACGCGTCCCTAGCGCGTCATGGCCTCCTGGCGCACCACCACCACCGGCTTCGGCGGCTTGCATATCTTCCCGCCCCCACTTCCCATCGGGACCTTGCCCCAGGCGAGCCCCAGTTTTTGCCAGAAGCCCTCGCCCTCTTCCTCTTCGTCGCCGTGGTCGTGGCCGGCGTGCGGATCGAGGGCCCCGATCTCCTGCCGAGCGCCTCCGATTTCACGTGCCACCGCAAAGCGCGGTTGAATGGATCGGCTGGGGCTGGTCAGGGCGGTCGCGGCCAGCAGATCGGCCGGGGTGATCGCCGCGATTTCCGCGGCGGAGGCGGAGGCCGCCGCCATACTTGCCGAGGCGGGCTCGGGTATGTCCAGGGGCGCCGGGGAGGTGATGACGGGACGATCGGATGCCACCACCTCCGGTTCGACCTCGGGGACCTCCCGAATCTCCACGATTTCCATGGCGACGTCGAAGAGAGCGGGTTCCTCGCCCGGGCTGGCCGAATCCGAGGCCCCGGCAATCTCGGCGGTCTGAAAGCGCAGTGCTCCGAAGACCAACCCGTGCAGGGCAGCCGACACACCGATGCCGATGACCACGCCTCGCCGATGCCGGTTGTTTCGTGCCCGTCTCGAGGTCATTGCGTCCTCCGTGTTCCCGTCGGTATGGCGGCAGGGTCCGGGTCGGCACCCGGATGCAACGTAATTGTATACCGCCCGGTACCGCAAAGGTTCCGCCGGTTCCCGCCGGTTCCAACCCTCCCCACGGCGGTTACAGGTCGAAGTCGGCCACCACCGGCGCGTGGTCCGAGGGGATGTCGGTCTTGCGCCCCTTGCGCTGATTGCGGTCGACCCAGGCTCCAGTCGAGGACTCTGCTACGGGCGAGGTGGCGAAGATGTGGTCGATCCGCAAGCCGTCGTTTCGTGGAAAGGCGAGCCGGCGGTAGTCCCACCAGCTGTACAGCTGGCCTTCCGGATTGTGCTTGCGCACGACATCGACGAAGCCCCACGCACGGATCCGCTCCAGCGCCTCGCGTACCGAAGGATGGCACAGCACGCTCGGCGCCCATTTCACGGGGTCTGCCGCGTCCAGGTCGTCGGGGGCGACGTTGAAGTCCCCCGTCAACACGACCGGGTCGCCCGGGTCGTGGCGGCTCTCCAGCAACTCGAGCAACCGGGCCATCCACGAGAGCTTGTAGTCGTACGCTTCCGATCCCACCGTGCGCCCGTTCGGGAAGTACGCCGAGTAGACGGTCACGCCGCGCACCACGCCCGCGATCAGCCGTGCCTGCGGATCGTCGTCTTCCAACCCCATGCGAACGTCGCCGATCAGGTGCGGACTGACCAGCGCCACGCCGTTGAACGCCTTCTGGCCGAACACCGCCGAGTCGTACCCCTCGCCGCGCACCGCATCGGCCGGGTATTGATCGTCCGTCGTCTTCAGTTCCTGCAGACCGAGCGCGTCGGGGCAGTGCTGGCGCAGCCACCCCAGGACACGCGCCTCCCGGGCCTTCACCGAGTTCACGTTCCAGGTCGCGATTCGCATGATGGATGTGTAACCCCGAGATTACGTGGATTCCACCCCTGGTCACACCGCTCCGGAGGACACATGAAACCTGCCCTCACCCTCATCCTGGCTGCGACCGTCGCCGCCGCGCTGCACGCGCCAACGGCGGCCCAGAGCTACGACGTGCTTATCGCCGGAGGCACCGTGGTGGACGGGACCGGAGCCGACCGTTTCCGCGCCGATGTCGCCGTTGTCGACGGACGCATCGCGCTTGTGTCCCGGACACCCATTGACCCGTCCCTGGCGGCCACGGTAATCGATGCCACCGGCCAGGTCGTCACGCCCGGGTTCATCGACAACCATTCGCACGTCCAGCAGACGATCGCGGAGTACCCGCTGGCCGAGAACTTCCTGCGGCAGGGGATCACCTCGCTGATCGTGTCGCTCCACTCCGGCGACCAGCCGTGGCCGCTGGAGGAGTTCGCCTCGGGGCTGACGATGGCGCCGAACGTGGGGTTCTTCGCGGGTCACACGTGGACGCGCAAGCAGGTGATGGGCATGGAGAACCGCGCGCCCACGCCCGCCGAGCTCGACGAGATGCGGGCGCTGGTCGACCAGTCGATGCGCGAGGGGGCGCTCGGGCTTTCGACGGGGCTCCTGTACGTGCCCGCCAACTTCGCCGAGACCGAGGAGGTCATCGAGCTGGCGAAGGTCGCGTCGGCGCACGGCGGCATCTACGTGAGCCACATGCGAAACGAGGCGAGCGGGCTGCTCGAGTCGGTGGCCGAAGTGATCCGGATCGCGGAGGAGGCGGACATCCCGGCCCAGATCAATCACCACAAGGCTTCCGGAGCCGGGCAGTGGGGCTGGAGCGAGAGGAGTCTGGCGATGATCGACTCGGCCAACGCGGCCGGGCTGACCGTCACGCACGACCTGTATCCGTACGCGGCCTCGAGTACGAGTTCCGCCATCCTGTTCCCGCAGTGGGCGCTGGCCGGCGGTCCCGAGGACTTCGCGGCCCGGGTTGCCGATCCGGAGACGCGGGCGCGCATGGAGGAGGACATGCGGCGCATCATCATGACCGACCGGGTCGGTGCCGACATGTCGCGGATCCAGTTCCGGGTGCTGGGCTCCGACGAGTCCTGGAACGGCAGGACGCTCGCCGACTACGCCGCCGACCGCGGCCTCCCGAACGACCTGGAGACGGGGATCCAGCTCGCGATCGAGCTGCAGCTCCAGGGCGGCTTCAGCGCGATCTACCACGCCATGGACGAGGGGGACGTGATCCGGATCATGCAGCATCCGCTGGCGATGATCGAGACGGACGGGGACGCGGTTGGCTACGGGATCGGCTACCCGCACCCACGCAGCTATGGCGCGTTCCCGCGGGTGCTGGCGCGCTATGTGCGCGAGCTGGGAGTCATCACGCTCGAGGAGGCCGTGATGAAGATGACGTCGATGCCGGCCCGTTGGCTGGGACGCGATGACATGGGAGTGATCGCCGAAGGGATGCGCGCGGACGTCGCGGTGTTCGACCCGGACGTGATCGCGGACCGCGCGACCTTCTCGGACCCGCACCAGTACAGCGTGGGGATCACCGACCTGCTCGTGAACGGGGTGCCGGTGATCCGCAGCGGCGGGCTGACGGGGGAGAAGCCGGGGCGGTGGTTGCGCGGGCCGGTGCGCAGGCCGGTGAGCTGATTCGGGCCGCCGCGCCCGCCTGCTACTCCGCCGCCGGTCGCGGACCCCTTAGATACTTGTTGAACCAGACCAGTATCCGTTCCGACACGTCCATCAGGAACTTCGGCTCGGTGGGACCGTGTGGAGTGCGGGGATAGACGACCATTTCGGTGTCGACTCCAAGCCGCCGGAGCGAATTGAAGAACTCCTGACCCTGCGCGAACGGTACCCTCAGGTCCTGCGCCCCGTGGATGACCTGTGTCGGCGTCGTGACGTTGCTGATGTGGTAGATGGCCGAGTGCTTCTCGTAGGTCTCGTAGTCGTCGAAGTACTCGCCCCCCATATGGCCGACGAGGTAGTCGCCGATGTCCGTGGTGGTCACCATGCTCACGAGGTTGGGGAGCCCGGCACCCATCGACGCGGCGCGGAACCGATCGGTCTGGGTCACGGCGAACGATGTCATGTAGCCGCCGTAGCTCCACCCCATCAGGAGCAGGCTGTCGGGGTGGGCGACCCCCATCTCGATGACTTCGTCCACACCCGCCAGCAGGTCGGACAGGTCGCCGTAGCCCCAGTCCATGAAGTTGGCGTAGCGGAACTCCTTGCCGTAACCGGTGCTGCCGCGGGGGTTCGGACGCAGCACGGCCATCCCCTCCTGGGCGAAGTACTGGATCATGTAGATGCTCGGCGCGCCGGTGAAGGACTGCGCGAACACTCCCGAAGGACCGCCGTGGACGTTCAGGATGAGCGGCACGCGAGTGCCCGCTTCGTACCCTACGGGGTAGGTCAGCAGGCCCTCGACCGGAGTGCCGTCCGGCGCTTCCCATGCGAGCAGTTCGGTGCGGCCCATCGCGGGGCGCGGGGCGTCGGTGTTGACCGCGCTGATGCGTCGGGGCGCGAAGGCGTCCATCCCGGTTATGTAGACTTCGCCGGGGTCGTCGCTGGTCTCCCAGGTGAGGGCCATCATGCCGTTGGCGGCCGCCACCGCGGCGGAACCCACGAAGCCGTCGCCCTCGGTGAGCTGGCGGATGGCGCCGCCATCGACAGGCACGGCGATCAAATGCCGCGTGGTCCCGAGGAATTCGCTGAGGAACACCTCGCCCGAGTCGTCAGACCATCCCAGGATGAAGACGCTTCGGTTGGGGGTCTCGGGCAACATCCGGGTGGCGCCGGTCGCTGGATCCACGACGTAGAGGTCGGCGAGACCGATGGGTTCGGGCTGGCTGCCGGAGGAGGCATAGGCGATGAGTGAGCCGTCAGGCGACCAGCGTGGCGAGGTCTCGATACCGTCGCCGGTCACCAGTTGGGTCACCTCTCCGCCATCGGCGCCCACGAGCGCGATGTCGCCGGACAGGCGCCCGGTGTTGATCCGGGGGTCGGCCTGGTGGGCGAAGACGAGGCGCTCGCCGTCGGGCGCCCAGTCGAAGCCGGTCACGTGGAAATCCCCCTCGGTCAGCCGGGTCGCTTCGGCCGTCCCGGTGGCGCTCGGGTCGAAGGGAACCGAGTAGATGTGGCCGTACTTGAAGTGCTGGTCGACCAGGATGACGTCGCGCTTCTCCCTGGCGGCCTCCTCTTCCTCCTCCGTCTGCGGGTCGCGCATGACGAAGGCGAAGGCGTCGCCGTCGGGCGACCAGCGGAACTGTCCGACCCCGGCCTTGGCGTCGGTGACCTGGCGGGCCTCGCCGCCCGTCAGCGGTATCACCCAGATCTGATTGCTGCCGGACCGTCCGGTTGTGAAGGCCAGCCACTCCCCGTCCGGTGAGAAAGCGGGGCTGGAGGCGGATGATTCGCCCTGGGTGAACCGGATGTTGCGGCTCCCGTCGGCGGCGGCCATCCAGATGTGGCTCAGGTACTCGGACTGCTCGCCTTCCATGAGAGGCTCCCGGACCACGTAGGCGACCCTCGAGCCATCGGGAGAGATTGCGACCCCCGACACGCCGAGGTACTGCATGCTGAGCGCGGGAGTCCAGCGGTCGTCGGTGGCGCCGTCGGCGCTGGTGCCCGTTGCTTCCTGGGCGTGTGCCGGTGGGGAAAACCGGACGGGAACGGCTACCGCCAGGGCGAAAGCCAGAACTGCTGTGGCGAGTGTGCGCGAAGTGGTCATGCCGGGTGCCTTCGTCGAGTCGTTGCGAGTGTGACGGACTGCCATCATGCAGCGCAGCCCCGTGCGGGACAAGGCGGTTCGGCGTAATGTTGCGTGCCCCCGGCGACGAAGCGTGGGTCCGTTCGCCGCCGCACCAGATCCGGAACCCATTCGCCTCGACATGATTTGCTGACCGCAATCCGCCTGAAGGATCCTCCGGTTTCGGAGCGGGACACGTTTCCGTTCAGCATTCCCGCGCTGCAAAGGCTGCGCGAAATGCCCCTGCCCGGGCCGGTGACGTTCCTTGCCGGCGAGAACGGGTCGGGGAAGTCGACACTGCTCGAGGCGCTGGCGATCGCCACGAACCTGCCCACGGTAGGTGGGACCGATGCAGCGTCCGACGATTCCCTCGCAAGCCAGCGACTGCTCGCGAAGCGAATGGTCGCTGTTTGGAGCAAACGGACGCACCGGGGATTCTTCATGCGCGCGGAGGACTTTTTCGGGTTCATCCAGCGCCTGGGCACGCTGCGGGTGCAGATGGAGGCGCGGCTCGAAGAAGTCGACCGCCAGTACCAGGGCCGGTCCGAGTTGGCCAGGACGCTGGCGAAGGGACCGGCTGCCGGATCGCTTGCCGCGATGCGGTCGAGGTACGGTGAAGACCTGGACGCAAATTCCCACGGCGAGAGTTTCCTGCGCCTCTTTGCGTCACGCTTCGTTCCGGAGGGGCTCTACCTGCTGGACGAGCCGGAAGCGGCGCTATCGCCCCAGAGTCAGTTGGGCTTCGTCGCGATGATGTCCGATATGGTCGGGCAGGGGGCGCAGTTCGTCATCGCAACGCATTCACCGGTGCTCATGGCCGTGCCCGGAGCGACGATCTACAGCTTCGACAGTTCGCCGCTCCGGGAGGTTTCCTACGACGCGCTCGATGGAGTCGGTCTGTTCAGGGACTTCCTGCGGGCACCCGAGCGGTACATGCGGAGGCTTTGGAGCGGGCCGTCCTGAAGGCCTGACTCAGGATTCGGCGCTCTCCCCGGAATCCGCTTCCGCCCTGGCCGCACGCCGCCGCTCCCTGGCGGCGTCCCACGCAGCGTCCATGTCCTTCACCGCGCGGTCCAGCACCGCCTTCATGTCGCTGAACAGCTGGTCGTCCTCGAACCAGCTGACGGCGCCCTGGAAGGTCGTGCGTGTCAGCCGCGAGAGCCTGCGCGTCAGTGCGGCCATGTCCTTGCCCAGGCGGTCGCCGAACTGCGAGACGCGGTCGAAGATCCGCTTGACGTGGTCGCGATTCTCGTTGAGAAAGGCGCGACCCGAGTCGGTGATCGAGTAGACCTTCTTGCCGCCGTAGTCCTCCGAGGTCAGGTGTCCCTGATCTTCGAGCAGCTGCAGGGTAGGGTAGACGGACCCCGGGCTCGCCTTGTAGCTGCCCGCGGATTCCTCCTCCAGCGCCTGCATGACCTCGTAGCCGTGCATCGGCTTTTCCGCTATGAGCGCCAGGATGGCGAACTTGAGGTCTCCCCGCTCGAACCACCTCCACCGGGCCCGCCGACGGTGGCGCCGGCGACCGCGCCGATCGGAGGTGCCGAAGGGCCAGGGCAGGTTGTCGAAGTCGAAGTAGTCGTCGAACCTCATTGTGAAGTCTCCAGTGAAGTCGTGGGTTTCAGTCGGCCGGCGGACCGCGCCGCTCTTTCCGATTTGCGATTCGCTCCCGATGTTGTCCGGGACGATCACGAACACTAATGGCGACATATCGAGATGTAAAGAGACATATCGAGATATTCATGTTGCTCGTACGTGTTCGCGCCCACGGAGGGATTCACGACATGTCATGCTTCTCCCACAGCTTCGTCCTACGGGCCGTGGCGACCACCGGGTTCGTTGCCATTGCGCCGTTGTTTTCGGACCTCGGTTGGCCGGCCGGCCCCGCCCTGGCCGCACAGACCGCTTCACGGTTGGAAGCCGACCCGCCCAGCCTCGTGATCGAGCGCGGCGCCAGCACCACCCTGACCATCCGGGCGCTCGACGGCGAGGGACGGGCGGTGGACGAAGCGGTGCGCGTTGCGGGGGCGCGCCGTGCGCTCTCGGTGGAGGGCGGTACCGCGACCGATGGCGCCACCCAGACCACCGTCACCGCGCTGGAAGTCGGAGAATGGGAGATCGTGGTCACCACGGTGCGGCCCGGGCCAGGCGGCGCACCGCTGCAGCTGGCCGTGCCGGTCGTGGTGGACTGGCCGCCCGTCGTGCGCGTCGAGGTGGCGCGCCCGGGTCCGGTCTTCGAGGGCAGCGCGGTGACGCACCGCGCCACCGCCCGGCACGAGGACGGCACCATGCGCCCCGGCGCCGAGTTCGCCTGGCGGACCAGCGACCCCGCCCGCGCCGAGGTCGACGCCTTCGGACACGTGCGCGGCCTGGCGCCGGGCCCGGTTCGCATCGAGGCCGCATTCGAGGGCGTGACCGGCGGCGTGGACGGTGACGTGCGGCCGTTCACCGGAACCGCGCTGGAGATCGTGGGCGGCGCGGCGGACGGAGTCGTGCGCACCGGCGACGTGCAGACCTTCACCGCGATCGTGCGCGACGCCGAAGGGCGCGCCATCGAGGAGGCCCCGGTCGAGTGGAGCCACAGCTACCTGCCGGCCACGGGGGTGATCGCACCGCCCGCCCCGGGCCAGATCGCGGACGGGAAGATCGTGGCCGACGTTCCCGGCGAGTTCACGGTGGTGGCGCGGTCCGGCGGGCTCCGCGCCACGCGCAGCTTCGAGGCCGTGCCGCGCGAGGTCGTCCGCCCGATGGAGATCGTGGGTCGCGGTCGCCAGGAGCGCGTCTACAGCACCGACTTCTGGGTATTCACCGGCGTCGACGGCCGGGACTATGCGCTGGTCGGCGCGAAGCAGTCGGACGGGCATGGCTTCGTGTTCGACGTCACCGACCCCGACAACGTCATCAAGACCGATTCCATTCAGGTCGACGCACGGTCCGTCAACGACGTGAAGGTGTCGCCCGACGGGCGGTACGCGTCCCTCACGCGCGAGGGCGCGTCGAACCGGAGGAACGGCGTGGTGATCCTCGACCTCGCCGATCCGGCCCACCCGGTCATCGCCGCCGAATACACCGAGGGGCTGACCGGCGGCGTCCACAACGCCTTCCCGACCAACGACCACCTCTTCGCCCTCTCCAACGGCGACAAGTACGTAATCCTCGATGTCAGCGACATCTACAACCCGAAACAGGTCTCCGAATACGACCATCCGAACAGCCGCGTCCACGACGTGTGGGTCCACGACGGGATCGCATATTCGGCCGAGTGGGGGTCCGGGCTGGTCGTCGTCGACGTGGGCAACGGGCGCTGGGGCGGCACGATCGAGAACCCCGTGTTCGTGACCAACTACCCGGTGCCGACCGGCGCCACGCACGCGGTGTTCCCCTACCACTCCGAGTCGGCGGGCAAGTTCTACGTCTTCATCGGCGACGAGATCCTGACGCGCGAGGGGATGGCGTGGGAAGGCGTCGGCCCCGACTTCCGCCAGAAGTACGATCCCGAGACGGGGCGGGGCGGCTACCCGCGGGCCAGCTGGGGCTACATCCAGGTCATCGACTTCGACGATCCGGAGAACCCGAAGATGGTCGCACGCTACGAGGTGTCGGAGTTCGGGACGCACAACATCTGGGTCGAGAACGACGTCCTCTACCAGGCCTACTACGAGGGGGGCATGCGGCTGGTGGACGTTTCGGGCGAGCTGATGGGCAACCTCTACACGCAGGGCCGCGAGATTTCGGTCTACAAGGCGTTCGACCCGGTGGGCTTCATTCCCAACTCGCCGGGTGCCTGGAGCGTGATGCCCCATCGCGACCTGGTCTGGTTCGCCGACATCAATTCGGGGCTGTGGGCGATGAGGTTCTCGGAGTCGCCGTAGGTCGCGTCGCCGCGTGACCGCGAACCCGCCGCGGACACCGTTGCGGCCCGCCGAAAGGGCCGTGCTGGACCGCGTCGACGGGGACTGGCTGCTCCGAACGCTCGGCGGCCTGGTCGCGATCCCCAGCTGGCAGGGCCGCGAGCGCCCCGCCCAGGAGTATGTCGCCGAGGTGCTCGACGGCCTGGGCCTCACGCTCGACGTCTGGGAGATCGACGAGGCCGAACTCTCGCGTCACCCCGAATACGCGAGCGAAATCGTTCGCGAGGATCCTCTCGGCGTGGTGGGTTGTTGGGAGGAGGAGAGCGGAGACCTCGGCCCGGCGCTGGTCCTGAACGGGCACGTCGACGTGGTGCCGCCCGGCGACGAGGGAAGGTGGACCACACCGCCCTTCGAGATGGCCCTGCGGGAGGACCCGTCCCGCCCGTCGGAGCGCGCCCGGCGGCGTGTGTACGGCCGTGGCGTGCTCGACATGAAGGGACCGCTCGTCGCGGGCCTCGCGGGGGTGAAGGCCGTCCTGGATTCGCGGATCCCGCTGCGCGGCTCCCTGTGCCTCCACTCGGTCGTCGGCGAGGAGGACGGCGGCCTCGGCACGCTCGCGGCCGTCCTGCGGGGACATGTGGGCGACGGTGCCATCGTGCTGGAGCCGACCGGGCTCGAGGTGGCGGCGGCCCAGGCCGGGGCACTCAACTTTCGCCTGACCGTGCCGGGGCGCGCCGCGCACGGGGCCCTGCGCCACGAGGGCGTGAGCGCGCTGGAGAAGTTCATGCTCCTGTACGAGGATCTCGTGGACTTCGAGGCCGAACGCAACGCGGCGGCCGACGACCCGCGGCTGGCGGCCTATCCGGTGCCCTATCCGATCTGCATCGGGACGGTGCAGGGCGGTGAATGGGCGTCGTCGGTGCCGGAATCGGTGCGCGGAGAGGGCCGTTTCGGCGTGGCCGTACAGGAGGACGTGCGCGCCGCCCGCGCCGCTCTGGAGGCCCGTGTGGCCGCCCGCTGCGGCCGGGACGAATACCTGCGCCGCAACCCTGCGCGGGTGGAATGGTGGGGCGGTCAGTTCGCGCCCTGCGAGACGGCCGCCGACGCCCGGATCGTCTCGGTGGCAAGGAGTGCGGCCCGGGATCTGGGTGTGGGCGGCGGGGAGGTGGTCGGCGTGCCCTACGGCTCGGACCTGCGCCACCTGGTGAACACGGGGCGCACGCCGGGGGTGCTCTTCGGCCCCGGAGACATCGGCGAAGCGCACTGCGAGAACGAGTCCATCGCGGTGCAGGACCTGATCGACGGGGCCAGGGCGATCGCCCTGGTCGTGCTTCGGTATCTCAGCCCGTCTTCGTCGCCGTGAAGTCTCCACCCTCCAGGCCCATCGACCACATGCCCTGTATCACGTCATCCGCCACCGTGAACTCGACGATCAGCGGCCCACCGGGTCCGGCGGCCTCGATCGTACCGGCCTGTCCCTCCACGGTCACCGACGTGATCGGTATCGGGGGGAAGGCGGCGCTGAGGATCGTCCCCTCATAGCCTTCCTCCACCTCCTCGATCGTCATGGTCCCCGACAGGGGCTGACCCTCGACGACAGCGGTGTATTCGTAGCTGCCCACAGGATCGAAGGGCGGCGGTCCGGCGGGGGTGGTGGCGCACGCGACGGCGGCGAGGAGCGCTGCGAGCGGCCCGGCTGCACCGGCGATGCGGGTCGGTCTGTTCATGGTCTTCTCGGGGGCAACGGGCGACTGTGGTGGGATCCCTAACTGTAACGCGTGCGGTGCGTGCCGGGGATGGCCCCTTCAACGCGGCCGCCCCCCGACCTTCCAGGTCGGCACCGAGGCCGGGTCCACGCCATTCCGCCGGGCGAAGTCGTCGATCAGAGCCCGGGCGATGCTGTATGGGGGCGGCACCGGGGGTAGCGCGTCGGCCGTGAACCACCCCACGTCCTCCAGTTCGTCGTCGCGGTTCTGCAGCTTCCCTCTGTCGTAGGTGGCCGTGAACCCCACCATGAGCGAGTCGGGGAAGGGCCACGGCTGGCTGCCGAAATAGCGGATGTCCCGCACACGGATCCCCGACTCCTCCTCGATCTCCCGCCGCACGGCGTCCTCGAGGCTCTCTCCCGGGTCCACGAACCCGGCGAGCACAGAATACGAGCCGTGCGGGTGGCGGCGCGACCGGCCCAGCAGGATCTCGGGGCCTTGCGTCACCTGGACGATCACGGCGGGCGACACCTTCGGGAAGGCGAGGTGGCCGCACGACGGGCACAGCATGGCCTGGTGCCTGGGCGACTGCCCGGTCGCCGTGCCGCACACTCCGCAGTAGCGGGATGTACGGCGCCAGCGGACAAGGTGCGCCGCCGTGAGGACGAGTGAGAGTGACGGCTCGGGCAGCAGGGGAAGCACCGCGCGAAGCCCCATCGCCCTTACGCCCGGCACGGGCTTCCAGCGCCCGCTCAACCGGGCAGCCATCACGGATTCTGCGCGCCCGGCAACCCGGAACCACTCGGCCTGCCCTCCTTCCCACCCCTTCGCTTCGTCCAGCGAAGGCAGGTCCGCGGCCCCTTCGGCAAGGACGAGGCGATCGCCCGCGAACAGGCACGCCTTCATTGCCGGCATTCACTCGTTGCGGGAGTCCATGGCCGGTCCATCCGCCCGAGGAGTAGGGCAGAGCCAAGCTCAGGAGCACGAGAATGTAAAGATGACACGACATTTTGTAATGTTTTCATGACATTTCCAGAGCGCTGAGCGCAGTTGCACGACCTGGATGCGTCGCAGGGCGCGCGCAACCGGGTTCGGATTCGTCGTGGACCCTCATGAATGCTATGGCGGGAAGCCCGCTTCGGATACCCGATTCCACGCGAGCCGCGGCGGGCATGCTCTGTCCACGCGGGTTCCGGCGGGTCACCTGTTCCCATTCCGTGCCTGCGTCTATTGTGAAGGGTCACGTCGGCAACCGACCAACCCAGCGAGGCTCGCACACTTCACGTGTCCGTCGAATCCGAACCCGCCACTTCAACCCGCCGTCCGGCCTGGGCGAAAGTCGTCGACCAGACCCGCTGCATCGGCTGCCACGCCTGCACCACGGCCTGCAAGTCCGAGAACGAGGTTCCGCTTTCGGTCACGCGCACGTATGTGAAGTACGTCGACACCGGGGCGTTTCCGCAGGCCAGGCGCTCGTTCCAGGTGACGCGCTGCAATCAGTGCGAGGCCCCGCCGTGCGTGAGCGCGTGTCCGACCTCGGCGATGTTCAAGCGGGCGGACGGGATCGTCGACTTCGACAAGAGCGCCTGCATCGGGTGCAAGGCCTGCATCGCAGCCTGTCCGTATGACGCGATCTTCATCAATCCCGAGGACCATTCGGCCGAGAAGTGCAACTTCTGTGCGCACCGCCTCGACATCGGGCTCGAACCGGCGTGCGTGGTCGTCTGTCCGACCGAGGCGCTGCTCGTGGGAGACATGAACGACCCGACGTCGCAGGTCGCGAAGATCATCAACCGCGATCCGGTGGCGGTGCGGCGGCCGGAGAAGGAGACCAGGCCGAAGCTGTACTACAAGGGAGGCGACCAGGTCACGCTCGACCCGCTGGCCGCGCAAAGGCCGGCTGGCGGGCTGTTCATGTGGAGCGAGCAGGGCGAGGTGGACCACGGGGTGCCGGCCGGGCACCCGGGACCCTGGAACTCGTCCGCGGCGGCGGTGCTCAGCTACGACATCCCGCACCGCGCGCCGTGGGATTTCCGCGTGTCGCTCTATACCTGGACCAAATCCATCGCCGCGGGTGCGTACCTAGCGCCGTTCCTCCTGCTTCTCACGGGGGCCATCACCGCGTCCAGCACGCTGTGGATGTTCGTCGCGCCGATCGTGGCCGGTGTGTTTCTGGCGCTGACGGGAGCGGTCCTGATCTGGGATCTGGAACACCCCGCGCGGTTCCACCTGATCTTCCGGCGGCCCCAGTGGCGGAGCTGGCTGGTGCGCGGAGGCTTCATCATCGGCGGCTACGGTGCCGGGCTGGCGGCGCACCTCGCGTTGGTCTTCACGGGCTCTTCGCCGCCGCTCTGGCTCGGCTTCGCGGGCAGTGCCCTCGCGATTCTCACCGCGGTCTACACCGCCTTCCTCTTCGGCCAGGCCAAGGCGCGGGACATGTGGCAGAACCCCCTGCTCCCCGTGCACTTCCTCGTCCAGGCGTTCATGGCGGGGGCCGGCGCGGTTGTGCTGGCGGTGCTGGTTCTGCCCACGGCCACGGGACCCCTGGGAGCCGGCGCGATGTCCGCCGCCCTCCGATTTTTTGCGATGGGCAGCGCCGCTCACGCCCTCATGATCCTGGGCGAAGTCCTGATGCCACCGCCCACCGCCCACGCCCGGCTTGCGGAGCGCGAGATGACTCACGGGCGGTTCCGGGGCTGGTTCCGCGTGGGCCTTCTCGGCGCGTTCCTCGGCGCGGCCGCTCCGTGGCTCGGCTGGATCGTGGTGCCCATCGGGCTGGCCGCCCTGCTGGCGTACGAGCACGCCTACGTGCAGGCGGGCCAGTCGGTGGCGCTTTCATGACGCGCGGCCAACGCGGCGGCGCCCCGCCCGGAAACGGTTCCGCAACCGGGAGTGCCGGATCCGCCGCAACCACCGTCGACGACCTCAACCGGCGCGTCTCCGCTGCGCGACGCGAGGTCGAGGAGCGCGGGGAGACCTTCTATCCGGGGGCCAGCCGTGTCCACCTGGCCGCGTTCCCACCGAAGGAGCGCTGGAGCGACTGGGTCGAACTCGACTCGAAAGCCTGGCCGGACAGGGTCGAGCGACGCTACATGCTGGTGCCGACGACCTGCTTCAACTGCGAGTCCGCGTGCGGGCTGCTCGCGTACGTGGACCGCGACACTCTCGAGGTGCGCAAGTTCGAGGGGAACCCCGAGCATCCGGGGTCGCGCGGACGCAACTGCGCGAAGGGGCCGGCCACGGTGACGCAGCTCACCGATCCGGACCGGATCCTCACGCCGCTCAGGCGCGCAGGGGGGCGAGGGGAAGGACGGTGGGAGCCGGTCGACTGGGACGTGGCGCTGGACGACATCGCGGGGCGGATCCGGGCGGCCATCGACGAGGACCGGCATCGCGAGATCATGTACCACGTCGGGCGTCCCGGCGAGGACGGCTTCACCGAGCGCACGCTCGCCGCCTGGGGCGTCGACGGCCACAACTCCCACACCAACATCTGTTCCTCGGGCGCGCGGGCCGGCTACCACCTGTGGATGGGGATGGACCGGCCCAGTCCGGACCACGAAAACGCACGCGTGATCCTGCTGGTCAGCAGCCATCTCGAGGCAGGGCACTACTTCAACCCCCACGCACAACGGGTGATGGAGGGCAAGAAGCGGGGCGCGAAGCTGATCGTTTTCGACACTCGGCTCTCCAACACGGCTACGCACGCCGACCACTGGCTGTCGACGTATCCCGGCTCGGAAGCGGCGGTGCTCCTTGCGATCGCCAACCACCTGATCCGGACGCGCCGGTACAACGCCGGGTTCGTGAAGCGGTGGTGGAACTGGGCCGAGTACATGGCCGAAAACCACCCCGACGAGCCATCCACCTTCGAAGCCTTCCAGGGCGTGCTGCACAACCTCTACGAGGGATACACCTTCGAGTTCGCGGCCGCGGAGAGCGGCGTCGACGCGGAGACCATCGCGGCTTGCGCCGAGATCGTGGCCGGCGCCGGTACCGGCCTCTCCACCCACAACTGGCGGAGCGCTGCCGCGGGCAACCTGGGTGGCTGGCAGGTGGCGCGGACGCTCTTCCTTCTCAATGCGCTGATGGGCGCGGTCGCGGTCCCCGGTGGAACCTACCCGAACGCGTGGAACAAGTTCGTGCCGCGTCCGATCCGCATGCCCCCGCGGCACCCCGAGAGCTGGAACGAACTCACCTGGCCGGCCGACTATCCGCTGAGCCTGATGGAGATGTCGTTCCTCCTGCCCCACCTGACGGCCGAGAGAGGCGGGCGTCTGGATGTCTATTTCACCCGGGTCTACAACCCCGTCTGGACGAATCCCGACGGCTTCTCGTGGATCGAGATGCTCACCGACCCCGAGCGCATCGGACTCCACGTCGCCCTCACCCCGACCTGGAACGAGACCGCCTTCTTCGCCGACTACGTGCTGCCGATGGGCCATTCGTCGGAGCGGCACGACCTGACCTCGTACGAGCAGTACGACGGCCTCTGGATCGGATTCCGCCAACCGGTACTGCGTGCGGCGCGCGAGCGGCTCGGCGAGGAGGTGTCGTCCACCCGCGATGTCACGCCTGGCGACGTGTGGGAGGAAAACGAGTTCTGGATCGAGCTGACGTGGAGGATCGACCCGGACGGCTCACGGGGCATCCGGCGCTTCTTCGAGTCGCGGGAACGGCCCGGGGAGAAGCTGACCGTGGACGAGTACTACGGGTGGATCTTCGAAAACTCCGTCCCGGGCCTCCCGGAGCGAGCCGTGCGGGAGGGATTGTCGCCGCTCGAATACATGCGGCGCTACGGCGCCTTCGAGATCGGCGCGGCGGTGGGGCCCGTCTACGAGCAGCGTGTCCCGGAGGCCGAACTCGAGGACACCCACGTCGATGCGGCGGGGCGGGCCTACACGCGGGCCGCGGCGCCGCCATCGCCGAATGTGGTGCCGATCCCGCCGCTGGACGGCGACGCCGAGGGGCGCCGCCGGGTGGGCGTCGCGGTCAATGGCGAGGTGCGGCGGGGCTTCCCCACCCCGTCGGGACGGCTCGAGTTCTGGTCCCGGACGCTGGCCGAGTGGGGTTGGCCGGAGATGGCCGTGCCGGGATACATACGCAGCCACGTGCACCGCGATGCCCTGGAGTCCGGGCAGATGTGCCTCATCTCGACATTCCGCCTGCCGGTGCAGATCCACACCCGCAGCGCGAACGCCAAATGGCTCAACGAGATCGCGCATACCAACCCGCTCTGGCTGAATCCCGTCGACGCCGCCCGGATCGGGGTGGGCACGGGGGACCTGGTGCGTGTCGAGACGCAGATCGGGCATTTCGTCGTGAAGGCCTGGGTTACCGAGGGGATTCACCCCGGGGTCGTGGCGTGTTCGCATCACATGGGGCGGTGGAAGACGGGGGACGGCCCGCGCCAGTCGATGGCGACCGTGTCGCTTGGTCGCGAAGGCAGCGGATGGGAGATGTCGCTCAAGAAGGGCACGGGTCCGTTCCGGTCGTCCGATCCCGATACCTCGCGTATCTGGTGGACCGACGTGGGCGTGCACCAGAACATGACCTTCCCGGTTCAGCCCGACCCCATCTCCGGCGCGCACTGCTGGCATCAGGCCGTGCGGGTCGGGAAGGCGGAGCCCGACGACCGCTACGGCGACATCTCGGTCGACACCGCAAAGTCCCGCGAGACCTTCCGGCAGTGGCTGCGGCGCACCCGTCATGCGGCGCGGCACTCACCCGACGGGACCCGGCGCCCCTGGTGGCTGCTGCGTCCGGTGCGGCCGGACCGAGAGGCCTACAGGCTTCCATGGAACTCTTCCGAGCCCTCGGCTCCCTGATCGAGGTCCCCGCGCCGGAACACCGGAGGATTGCGGAAGCGCTCGGCCTCCCGCCCGTCCCTGACCCGTCGGTCCACGGCGCGGTGGTCGCGTTCCAGCGGTATCCGTACGCCTCCGTATATCTGGGTGCCGAAGGGATGATGGGAGGCGAGGCGCGGGACCGGATCGCGGGGTTTCGGCGAGCCCTGGGGATCGGGGACGGTGCCCTGGACGGCGGGTCCGCCCGTGCGGCAGCAACCGCCGAAGAGGCCGCCCCCCGCCGACCGGCAGGCGCCGCCGAGACCGACCACCTCGCCTCGCTGCTCGGGCTGCTGGCCGAAGTCGACCACTGGCAGCGCGATGAATCCGACCCGGCACGCGCCGCCCTCCTGGCCGAGGCGCGGGTCACCCTGCTCTGGGAGCACATCGTGTCCTGGACTGCGCCGTACCTGGTGTCGTTCGAAGCGTGCGGCGCTCCCTTCTACGAGGCGTGGGCAGGGCTCCTTGGCGAGACCCTGGCACAGCTCGAGGCCGAGACGGCGTTTCCGAGCTATCTGCCGGCTGCGCTCCGGACGGCTTCCGGGATTGCCGACCCGCGCGAGGAGGGGGGCGCGGCCTTCCTGGCTTCCCTGCTGGTGCCGGTGCGCTCCGGGGTGATCGTGCTCCGCGACGACCTGGTGCGGCTCGGGGAGGAGGCCGGGCTCGCGTGCCGCGCGGGGGAGCGGCGGTATGTCCTCGGCTCGTTCCTCGCCCAGGATCCCGGCGGGACGCTACGGTGGCTGGCGGGCCATGCGCGCGAATGGGGCGCCAGGGTGGCCGGGCGGGGGCCGGCACCCATCGCGCGGTGGTGGGCCTGGCGCTAAT
>VXMI01000095.1 GCA_009841165.1 Gemmatimonadota bacterium | reverse complement strand
ACGGGGTCAGCGGGATCGTCACCGAGACCACGACCACCCTCGACTACGTGATCGCCGCTACCGGCGGCTGACTCGTCGGTACCTTCGGAGGCGTGCTGGAGGCACGCGGGATCGATGCGTCGGGCGGAAAGCTCACGGCGGACGTGCAGGGGAAGGTCGGCAAGGAGGAGGGTGTCCTGGTCATTCGCCACATACATGTGAAGTACCTGCTGCAGGCGGATGGCGCCGACCCGGCGGCTGTCCAACGGGCCTTCGACCTGCACCCCATGCGGTGTCCCGTCTACCGGACCCTGCACAAATGCATCGAGATCACGACGGAACTGGCGGTTGTCTGACCCGGCACCGACGGCAAGCCCCCCGGGCTGGACCCGTAGTGAACCTTTGACAGCGGGCGTGCCGTAATGCTCACTTTGTTTCCCGCGCGCTCGGCGCCGGCACTTCACGAGAAGGAACCGAACGGAAGGAACCAACGCCATGGTCCAGATCCTCAAGACCGTCGTGCGCGCAGTCCTGAGGTGGCTGCTGAAGAAGATCTGAGGGTGCGCCCGACCCGGCCGCGCCTCGCCCTCGTGGCCACCGCGGCCGTCACGACGTTCGCCCTCGCCGTCGCCAGTCCCGCCACCGCCCAACTCCCGCTCGCCGCCAACGGCGAAGACCTCGCCGACGCCCCCGGCGACGTCATCTACGCCGCTTCCTGCGCCAACTGCCACGGCCTCGACGGCACGGGCCTGCCGCCCTCCCTGCTCGCCTTCGAGGAGGAGGTTCCGGACTTCACCGACTGCGACTTCGCCGCCCGCGAGCCCGATGGCGACTGGATCGCGGTAGCGCACGAGGGCGGACCCGTCCGCGGCTTCAGCGAGATGATGCCGGCGTTCCGGGGCGCCCTCACCGAGGAGCAGCTGGGCCGCGTGATGGGTTACATCCGCACCCTATGCACCGACGACAACTGGCCGCGCGGCGAACTCAACCTGCCCCGGCCCCTGCTGACCGAGAAGGCGTACCCGGAGGACGAATGGGTGGTAGAACTGGGTGTGGATCTGGAGAGCGACGGTGGCGCCTCGGCAGCGTACGTATACGAGCAGCGGTTCGGTCCGCGCAGCCAGGTGGAGATCGTCATCCCCTACGGATGGCGAAGTGGCGGCGCGCACGACCATGGCCACGACGATCACGACCACGACGGCCACGACGACGAAGCAGCCGGTGACGGCCTGCGCCACGGGCTCGGCGATGTCGTGGTGGGTGTCAAGCACGCGCTGCATCACGATCTCGACCTTGGCAGAATCTTCTCGGTCGGCGGCGAAGTCATCCTCTCCACCGGCGACGAGGGCGCCGGGCTGGGAGCCGCCGGCAACGCGCTCGAGGCCTTCGCGTCCTACGGCCAGATCCTTCCCGACGACGGCTTCATCCAGGCGCACACCGGCCTCGAGGTGCCGCTCTACGACGGCGCGAGCGAGGCCTTCGGCCGCGTGGTCCTCGGCCGGAGCTTCACCGAGGGTCAGTGGGGGCGCACTTGGACCCCCATGCTCGAGATACAGCTCAAGCGCCACTTCGAATCGGGCGCGGCGACGACACTCGATCTCGTGCCCCAGGCGCAGGTCTCGCTCAACACCAGACAGCACGTCCTGGCCAACTTCGGCCTGCTGATACCGGTGACAGGAAACGCGGGGGAGACGGCCCGGTCCGTGCGGCTGGTCACGTACCTCCTCCTGGACTGGTTCGACGGCGGCTTCTTCGAGGGGTGGTGACGATGTCAAGGCAAACGCGCGCGTTCCGGGTTCCCTGGCCAGCCCTTGCGGCTCCTATCTGCCTCGCGACCGGCGGTCTCCTAATCAGCGCCAGCACTCCGGCAACCTCGGCCTACAACGCGGCCGGGGCTCCGGCTTTCTCGCCTGCCGACACCACCGAGCTGGCCGATCCTGCCGACAACTTCCGCACCGCCGACCGGTGCATCGCATGCCACAAGGGCGTGACCGCCACCGGCGGAATCGATGTCTCGATCGGATTCGACTGGCGCGCCTCGATGATGGCCAACGCCGCACGCGACCCTTACTTCCACGCGGCGGTGCGGCGCGAGATCATGGATTACCCCGAGGCCGCCGCCGAAATCGAGGGTGAGTGCGCGCGCTGCCACATGCCCATGGCGACCGTCGCCGCGCTTCAGGAGGGACGGCCGGGCGAGGTCTTCGCCAATCTGCCGATCGGCGATGCCGAGGGGCGCTACGCCGACCTTGCCGCCGATGGGGTCTCGTGCTCGCTGTGCCACCAGATCCAGCCCGACGGCCTCGGCAGCGAGGAGACCTTCACGGCCCGTTTCGAGGTTTCAGCTGAAACGCCGCCCGAGGGCCGTCCCGTCTTCGGCCCCTTCGAGCCCGACGAGGGCGGCGTCGGAATCATGCATTCGGCGACAAGCTTCCGCCCCGCGCTGGGTGAACACGTCACTTCGTCGGGGCTGTGCGCATCGTGCCACACCGTGATCACCCACCCCATCCAGCCCGGCGGGAGCGGCCCGGCGTTCCCCGAGCAGTCCCCCTACCTGGAGTGGCAGGCCAGCATCTACGCCGAGGGCGCCGAGCGGGAACACAGCTGCCAGGACTGCCACATGCCCGAGGTCGGCGAGGACGTCCCGGTCACGCGCGTGCTCGGCCGCGCCCGCCCCGAAGTCTCCCGCCACGTCTTCCGCGGCGGCAACTTCTTCATGCTGCGCATGCTCAACCGCTACCGGGAGGAGCTCGGCGTCACCGCGCTGCCCCAGGAGATGGAACTCGCGGCCCAGCGCACCGCCGACCACCTCCGGACCGCCACCGCCACCGTCGAACTCGGGGGCGTCGGCATCGGTGGAGGACGCCTCGAGGCCACCGTGACCGTGCGCAACCAGGCCGGCCACAAGTTCCCGACCGCGTATCCGTCGCGGCGCGCGTGGCTCCGCTTCGCTGTCACGGACAGGTGGGGAGAGCGGGTGTTCGAATCGGGCGCGCTGTCCGCCGACGGCCGCGTCGCGGGCGACGACCACGACGCCGACGGCGCCAGCTACGAACCGCATCATACGGTCATCACGTCACCCGACGAGGTGCAGGTCTACCAGGGCGTCATGGTCGACGGCGACGGAATCGTCACCACGGGACTCATGTCGGCGCACCGCTGGGTGAAGGACAACCGCATCCTCCCCGACGGCTTCGATCCCGAGCGCGCCGACGCCCGCGTGCAGGTGGTCGGCATCGCCGCCGAAGACCCGGATTTCGTCGCCGGCTCCGACCGCGTGCACTACACGGTGCCCGTGGACGCGGCGGACGCCCCCTTCACCGTCGAAGCCGAGCTCTGGTTCCAGCCGATCGGCTACCGCTGGGCCGAGAACCTGGCCAGCTACGACGCGATGGAGACCAGGCGCTTCGTGCGCTACTTCCGAGAGATGGCGGAGGGCTCGGCGCTGCTGCTGGCACGGGCGGAGGCGATCAGCGAACCGAACTGACGCGAGGTGGTCACGGGGTCCTCCATAGCCGCAAGGACGAGATGCCGCCCGCTGACGAGGCGCGGCGCACGTATCGTTCGTCCGCCGTGACAAACACACCGCCGCAACCCAGCGCCACGGAGTGGTACGCTGCGTCGTAGAATGCGACTCCGTACCTGACGGACAGGGCAATGGCGCGGGTTCTCCAGTTGGAGTCCAGCCGCGCCTCCGTCATGCCGAAGTCGGCCAGCGATGCCAACAGTTCTTCCGCGTCGTCCGGGAACCGCCTCGCCAGCGTGTTCCCCACCTCGTAGATCCAGAGTTGCGGAACGACCAGATCAAGCGCCCCGGCGACCGCTTCGTCACGCAGGGAGAGCGCCGCGTCCGTGTCCTGCTCGTCGTCTCCCGGAAGAACCCACTTGAGAATCACCGAAGCGTCGGGAGTGACGATCACGGCAGCCTTTTCTCCCGCGCCTCCCGTATCCATCGGACGATCCGGTCGGTCTCGACCGCGGGCAATCGGGCGCGCAATGCGTCCATCCTGGCGGACGCGTCTCGTCTCCTGACAGCACCCGACCACTCCCGGATCGCGGCGTTGACGGCGCGGCTGCGAGTGCCGCGCGGCAGCTTTTCGATGACCCGCCAGGAGTCATCGTCCAACATGATGTTGACTCGCCGAGCCATGTCGTTTTTCTCCAGGGTATTCCGTCAGCATGTGTAACTATTACACACTGCACCGCGCTCAGGCAAGGACTGGCTTACCCTTCGAACCTCCAGCTACACCCGCTCCCGGAACTGCTCCAGCGCCTCCGGGTTGGCCAGCGCCTCAACATTCTTCACCGGTTCGCCGTGCACCACGGCCGTGACGGCCAACTCCACGATCTTGCCGCTACGCGTCCGCGGAATGTCGTCGACCTGAACGATTCTGGCGGGCACGTGCCGCGGGCTCGCCTGCGTCCTCAGCACCGTGCGGATCCGGTCGCGCAGCGCGTCGTCGAGACGCAGCCCGGGCGCCAGCCGCACGAAGAGCACCATGCGTGTTCCCTCGCCCCGGCGCTGGCCGACCGCGAGCGCCTCGGCCACCTCGGGCATGCCCTCGACCGGGCGGTAGATCTCCGCGGTGCCGATCCGCACGCCGTGCACGTTCAGCGTGGCGTCGGAGCGGCCGTGGATCACGTACCCGCCCGCGCCGGTCTTTTCCGCGTAGTCGCCGTGATGCCAGACCCCGGGAAACCGCTCGAAGTAGGTGCCCAGGTAGCGGCTCCCATCGTCGTCGTTCAGGAAGCCCAGCGGCAGCGACGGGAAGGGCCGGGTACAGACGAGTTCGCCCTTTTCCCCATCCACCGAAGACCCGCCGGGTGAAAAGACGTCAACGGCCATTCCCAGCGCCGGCCCCTGGATCTCGCCCGCGCGGACCGGCCAGCCGGGGATCGCGCCGACGAAGCACGCGCAGAGGTCGGTGCCGCCCGAGATCGACACGAGGTGCACGTCCCGCTTGACGTGCTCGTAGACGTACTCGAAGCCCGCCCCAGCCAGGGGCGATCCGGTGCAGAGCAGCGTCCGCAGCGACGACAGGCCGTGGGTGTCGCCGGGTCTGACGCCTTCCTTGCGCAGCGCCCCAAGGTAGCCGGGCGAGACCCCCATCAGCGTCATTCCGGTGCCGTCGGCGAAGTCGAAGAGCGCGTCGTTGCCGGGGTGCACGGGCGATCCGTCCCACAGCAGGATCGTCGCCTCGGACGCGAGCGCCGATACCAGCCAGTTCCACATCATCCAGCCCAGCGTGGTGAAGTAGAAGACGCGGTCGCCCGCCTTGATGTCGCAGTGGAGCTGGTGCTCCTTGATGTGCTGCAACAGCACGCCGCCCGCGCGATGCACGATGCACTTGGGCACGCCCGTGGTGCCGGAGGAGAAGAGGATGTAGAGCGGGTGATCGAAGGGAAGCCGAGCGAAATCGATCTCGCGGGCCTCGAAGGGACGGATGAAAGTGTCGAGCTGAACCGCGCCCGGGAGTGGCGGCGCCGGGCTGCCGGGCTGCGTCAGGTCCAGGTTCGGCACGACGATCGTGTGCTCCACCGTGGGCAGCCCGTCGAGGATCGCGGGGACGCGCTCGAGCGTCGCGAAGCGCTTGCCGCGGTAGCGGTAGCCGTCGGTGACGAAGAGGAGGCGCGGGCCCACCTGGCCGAAGCGGTCGATTACGCCCCGCACGCCGAAGTCGGGCGATGCGGTGGAGAAGACGGCGCCGATCGAGGTTGCGGCGAGCATTGCCACGACGGCTTCGGGCACGTTGGGGAGCAGCGCGGCCACGCGGTCGCCGGGGCCGACACCCGCGTCTCGCATGGCCTGGGCGAGGCGCGAGACGAGGTCGTACAGCTCCCGCCAACTCACCACCCGGCGCCGGCCGGCCTCTGACCAGGCGATGATGGCCGGTTCGTCGGTGCGGCGGCGGAGAAGGTTCTCGGCGAAGTTGAGCCGCGCGTCCGGGAAGTAGCGGGCGCCGGGCATGTGGTCGCTGTCGACGAAGACGCGACCGCCCTTGTCGCCCACGATGCCGCACCAGTCCCACACCGCGCTCCAGAACTCCTCCTGCCGCTCGATAGACCAGCGCCAGAGCGACTCGTAGCTGTTGTCGCCCTCTTCCCCCGACCCCGCCACCAGGGCCGCAAAGTGGACCAGGTTGCTCGCGCGGAGCCGTTCCCGTGACGGGATCCAGAGCGGCGGCTTCGTGGTCACGGCTGAAGAGAAGCGGCGGGTCTCGCACCTGCCAGCGCCAGGATTGCGAGGAAGGCACAGAGGGTCGACGCAATGGCGGCCGTGGCGAGCGTCCCGGTGTGGAAAACGCTGAGCGCCGTGCCGGCCGCGCCGCCCAGCAGGAATTGCAGGCTCCCCGCAACTCCGGACGCGGTCGCACGGATCCCGGGGAAATACTCCAGGTAGCAGGCGGCCGCGTTGCCCGTGATCATGCCCAGTACGCCGGACGATACCATCAGCAGCCCAACGACAATCGGCAACGTGGGCGTCATCAGGGTGACATGGGCGAGCAGGGCACAGGTCGCGAGGCATTGGACCACGCAGGCCTTCCGGGTGACCAGATGCGCCTCATGCTTCCGAAGGAGTCGGAAGTTGATCGCGACGCCCAGCACCAGCGCGACGACGTTCGCGGCGAGGAATCCGCTGAACTGCGTTGGACTCAGACCGAACCACACCGTATAGATGAACGCTCCGTCGTTCACATAGACGAGCAGGCAAGCGGTTGAGAAGCTGAGGCAGAATACGTAGCCGAGTGCCCGGGTATGGCTGAATGCCTTCCCGTAGCCGCGAGTCGCCTGGCGAAGCAGGGATCGCTCGGGCGCCGCACCGGTTTGCGGAACCGTCTCGGGAAGCCATAGCCACAATGCGCACCCCGCTGCCAGGCAATACAGCAGAAGAAGCAGGAAGGTCGATTGCCACCCGAAAGCCAGCGCCAGCGCCGCCCCGGATACGGGACCGATCAGTCGGGGCACCGCCTGCACCGCGCTGATGGCACCGAGCATGCGTGCCCCGTGTTGCCGTTCGAAGAGGTCGCCGACCACGGCACCGATGTTGACGAACGCGACCCCCGCTGCCACTCCCTGCAGCGTCCTTAGTGCGATGAACGACTCGAAGGATCCAGAGAGCAGAATGCCGGATGTGCCAATGGCAAAAATTGCCATACCGGTCAGGGCAGTGCTCCTCCGGCCGTACCGGTCGGCGATGGGAGCACCGGCGAACTGTCCCAGTCCCAGTCCCAGCAGAAACACGCCCACCGAAACCTGGATGCGCGGCACGTCCACCCCGAAAGCCAGCGCGACTTCCGGAAGGGCGGGCAGGTACAGATTGATGGCCAGCGGCACCACCATGGTCAACATGGCGAGAGCGACAAAGAGTCTGCGGGTTCCAGGGCCGAAAACGCTCCCGCGGCCCTGTCCCGACTCGCTCAAGACAGACTCCGGCACCGCATCTCCAACCGCCCCCGGCCCTTGCCCGTGCAGGCCGCGCTCACCCGTCCGATACCGCCGCTCGCTCCCTCTTCTGCTCCTCCACCATGCGCGCCACGTCCTCGAGGAGCTGCCTGGCGTCGTAGATGATCCCGTCCTTGATCGTGTACTTGATCCCGCCGATGCGCTCCTTGACGCCCGTTTCGGGGTTGAGGCGCTCGTGGCCCGTGCCGTAGAGCACCTTGAGGTTGTTGATCGGGTTCTCGGGCGAGATGATGAGGTCGGCCAGCAGGCCTTCGCGCACGATCCCGAATTCGGGCGTCCGGCCCATGGGGTCGAAGATAGCCTCTGCACCGTGCAGCGTCGCGCCGCGGATGACCTCGAGCGGATGGAATCCGGCCTCCTGGAGCAACTCCATCTCCTCGATGGTGGAGAAGCCGAAGAGGTTGTAGATGAAGCCGGCGTCGGAGCCTATGGTGACGCGGCCACCCATGTCCTTGTAGTCGTCGAGCAGCGCCATCCAGATGTGGTAGAAGTTCTTCCACCGGATCTCGTCGTGGGTGGTCCAGTCGTAGTAGTACGAACCGTGGTTCGCGCGGCTGGGCTCGTAGAAGTCCCACAGACTGGGCAGTGTATAGCGCTCGTGCCATTCGGCGGTGCGGGCGCGCATCACGTCGCGGCTGGCCAGGTAGGCGGTCATGGTGGGGTCGAGGATGACGTCGTACGACAGCAGTTCCTCGAGCATTTCGTTCCACTCGTCGCTGCCCTGCGCGTGGATCAGGTCCCACTGGGCCGCGACCTGGCCGAAGCGATGCTGCTCGTTGGCGTAGTTCATGTCGGACGGCCAGGGCTGGACGTCGTGGTCGTCGTACAGCGCCTCGAAAAGCCCGTAGAAGTGCGTGACCGTGCCGAGGCCAAGGCGTGCGGCGTCGATGGCGTTCATCTGCGCGACGCCGAGCTGGGCGAGGTGGGCTACGCTGCCCATCCCGAGCTGACCCGCCTCGTCGAGGAGCGCTTCCATGATCTCGGGCGCATAGGCGACGAACTTGATCCCGTCAACGCCCCGGTCGTGCGCCCAGCGGACCCAGTCGCGAGCCTGTTCCGGGGTAAATACCGGTCCCCGGTCCCACCCTTGTCCCGGACGCTGGTAGACGAACATGCGCGGCGCGGTGATCTCGTTGTTGTTCGCGCGTTCGCGCTCGGATAGCGAGAAGTCGACCGGGCCGTACTCGATGCCGCGCCCGGCGGTGACCCCGTGCGCCATCCACAGCTTGTAGACGTACTCGGCCTTCGGGGTCTTGGGGAGGCCCCCGGTGTGCAGATGCATATCGACGAAGCCCGGCATCACGTACATGCCGTGCGCGTCGATCTCGTGGTCGCCGGCGGCGGGGCGGCGCGACTCGTCGATGGGGAGGCCGGGGTAGCCGACGCCCGCGATCTGCACAATGCGGTTGCCCTCGATGACGATGTCTACGGGCCCGCGCGGAGGCGCACCCGTGCCGTCGATGACGATCGCACCGCGGATGACGAGGCGGTCGAAGGGGCCGTCGCCCTCGGCGCGGTCGGGTGCCGGTTCGACGAACTGGGCGGCGGCGGGGGGAACCGCCAAGGTGGCCGCGATGGCGAGGACAGCAGCGTGTCGAATGATCATGGCACAGACTTCTCCAGCTGGCGGTGATCGTATGTCGACAACAAGCTGGGCTGACCGGGACGTCTGCGCCACTCGCGGGCCTGCTCCGCACGCTGGGCATGCGGACGGTACAACGGAACCTTGGGATACCAGTCAGGGTATTCTGCACAGGCCGGGCCACCACTGCCCTGCCCAGCCAACCGGGGAGACCCGACAACCACTTCCAAAGCGAGCCTGCCGCATGTCAAAGCCGCGCCCGATCACTCTCACCACGTCCCTGGTCGTTCTGTGCGCTTTCGCCTGGTTTGCGTCCCCGGTCGACGCACAGCAGAAGCCTGTCTGCAAGGACGACGCGGCCCACATCGTCGGGCTGGTCATCGATGCGAGCACGGAAGCGCCGCTGGAAGGCGCGTACGTATCGGTCGCGGCGTCGGATTGGGGGTCTCTCACCACCGACGACGGTCGCTATCTGCTCTGCGAGATCGGCTCCGGCACCCATGTCGTGACGGCCGAGCGGCTTGGGTACGAGACGTTGATCGTCGCGATCGAGGCCAACGCTTCCGGCAGTCCGGTGCAGCTGCGGATGAGACCCGACCCCATCCTCCTGGAGGGTCTCGAGATCGTGACGAACCGCTTTGACCGGCGGCGGCGGGCTTCCGCACACATCGTCCGGGCCTACGACCAGGAGGAACTCGCGAGCAGCCCCTACTGGACGGCTGCCGATTTCGTGGACTCACGGCCCGGGGTGTTCACGACACCGTGCGGGATCAACCGGTGCATCTACAGTCGTGGCAGCGTGGTCGAGCCCACGGTCTATCTGGACGAGTTCCCGCTGATCGGGGGATGGATCCAGCTCGAGTCGTTGCCGACCAGCCAGCTCTACATGATCGAGGTGTACCGGAGGGGGACGCACATTCGCGCGTACACACATGGATTCATGGAGCGCGCTGCGAAGGTTCGTCTGGCTCCGTTGCCGATCTGGTAGGGATATCTGTAATGTCAACATGACATTTTGTAATGTTGACATTACTAATGCGCCCATCCCAACCCTTCCCTTAGTTCCCCGACGAAACCGCGCAGTCCGCGGCGGACCACCGAGCGGAGGAAGAGACCGGCAAGCAGCAGCAGGCTGACCTGCTGGAGCAGGCTTGGCAACTCCTCGGTGAGTTCCGCCAGCGAGGGAACCGACAGGGCGCCGAAGGCCGTGTTGACCGCGATGCCGGACGTGACCGCGAGCGCCACCATGACCGCGGCGAAGGAAACCGCGGCGCGTCTCCCGTGGAGGCTGCTCAGCAGACCCAGCGTTGAGATGTTGGTGGCCGGTCCCGTGATGAGAAAGGCGATGCCCGCGCCGGGAGACAGCCCGGTGGCCAGGAACGCGGCGACCAGCGGCGTGGCCGAGGCCGCGCACACATAGGTCGGGAACCCCAGCAGGGCGAAGAGGAGGACATCGGCGACCGGCGGCAGACCGCCCAGCCAGCCGCTCTCGAGGAACGGGGTCACGAGGGCCGCCACGCCGAGCCCGAGGAGGATCCAGGGCGCCGTGTGGTCGACCACCTCGCCGGTTCCGGTCCGCAGGGCAGCGGCAAGGCGGCCGGACGTGCCCGGCCGCTCGCTCGTCACGTCCGCCGGTTCGGGGACGTGCTCCGCCGTCTTCAGCCGGCCACCCACCCACCAGCCCACAAGCAGCGCCACCAGAGCGGCGGTGACGAGACGCAACACTGTAACCTGAGGGCCCAGCAGCGGGATGGACAGCATGATCGCGTCGACGCCGAGTTCGGGCGTGGCCACCAGGAAGGCCATGGCCGCGGCCGGCGGGGCGCCCCGCTGGATCAGGCTGCGGTAGAGCGGAACGACCCCGCACGAGCAGATCGGGAAGGGCAAACCGATGAGCATGCCCCGCCCGGCCTGGGAGATGCCGCCTCCCCGTTTCATCCAGCGGACGGATCGCTGCGGCAGGAAGGCGCTCAGCAGGCCCGCGCAGAGGTACGCCAACAGCAGCGCGGGCGCACTTTCGGCGGACAGGACGTACAGCCGATGGAGGAACCCCCCGGCCCCGTCCATATGTGCATCCATCTGCACGACGAAATAGGCCAGCAGGATCATCACGGCGATGATCGCACCCCAACCTTCGCGGCGGCGGTCCAGCGGCCCCGCGGCCTCCGCGCGCTGATGCATCACGACGTGGACCAGCGATCCTCCCACGGCGGCCTGGAACAGCCTCACGCCTCCGGACCCGGCCGCGGCCCGAAAGGCCTCCTGGCCGAACCCGTACCCCAGCGCGGTCACGACCATGAGAATGACGAGGGCCCCGATCGCAGCCCGCCGGTCCATCTCCTTCGTGACCAGCCACCACACCGCCACGCCGACCGGCAACCGGTGCAGCACGACGGCCAGGGGGAGCGAGACGGGCCCGTCGGCGGGGAGTGTCGCCAGCGCCGCCCCGTCCACCGCCGCGTGAATGGCAACACCCGACAGGCCGGCGAGCAGGGCCCAGCGGTGGGTCATCCCGCCCGCGCGCCGGGTGGATCGCTCGACTGCAATCGGAAGCGCCAACCCGGCCGCGAGGGCGAGGAGGACACTCCAGTCCCCCCTTCCAACGGCCGACGGCACGAATTCCAGGAAGATCAGTCCCGGAATGGCGGCCATGACGAACCCATCGAGCACCGGGCCGAAATCGACTCGACCGCGCGGCGCCTCGCTGAGCAGAGGTCCAACCGCGAGAATCAGGAGTGCGGCGATCAGGAATGGCACGTTTGGAGCCGTCGCTATATTGGCTTTTGAAGGCGCCCTGGTTGGCGGGATCTCGCCAACGCGAGTCCGGCTGTTCCCGACAACAATACAACGCGAGCGCCGATCTGCCCGAAATGCGTGGAGTCCGCACCATGTCCAGGACGACTTCCGAGCCCATTGCGATCGTAGGCATGGCGTGCCGGTTTCCCGGCGCGAACGATGTCGAGGCCTTCTGGCGACTGTTGACGGAGGGCGGGAACTCCGTCAGCGAAGGCGTGCCCGGGTCGGGGATCGGGCGGTGGGGACAGCTGTTCGGAGACCGCGCGGTCCGGAGTGAGGCCTGCCGCTTCGGGGCCTTCGTCGACGACATCGATCGGTTCGACGACTCGTTCTTCCGGATTTCGCCGGTCGAGGCCCAGTTCCTGGACCCGCAGCAGCGCATGATGCTGGAGGTGACCTGGCAGGCTCTCGAGGACGCCGGAATCGACCCGGACCGGTTGAGAGGCAGCCGCACGGGCGTCTACAGCGGGATCAGCAACGACGAGTATCGGATGCTGGTCGTGGAGTCCTCCAGGCCCACAGAGGCTGCCGCGAGCCTCTACGCGCTGAGCGGCACCAACCTGAACGGCACGGCCGGGCGGGTCTCTTTCGTGCTGGGGCTGACCGGGCCGGCGAAGGCCGTGGACGCGGCCTGTGCGTCGGCAATGGTGGCGATCCACGACGCCGTGGCGGACCTGCAGCAGGGCAAGGCCAATCTGGCCATCGCGGGCGGTGTGCAGGCCATCCTGAACGGGCGCATCTACGAACTGCGCGCCGACGCGATGATGCTGTCGCCCGACGGTCAGTGCAAGACGTTCGACGCGTCCGCGAACGGGTACGTGCGCGGCGAGGGGTGCGGGGTGGTCATCCTGAAGCGGCTGAGCGACGCCGAGGCCGACGGCGACCGAATCTGGGCGGTGATCCGGAGCGCGGTGATGAACCACGGGGGAACCGGCGTCGGGCTCACGGTCCCCAATACCCCAGCGCTCGAGCAGGTGATGACCGACGCGCTTGCGGAGGCGGGCGTCGCGCCGACGGAGGTGGACTACCTGGAGGCGCACGGCACCGGGACGGCGGTCGGGGATCCGATCGAGCTCAACGCCGTGGCGAACGTGTACGGCAGGGAGCGTGCGGCCGACCGCCCGATTCTGCTCGGCTCGGTGAAGACCAACGTGGGCCACCTGGAGTCCGCGGCGGGGGTTGTCGGGCTGATGAAGGCGGCGCTCGTGGTGAAGCGCGGGGTGATTCCGAAGCACCTGCACTTCCATGAGCCCAATCCGGAGTTCGACTGGGACCGCGCGCCGCTGCAGGTGACCTCGACCATGATGGACTGGCCGGACCGCTCCGGGCGGACGCGGCTGGCGGGAGTCAACTGCTTCGGTATCTCGGGGACGAACGCCCACCTCCTGGTCGAGGAGTACCGGCCCTCGGCGGGGGCGGCGCGGTCGGCGGGGGCGGCGCGGTCGGAGGCGCGCGCGGGTTCGGCGGCGGCGGTTGCGCGCCGGCCGAGTCGCCTCCTCCCCCTGTCGGGCAAGACGGAGGGGGCGTTGAAGGAGCTGGCGGGGCGCTACCTGTCGTGGCTGGACGAAAAGGCGGAAGAACTGCCCTCCGGTGGCACGCGTGCCGGTCGGCTCCTGTCGGACATGGCGTGGACCGCGAGCGTGGGGCGGAGCCATTTCGACCACCGTGCGGGCGTCGTCTTTCACGACATCGAGTCGCTGAGCGAGCAGTTGGAATCGGTGGCTGCGGCGGGACGTGAGGGTGGCAGTGGCGGCGTCCCGGCGCCCACGGTGGCATTCGCCTACACCGGGCAGGGAAGCCAATGGACGGGCATGGGCCGGACGCTCTACGAGACCGAACCCGTGGCAAGAGCCGTCATGGATCGCTGCGAGGCCGTCTTCCTGGAGGAACGCGGCACTTCCCTGCTGGACGTGATGTTCGGCCGGGGCGCGAGTGAACGGGGTGACCTGGGCGATACCGCCTGGGAGCAGCCGGCTCTCTACACGCTGGAAAGCGCCCTGACCGCACTCTGGTCGAGCGTGGGCATCCGGCCTGCGGTGGTGTTGGGACACAGTGTCGGCGAGATCGCCGCGGCCCGGGCGGCGGGTGTGTTCGGCCTGGAGGACGGAATGCGCTTCGCCTGCACGAGGGGAGCGCTGATGTCGGGCATGGAACCGGGTGCCATGGCCGCCGTCTTCGCACCGCCGGACCGGGTTCAGGCGGCCGTTGAGGCGCACAACGCAGCTTCCGACGGGGTCGCGGTGAACATCTCCGCTGACAACGGCGCGCACCAGGTGATCAGCGGCCCGGTGGCGGGAATCGAGGCGCTCTCCGCGCAACTGGAGGCCGACGGGCTCCGCGTGAGGCGGCTGAATACGACCAGGGCGTTCCACAGCGCGCTGGTCGAGCCGATCCTGGATGAGCTGGAAGCGTCGCTCGACGACATGGAGATCGCCGAGCCCTCGCTCACGGTTGTAAGCAACCTGACGGGCCGGACAATGGAGCCGGGGCAGACGCTGGATGGAGCCTATTGGCGGCGGCACGCGAGGCAAGCCGTAGCCTTCGCCGGCGGCGTGAGAACGCTGGCGGAGTTGGGCGTAGACCTGGTGATCGAGATCGGCCCGCGCCCGGTGCTGGCGCCCATGGCGATGTCCGCCTGGCCCGAGTCCCCCGGCACCCCCGCGCCCCGTGTGGTCTCGAGCCTGCAGCCGCCGTCTGCCGGTGCGCCGGCGATGCCGGGTGCGGGCGACTTCGTTCCGGCCGCGGCCCCGGCGGACGAGGCCCGCCGCCCGGGTGGCGTAGAGGGACAGTTAGAGGGCGAACCACCCCCGCGCCGCTCGCGGGCGGGGTTACCCCTGCCGCGGACGCATCACTGGCTGGACGCGCCGAAGCGCCGCCGCGGGGGCGCCGGTCATCCGCTGTTGGGAGATCGGCACGAATCCGCGCGCGGCGAGATCACCTTCGAAAGCGAGTTGTTCCCGTCGGACCCGCGGTGGCTGGATGACCATCGCGTGTTCGACAGGGTCATCGCGCCGGGTGCGCTCTACGGCGCGATGGCGGCGTCCGCGGCCCTCGTCGAGGGGAGCGGAACGGTGGTCGTGGAGGACTTCCAGCTCCACAACGCGCTCGTCTTTCCCGAGGCGGATTCCGCAGGCGACAACGGCGAGCCGAGTCGCCGGATTCAGCTCGTGCTCGACGAATCCGACGAGCCGTCGCGCGCCGTTCAGATCTACAGCAAGGGAAGCGACGGGGGCTGGATTCAGCATGTGGAAGGTCGCGTGTCTTCGGGCGGTCCGCTGCCGGGAGGCGGTGAGCGACTCGATCTGGACGGGCTCAAGTCCGGGCTCTCGCCGGTGGATGTGGACGCCTACTACCGTGCGAGAGCGGACACGGGAGTCCATCTCGGTCCGTCGTTCCGCACGCTCGCGCGGGCCTGGTCCCGACCCGGTGAAGCGCTGAGCGAGGTGCGGCTGCCCGAGGGCATCGGCCGCGACGGCCTGGACGTTCACCCGCTGGTGCTGGACGGCTGCTTTCAGACGGTCGGAACCGCGCGCGATCTGTCCGGACCGCACAGCTCCGTAACGTACCTGCCCTTCGGGTGGGAGAGGTTCTGGCTGACCGCCGGGCGCCTCCCGGACCGCGTGGTCTGCCATGTGCGCCTGAGCGACGGCTCTCGGGACGCGGATGCGGACGGGGGCGACGCACCGGAAGTCCTGACCGCGGAGCTGCGCATCTACAACCGCAGCGGCGTTCAGCTCGGCGGCCTCAGCGGCTATGCGATCAAGCGGGCGACCCGGGCAGCGCTGCTCTCCGCGGTGGACGACGTAAAGGACCTCCTGTACGAGGTTCAGTGGCGCGAGCGCGCCCTGCCCCCGGGCATGCCGTCTGCGGACTTCTTCCCCGACCCTGCGTCCGTCAAGGCGGGCGCGCAGCTTTTCACGGGCTACCTCACGGACGCCGGAGTCGATCCGGACGATCGGGACGCGCTGCTGGCGGACCTGGAAAGGTGGTCGTGGTCCTACGCGCTCGCCACGCTGGACCGGCTGGGGTGGCGTCGTCGGGCAGGTGCGCTCGTGGATGCGGAGGAGCTGCGTGAGCGGCTTGACGTGAATCCGGAGCACCAGCGGCTCTTCCGCAGGATGCTCGAAATGCTCGCCAGGTCGGGTGCGGCGCGTGAGGAGGACGACGGCCGCTTCACCGTGCTCGCGGGATCGGAGGATCCGTGGCCGGAGGGCCTGCCACGCGACCCGGGCAATCACGCCGCAGTGATGGCGAACCGCTATCCCAACGGGCTGATCGAGGTCGGTCTGTTCCGCCGGTCCGGGGGCGCGCTGGCCGACGTGCTGCGCGGCCGCGAGGATCCGCTGACCCTGCTGTTCAGCAGCGGGGAACCGACCGCGGCCGACCTGTACCTGAAGGCCCCGGTGGCGCGCGCGGCGAACGAGATGCTGGCAGAGGCAGTGCGGGCGCTCGTGGCGACAGTGCCCGAAGGCCGTCGCTTGCGGTTGATCGAGGTCGGCGCGGGGACGGGTTCGGCGACCGCATCCGTCCTGCCCGAACTCCCGGAAGGGCGATTCGACTACGTCTACACCGACATCTCCGCGGGCTTCTTCGCCGAGGCCGAGGCGCGTTTCGGGGACGGCGGAGGATGCATTCAGTACCGGCCGCTGGACATCGAGAAGGACCCGGTCGCCCAGGGCTTCGACGCCCACGGCTATGACCTGATCATCGCGTCCAACGTGCTGCACGCGACCCGGTATCTCGAAGAGACGCTCGCCCACTGCCGCAGCCTTCTCGCCCCCTCGGGGCAGATGATCGCGCTCGAGAACCTCAGTGGCCTGGGCTGGATGGACCTGACCTTTGGCCAGCTCGACGGGTGGTGGCGGTTCGCCGACGACTACCGCCCGCATCACGCGCTGGCGTCGCCTGCCGTGTGGCGGGAGGCGCTCGACGATGCGGGTTTCGCGTCGGCGGAGGTCCTGGGTGTGGACGAATCGGATTCGACCAGGATCCCGGACAAGGGCGTGATCGTGGCGCAGGGTCCGGCGAGGGTGACCGAGCCCACGGGCGCGTGGATTCTGGCGGCGGACCGCGGAGGAATGGCGGCTGGTCTGGCGACCGACCTCGCGGCCAGAAACCAGACGGTGCTTCTGGCAGGCGACGAATGGTCGGAGGGCGCCATGCCGGACACGGCCCGTCCCGGAGTCTTCCGGGTGCGCGTCGACATGGCGCGGCGCGAGTCGTGGCAGTCGGTGGTCGATGGGCTTCCGCGAGACGTGCCGCTCAGCGGCCTGGTGCACCTCCTGTCGCTGGACGGTCACGATGCCGAGGCAGCGACTGCCGAGATCGGCGACGACGTTGCCCGGGTGGGCGCGAGCGCGCTGGCCATGGTGCAGGGCGTGGGCGACGCCAACGTGACGCCCTGCAACGGGGTGTGGTTCGTTACGCGGGGGGCTCAGATCCTGGAGCGTGAGCGAGGGGGACAGCTTTGCGGGGCGGCCGTTTGGGGCTTTGGCAAGGGCGTGGCCCGGGAGGCGGCGCATCTGCAGCCGAGAATGATCGATCTGGATCCCGGCCTGGGCGCACCCGCTCCCGACCTCGTCAATGAGCTGATGTACCCCGACAGCGACAACCATATCGCCTTGCGTTCGGGACGCCGCCAGGTGGCCCGACTGGTGCGTGCCGGCGGCGGGGCGGAACGGCTGGACCTTCCCGACGATCCGGAGTGGGTGCTGGCTCCGGACCCGTCCGGGGTCTTCGACCGGCCGTACGTGCAACCGCTGCCGGCCCGTGATCTGGAGCCGCGCGAGGTACGCGTGGCCGTCGCGGCCGCCGGGCTCAACTTCTGGGACGTTTTCAGGTCGCTCGGCTTCATCGAAGAGGGGCTCCTGGGGAGGGAAATGTGCGGCCACATCGTCGATGTCGGATCCGACGTGACCACCGTCTCGGTCGGCGACCAGGTGGTCGGGCTCGGGTTCGGCGCGTTCGGGCCGCGGATGATCACGCACGAGGAACTGGTGGCACGCGCACCCGCGGGCATCTCGGAGACGGGACTCGCGACGATACCGAGCGCTTTCGTGTCGGCCGCGCTGTCCTTTGAGCTGTCCGGACTCGAGGCTGGCGAAAGAGTGTTGATCCACGCGGGCGCTGGCGGTGTGGGCCTCGCAGCCATCCAGCTCGTCCAGGCGGCGGGAGCCGAGGTCTTCGCCACAGCCAGCGCGCCGAAACAGGCCTATCTCCGGTCGCTGGGCGTGAAGCACGTCTTCGACAGCCGCACGACCGCGTTCGCCGCCGAGATCATGGAGGCGAGCGATGGCGCTGGTGTCGACATCGTGCTCAACAGCCTGACGGGAGAAGGCTTCATCGACGCCAGCCTGTCCTGCCTGAGGGACGGCGGCCGCTTCGTCGAAATGGCCAGACGGGACATCCTGACCGAGGACGAAATGGCCGCGGTGCGCCCTGACGTCGGGTACGACATCCTCGAGCTGGACGTGCTCAAGAAGACCGACCCGGAATGGGTGGGGAGGGTCCTGCGGGGGGTGATGCGACGAGTCGCGACGGGCGAACTGAAGCCGATCGTCCACAGCAGGTGGCCGTTGGCGGAGGCCGGCGCCGCACTGAGCTTCATGCGCGCGGCCCGGCACCTGGGCAAGATCGTCGTGACCACGCCTCCGTTGGAAGGCGGACGGCTGCGTGCGGACCGGACCTACCTGGTGACCGGTGGCCTCGGCGGAATCGGGTGCGCCGTGGCGGGCTGGCTGGCGGATCGCGGTGCCGGCGCAATCGTCCTCAACGGGCGCCGTCCGCCCGACGCCGATGCCGAAGAGACCATCCGCAAGCTGCGAGACCGAGGGCTGGACGTGCGCGTCGAGCTCGCCGACGTCACCGACGCAGATGCCATGGACGGGATACTGTCGCGGATCGATCGCGAGCTTCCGCCGCTCGGGGGTGTGATCCACAGCGTCGGCGTGCTGTCGGATGGTGCGCTGACCAACCAGGACTGGAGCAGGTTCGAGACGGTGCTCCGGCCCAAGATCCTCGGGGCGTGGCACCTGCATCGCGCGACCCTGGACCGCGACCTGGACATGTTCGTGCTGTTCTCGAGCCGCGTCGGGGTCATGGGCAATCCGGGACAGGCCAACCACGCCGCCGCCAATGCGTTCCTTGACCAGCTCGCCGGGCACCGGCGCGCGCTGGGGCTGCCGGGACAGGCCATCGCCTGGGGGGCCTGGTCGGAGATCGGCGAAGCGGCGGAACAGCGGGAGCGGATCGACCGGCAGCGGTCGGCGCTCGGCGGCCGCTGGTTTACTCCCGAGCAGGGCTTGAAGGCGTTCGACCGGCTGGCGCGCCAGGACGTTACCCATTCCGTGGTGATGGCCATGGACTGGTCGGTATTCGAAGAAGCTGTCGAGGAGCGCCCACCCCTTGTGGAGGACCTGCTCTCGGCGGCCGGCGAAGACGAGGCCGACAGCGCGGGGACTCCGAAGGACCTGTTGTCGCGGCTCCGCGAAGCGCCCGCATCCGAGCGCGAGAACGTCCTGGTGTCGTTCCTCCAGGGCGAGGTCCAGGCCGTCCTGCGCCTGCCTTCGGCTCCCGCGGCGACGGTCGGGTTCTTCGACCTGGGGATGGACTCGCTGATGGCGGTCGAGTTGCGCAACAGGCTGAATCGGGCGCTTTCAGGCGTCTACACGGCGCCCAACACGCTCGTGTTCGACTACCCGGACATCGCCACGCTAGCCACGCACCTGGGCGAAGTGCTCGCCGAGGAGGGCGACGCGGCCGTGCCGGCTGCTGCGGCGCCGGAACCGGCGCCACGGCCAGCGGCCCAACCGGCGGCGCAGACCGACGACGACGCGATCGCGATCGTGGGCATGGCCTGCCGCTTCCCGGGTGCTCCCGACCTGGCGGGATACTGGCGCCTGCTTGAAGACGCCGAGGACCTCGTCACGGACGGCCGCCGGGACCCCGGTCCCTGGAACGGCGTAGCCGGCAACCCGGGGGAAGGCGACCGCTATTCCCGGCGGGGAGCGTTTCTGGAAGACATCGACAAGTTCGACGCCCGGTTCTTCGGAATTCGACCGATCGAGGCGCGGATGATGGATCCCCGCCAGCGGCTCCTCCTGGAGACCACCTGGCACGCCCTGGAAGACGCGGGCGTGGATCCTGGACGGTTGCGGGGCAGCCGCACCGGGGTCTACGTCGGTACAGGCAACGGTGACTACAGGGATGTGGTGGTGGCGGGCGGCGAGACCCACGGATACCTCGGCACGACCATGAGCGTGACCGCCGGACGGATCTCGTTCGCACTGGGCCTCACCGGTCCGGCGGTACCGCTGGACCTTGCATGCGCGTCGTCGCTGGCCGCCGTCCACCAGGCCGTATCCGCGCTGCGCCTGGGCGAGGTGGACACGGCACTGGTCGGCGGCGTCAACGCGATCCTGTCAGCGGAAGTCGCGACCTTCATGGCGCAACTCGGAATGCTGTCCACCAGGGGGCGCTGCAGCACCTTCGACGCCGCGGCCGACGGGTTCGTGCGCGGCGAGGGTTGCGGGGTCGTCGTGCTGAAGCGCCTGAGTGAGGCAACGAAGGACGGAGATCGGGTCTGGGGGGTCGTCCGCGGGTCCGCCGTCAACCAGAACGGTACCAGTGCCGGACTGACGGTTCCCAACGGCCCGGCCCAGGAGCGGGTGATCGAGGAAGCGCTGTCCCGGGCGGGAATCCCACCGGCCGACGTGGACTACCTCGAGGCACACGGTGCAGGGTCGGACCTGGGAGATCCGATCGAAGTCCAGGCGGCAGCGGCCGTGTATGGGCGCGAGCGGGATCCGGAGCGTCCCCTGCTGATCGGTTCCATGAAGACGAACATCGGACACCTGGAGGCTGCCGCGGGCGTGGCCAGTTTGATCAAGGCCGTGCTGGCGATGAACGAGGGCCGCATTCCCAGGCAGTTGCACTTCCACAATCCCAGCCCCCACCTGGAATGGGATCGCCTCCCGGTGCGGGTCACCGGCGAAGCCACGGAATGGCCCTCCCGTGCCGATCGGCCCCCACGAGCGGGTGTCAGCTCGTTCGGCATCTCGGGAACCAACTCGCATGTCGTGGTCGAGGGGCATGGCGCGCCGGGAGACGGCTCCGCGGGGGCAGGCGGCCTGGCCTGGCCGGCAGGCTCCCCGCAGGCGGTGGAGGCCGCCCTTCCCGAGCGTGCGGGTTCCCTGTCGCCACCGGAAGGCGAATACGAACCGCGCGAGACGCGCATCCTGCCCCTCTCGGCCAAGTCGTCGCAGGCGCTCCGCAAGCTTGCCAGGAGCTATCTCGCGTGGCTCGACCAGTGCCGCGCGCGTGGCTCCACTGAAGACGGCGCGTCAGCCTCGCTGCTCGCCGACATGGCCTGGACCGCCGGCGTCGGCCGGAGTCACTTCGCCCACAGGGCCGGCGTCGTCTTCGGGGACGGCGAATCGCTTCGCGACAGGCTGGCTGTTGTGGCCGCCCGGACCGACCTGCCAGAACCGCGTTCCGTGCGCGCACCGTCCAGCACCGGCAGTCCGCCGAGGCTCGCGTTCGTGTACACGGGCGAGGAGAGCGTGCACGAGGGGATGGGGCGCGAGCTCTACGATCGTGAACCGGTCGTGCGCGCCATCCTGGACCGATGCGACGCGGTGCTGAGGGAGGAACGCGACGGGGCATCCCTGCTCGATGTCATGTTCGGCACCAGCCGCACGGACGGATCGCTGCGCGACCCGGAGTGGGCACAGCCCGCGGTCTACGCGTTGGCGAGCGCTCTCACGGCGCTGTGGGCCAGCGCGGGGATTCGTCCGACTGTGGCCGGCGGACGGGGAATCGGCGAGTTGGCGGCGGCCTGGGCCGCCGGTCTGTTCACCCTGGAAGACGGGCTCCGCCTCGCGGCGGCCCGCGGAACGGCCCTTTCGCGCCCAAGGATGCGTGTCGCGGCCGCCGCACCTTCCGCGGGACCGTTGGAGGACCCCCTGGCCACTCTGGATGCGGCTCTGGAGGAAGTCGAGTTTTCTCCTCCCGTGCTATCGCTCCTGAGCCAGGTCACCGGTCGACTGCTGGACCCCGCGGGGGCACCGGACGCAGGCTACTGGCGTGAACAGGCCCGCTCGGACCAGCCTCTCGGCCGCTTTGCGAGCACGCTGGCCGAGCTGGACGTCGCCATGGTCCTGGAAATCGGCGCCCGCCCCGCCGGTCGACTGACGCCGCTGGACGCATGGCTCGATTCGGCCGAGCCGCCGCACGAGACCTTCGCCGAGTCCGTGGCGAGAGGATACGAGGCCGGACTCGATGTCGCCTTTGCCGGATTGTTCGCCGGAGAGATGCGGTGCCGGATATCGTTGCCGGGCTACCCGTTCCAGCGGAAGCGGCACTGGATCGAAGTGGACCGCTGACCGCGGCGGGGCCGGCACCCGGGGCATGCACGGCCGAGGCTCGCCTATACGATCCGGTTTTCCTCCAGAAACTCGCGCATGGTCGCGACGCACTCCGCGGGCTTCTCGAGTTGGAGGAAATGCGTCGTCTCGGGTATGAAGTCGTAGTCGACGGTCTGGATGTGACTGAGGTTGAACGTGGGCAGATACGCATACGGCAGCGTGGGATCGGACCCGATGACCTTCGTCGGACACGGGAGTTCCCCGAAATCCACCAGGAAGGCGTAGGTCCTGATATATGCGATGACCTGCGCTTCATACTCCGGAGGACATCGAAGCTCGTAGCCATCTTCGCTCGGGGCTTCGGTCAGTACGGTTCTGGCCATGAGGTCCGACGCACCGGGAACCGCTCGCAGCAGCAACGGCAGGTAGCTGAGGAGGTCGGTAAAGTCACTTCGCTTTCGGAACCGATGGGTGCGTCGCCGTGTCATCCCGGCCGTACGCTCGGCAAGCGCGTCGTAGTCCGGATCGTCCTTGCCCGGCCTGTAGAGGGGTGGATCGAACAGAACCCAGGCCGACAGCGCGCCGGTCCTGCCCACCGAAAGCTGAGATGACAGCAGGGCGGTCAGCGCCGAAAGGGAATGGAACACCCCGATCGTCGGCCGGTCCCCGTACGTGGCGGACACGGCATCGATAACCTGCTCCTGATCCCGGACCAGGTTGGGCACATTGTGCTCGCTACGGTCACCGATCCCGTTCCACCCGTGGTTCCTCAGATCGTAGACGAGCAGATCGAAGTCGTCGACGAGCAGCGACCAGAACGGGTAGTAGAGATCGATCGCGAGGCCGTTTCCGTGGCACAGCAGCAGCCGGGGTCCGGCGGCATTGCCGTGTCTGCGCACGATCGTGACGCTGCCGTCGTCGTGCCGAACATGGCAGACGGACCGTGGCTCAGGAAGCTCCCATACGGCTTTCGAACTCACACCTCGACACCCCTCCGGTTCCCGCGGCCACGATCGGGGGTAGCCCGACGCCCGGACCGGGCGGTCGGGCAGAAATCAGGGTCAGCCGATCTTGGAGTCGAGGTGTGCGACGAGTTCCCCGAAGGTTGTAATCTTGCCACAGTCCTCCGGTGGAATCGATACGCCGAACTCGCGTTCCACGATTCTCATGAAGGCTACTGCGTCCACGGAGGAAACACCTGACTCGGCGAACCCCCCGTCGAGACTCGGCTCCCGACCAAGGTCGAGGTGTTCATTGATCAATGCCCTCAGTCGGCTCTCGGTTCCGGCCATCGTTTGCTGGTCCTTTGCGGTTGGAATGGGACGACATGAAAAACCGAACGGTCGGATAGTGACCTGCCCGGATACCGATGTCAAGAAGGGCGCTTGCGGGCGGCTCCCCGTTTGGAGGGCCGGTCGTTGTAGCCGTCGTCGCCGGATCGCTATTGTGCGCACTCGGCCCGATGGCGGCACGCAGCTCCCGGCCGCTCATCACGGCGATCTCCAAACCTTCCACTCCCGGGTAGGGTCATCATGACCACCACCCCCGCCTCGGAGCCGCCGCGCGGCCCCACCGTCCGCTACCAGCCCGACGAGAAGCCGCCGCTCAAGCTGGCGGTCGGCGTCGGCCTCCAGCTGGCCGTGCTGAACATCGCCGCTGTGATGTTGATCCCCATGGTCGTGATGCGGGCTGCCGGGATGTCCGACTCCCAACTTGCCTGGGCGACGCTCGCCTCGGTGACCGTGTGCGGGCTGACCACGGTTGTGCAGGCTTTTCGCGCCGGTCGCTTCGGTGCCGGCCACGTGATGGTCATGGGCACCTCCGGAGCGTTCATCCCGGCCTCGATCATGGCTCTCGGCGAGGGCGGACCTTCCCTGCTGGCCACGCTCGTCGCCGTGTCGGCACTCGTGCCGCTGGTGCTCTCGTGGCGCCTGTCGACGTTCCAGCGGGTCCTCACCCCCGCCGTCTCCGGGACCGTGATCATGCTCATCCCGGTCACGGTATTGCCGTTCGTCTCCAGCCTCCTCTCCGGCGGCGGCGAGGGCGCCAGCGCACCGGGCGCGCCGCTCAGCTTCCTGGTCACGGTGGTTGTCATCGGCGGACTGGCCCTGAAGGCGACCGGGTCGCTGCGGCTGTGGGCCCCGGTCGTCGGCGTGGTCGCGGGCTCGGCGATCGCGGCCTACCACGGCCTCTACGACCTGGAGAGCGTCGCCGCGGCGCCATCGATCGACCTGCCGCAAGCCCAGGCGCCCGGTTTCGACCTCGGTTTCGGGCCTGATTTCTGGACGCTTCTGCCCTCGTTCCTGCTCGTTGCCGTGATCGCCGCGGTACGCACGATGAGCAGCGCCGTCGCCGTTCAGCGCGTGTCGTGGCGACGGAAGAACCGCGCGATCGACTTTCGCGCCGTTCAGGGTGCAGTAGCCGTCGACGGCGTGGGCAACCTCCTGGCCGGGCTGGCCGGGACGGTACCCGGAAGCGCGACCACCACCAGCGTGCCGCTGACCCAACTCACCGGGGTGGCGGCTCGGGCCGTGGGGATCGTCGCCGGCGCGGGGTTCATCGCGCTGGCTTTCCTCCCGAAGGCGTTCGCGGCCATCCTCGCCATACCCGATCCGGTCTTCGCCGGCTATCTGGTCGTTCTGTTGGCGATGCTCTTCACGATCGGCATGAAGATCGTCGTGCAGGACGGGCTCGGTTACCGCGAAGGCCTGATCGTCGGCATCGCCTTCCTGACAGGCGTGAGCTTCCAGTACGGCATGATCTTCCCGGAGCACGTCTCGGGGTTCGCGGGCGGGCTCCTCGAGAACGGAATGAACGCGGGCGGCCTGGCCGCGATCCTCATGACCCTGTTCCTGCGCCTCACCGATCCGCGCCGCAGCCGGATGGAAACCTGGTCCGACCTGTCGGAACTGGCGGCGATCCGGGGGTTCCTGGGCAACTTCTCGTCGCGGAGCGGCTGGGGCCGGGAAATGGCCAACCGTCTCGCGGCCGCGACGGAAGAGACGCTGCTGGCGCTCGGCGAGGGCGAGACGCCGGCTCCCGGGGACACTCGGCGGCGTCTGCTGCTTACGGCACGCAGGGAGGCAAACAGCGCGGTCCTGGACCTCTTTGTCGCGCCGGCAGGCGAGAACCTTCAGGACAGGGTCGCCCTGCTCGGGGAGGTGGAAGATGACACGCCCGTCGCACGCGAGGTCTCCTTGCGCCTCCTGAGCCACCTCGCGTCTTCGGTGATGCATCGACAGTACCACGAGGTTGACGTCGTGACCGTGCGTGTCGAGGCACCGGTCTGAGGGCGGAATCGAGCGCGAGGTGCCTGCCACATTCCGCGTTGACTAACTTGGAGGGTCGCTTCAAGCCGAAAGTTCCCCGGGGGGCGCGTCTTCCGATGCGGAGCACCACACCACGCCTGGCCGTACTCGTGTTGGCCGCCGTCGCAGCCTGCGGCGAAGCGGGTCCCCCCGTGCCCGCTTCCCTCTCGCTCTCCGCGACCTCGCTGAGCTTCAGCTCACTGGCCGACACCGCGCACCTCGCCGCGACCGTCCGGGACGAGAGCGGTGAAGTCATCCTGGAGCCGGCCATTGCGTGGATATCCCTGGACGCCGCGGTGGCCCGAGTCGACGCGCCGGGGCAGCCTTCCGCCGCTCTGGTCACCTCGGTGGCCGACGGCAGCACCACCATCACGGCCACCTCGGGCGCTGCGACCGCCACCGCGACCGTGCAGGTCGAACAGGTTGCCACGACCGTGGCGGTCACCGCGCCCACGGACTCCCTCATCGTCGGCGACTCGGTCCGGATGACCGCCGAGGCTTCCGATGCGGTGGGCTCGGCAGTGGCCGGCGCCCTTTTCTCCTGGGAATCCAGCGACCCCTCGATCGCCACCGTCGACGACGATGGATGGGTGCGGGCCCGTGCCCCGGGTCCCTTCGAGATCACCGCCACCCTCGGCCCACTGAGCGCCTCGGCAGCCCTGACCTCGCTCCCCCTCCCCGAACGCCGGGTCCTGCAGGCCATCTACGAGGCCACCGGCGGCGCGCTCTGGAAGGACAACGCCAATTGGCTCACGGACGCCCCGCTCGCCGACTGGTACGGCGTCCACCTCAACGACAACGGATACCTGCAGCACCTGCTCCTGACCGACAACGGCCTGATCGGCACGATTCCGCCCGAAATCGCCAGCCTCGCCCACCTGGAGTCGCTGCACCTCGGCCTCAACAGCCTTGCCGGCCCCCTTCCGCCCGAGATCCGCCACCTCAAACTGCTGAAGTCGCTGGAGCTGACCTACAACGCCCACACCGGCCCGATCCCCCCTGAAATCGGCGAACTCACCGCGCTGGAGTGGTTCGGCGCCTTCGGCAACCGGTTCAGCGGCGAGATTCCCCCCGAAATCGGCAACCTGACGCGGCTCGAGTCGCTCGACCTCTGCTACAACCGCCTCACCGGCCCCATCCCGCCCGAAATCGGCGGCCTCACAAGCCTCAGGCGCCTCGCACTCTGCGGAATTGACGCCAACCCCACCGAGGGCAACCGCCTGAGCGGCGAGATCCCGCCCGAAATCGGCAACCTCACCAACCTGAGTCTGCTCAGCCTTGGCGCCAACGTCCTCACCGGCGCCATGCCCGCCGAAATCGGCAATCTCACCCGGCTCGACTCGCTCCTCCTGTACAGCAACGAGCTCTCCGCCATCCCGCCCGAGATCGGGAACCTCAAGAGCCTCGAGTGGCTGATCCTCTACGGCAATCGCCTGACCGGCCCGATCCCCCCCGAAATCGGTGACCTGGAGAACCTGCGCGTGCTCAACCTGGGCTGGGGGTGGGCCAGCGGACGCAATCTGATCACCGGCTCCATCCCGCCGGAGATCGGCAGCCTCGCTCGCCTTGAACGCCTGGACCTGGGCGGCAATCGGCTTTCCGGCCCGATCCCTCCCGAAATCGGCGGCCTGCGTGCTCTCACGAATCTCGAACTGGGCTCGAACATGCTCGAAGGGGCGATTCCGGCCGAAGTCGGCAATCTCACCCGCCTGACCTCGTTCGCGGTCTGCAAGAACAACCTCGAAGGGCCGGTCCCCGCCGAGTTGGGCAATCTGACCCGCCTGACCCAGCTCTTCCTCTGCACCAACGGGCTCTCGGGTCCGTTACCGCCGGACCTCGGCAATCTGCGCCCGTTGCGCCGCCTGATCGTGGCCGGAAACCGCCTGACCTCCGCCGTGCCCCCCTCCATGGTATCCCTCCGCCAGCTCCGCGAGTTCTTCTGGCAGAACAACGCCGGCCTGTGTGTCCCTCTGCTCGAAGCGTTCGACTCGTGGCTCGCCCGCATCCCGGAGAACGCCCGGCACGGTGAACGTTGCGTTCAGGCTTCCATCGCCGACGGCAGCGATGGCGTCACGGCCATCCCGGACATGGGTGCAGGTCCTCCGAGACATGTGACGGAAGTGCGGCCCCTGCCGTCCCGCCCGATCAGAACCGAAGCCGCATCCCCAACATCACGCCGGAACCATCCGGCAACAGGATGACCTGCCATTCGTCCCGCTGGGTCCTGGAGCCCAGGATCAGGCCGGTCGCACCGCCGAGCACCCCTCCGATCCCCGCGTAGCCCAGCCCGTATTGGGCGCCGGCCCTGACGTGTTCGGAGACCGCGAAGTTGCACTCGCTGTCCAGGCACTCCGGACCCACCGCCAGTCCCAGAAGAAACCCGAGTGCGGCGCCGCCGAGGGCTCCCCTGAGGAAGCCCTTCTTCGCCCACGGAATCGCGTTGGTCCCGGTCGCCAGGTCCCGCTCCAGCCAACGGACCTCGGTCCGCAGGATCGAGCGCGAGACGCCGTTGGGGAGGGTCATGTGGAAGCCGTTGTCCTGAACACCCGAGACCCGGCCGATCAGCGTCTCGCCCACGAGGACGACGCGTACCCTGTCCCCCACGTCCTGCGCGACACCCCGCACGGGGGAGGCCGGCAGCACGATGATCGCCGCCGCGACGAGGGCGCTCAAGGGAAACGACAGCCGGGACATGGCCGTCCGGCACGGCGCATCGAACCAACCCATTGTGATTTCTTTCACAAGCGAGGCACGGCCCGAGATCGAGCCGAGGAGGCGTGAGGTCATCTTACCGGCCCCGCGATATCGGGTGCAAGTCGGGGAACCGGCCATTGCGACCGACCGCTACCCTTCACCGTCAACCCGCATCTCGGCCGCGCGTGCGTGCGCCTCGAGCCCCTCCATGCGCGCGAGACTGGCCGCGTCCCTCGCCACCAGGTCACGTTCGGGTCCCGGCTCCAGCCTGAGCCAGGTGGGACGCCGCAGGAAGGAGAACACCGACAGCCCCCCGGTGAACCGTGCCGTCCCCCCCGTCGGCAGGGTGTGATTGGGGCCCGCGCCGTAGTCGCCGAAGACCTCCGCGACGGACTCGTCGACGAACACCGAGCCGAATGTGTCGAGTCTCCGCTCCCACTCCTCCACGCGGCTCCCGTGGAGCTGCAGGTGCTCCGGCGCGAGCTGTTCGCAGCATCGAAGAGCCTCGTCCTCGGGAGCGACGACGGCGAAACCGTTCTTCAGGCCCGCCAGCGCGATTGTGGCGGTCGGCAGGTCGGCCAGCTGGCGGGCGAGTTCGTCCTCGACGCTCGTGACCAGCTCCGCCGAAGTGGTGATCAGGACCGGCAGCGCCGCCTCGTCGTGTTCGGCCTGGGCGAGCAGGTCGGCCGCGATCAGGACCGGGTCCCCCGCCTCGTCGCTGAGCACGGCGAGTTCGGAGGGTCCCGCCAGGAGGTCGATGCCGACCACGCCCGACAGCAGCAGCTTGGCCGCCGTCACCCACTGGTTCCCGGGCCCGACGACGACGTCGCATCGCGGCACGGGCGGGACGCCGTACGCCATGGCCGCGACGGCCTGTGCTCCCCCCACC
>VXMI01000126.1 GCA_009841165.1 Gemmatimonadota bacterium | reverse complement strand
TTACGTGACTTCCTGCCGGGATTCGGACCTCAGCCGCTCTGTCGGGCTGGCAAGGCGCGACGAGGGGCGAATAGCAGCGCTATTCGGCTGAGGAGCAACGCAGAGCGAAGCATTTCAGTGCCAACAATGTATGGTTGACATGACATAATGTAATGTCCTCTTGACATCGTGATTCGTGGAGCGGAGCGATCCAGCGCGGATGCATCGCCGGCCGAATGCAGCGGGGTTTCTGCCACGGACTGCTAAACGCCCTTCCGTTGCGCCCAGATGAGCACCGCGATCCCGATCACATACGCCAACAGCAGATACGCGAAGAGGAAGGGCATGCCCAGCACCCACGGCTCGATCCGGTTCATGACGTCATGCACGATCGGCGGCTGGGCGAGCGCCATCGCCACAAGGAAGGCAACGGTCACGATCCAGCCGTTGCGGGTGCGGGGGAGGTAGTGCGAACGCGGAATCTTCATGGGCGCATGGGGTTGGGGGCGTGGTATCAGGTTGGACGGAAGCTTACTGCACCTCGGCGCGGACGACAAACGGAGGCCGTGGCCGGGACATGTGCACGGGGAGGAGGGAAGGTCGGGTCGCGGGCCCGGCCTAGTCGCAGCCGGTGGCGACGGCGAGCGCGCGGCAGACCTGCGCCATTGACATGCGGCTCCCACGCCTTGACTATTAGTGCCCCATGAACACTCGCGCCCGTACCGCACACCATCATCACGGCCACCCCGGAGAGGGGGCCGCGTGACGGTGTAGCCGTACGAAAGCACGGGATACCACAAACGCCGGCTTCCTCGGGAGGTCGGCGCTTTTTTGTGCGCCGGTCGGTTTCCGGGGGCCGGCACATCAGGAGACGAAACCGGGATGAACGGTACAGTGTTGGAGGATCGGCGGGCGGAGGCGCGGATGGAGCCGTCCGCCGGCCGCGCCATTCGCATCGGGCTGCCGAAGGGGCACATGCAGGGCGGAGTGTTCGCACTACTCGCCGACGCGGGGATCGATGTCCGGGTGGGGTCGCGCAACTACCGGCCCGTGCTCTCGTGGCCCGGATTCGAGGCCAAGCTGCTCAAGCCGCAGAACGTGGTGAAGATGCTGCACGCCGGATCGAGGGATGTCGGGTTCGCCGGGGCGGATTGGGTCGCCGAGCTGGGCGCCGACCTGGTCGAGCTGCTGGATACCGGACTCGATCCGGTGAGGGTGGTGGCGGCCGCGCCCGAAGCGCTGCTCGACGGCGGGTCGCTCCCCGCCGGACGCCGCCTGGTCGTGGCGACCGAGTACGTAAGGGTGGTGGAGCGGTGGTCGCGGGATCAGCCGTTCGAGACGGTCGTGGTGCGGTCGTACGGGGCGACCGAGGTGTTCCCGCCCGAGGACGCCGACCTCATCGTGGACAACACCGCGACGGGAGCGACGCTACACGGAAACGGCCTCGTCGTCACGGACACGCTCATGCTCTCCTCGACCCGGTTGTACGCCAACCCCGCCGCCCTTGACGACTCGGGCGGACGGGCCCGGATCGACGATCTCGTTCTCCTCCTCCAATCGGTTCTCGAAGCGCGGCGGCGGGTGATGCTGGAGTTGAACGTCTCGCAGGAGGACTTCGAGCGGGTTGTGTCGATTCTGCCCTGCATGCGCGAGCCCACGGTGTCGCGGCTGCACGGCGAGAGCGGGTACGCGGTGCGCGCGGCGGTGCCCAGGACGGCGCTGCCGGCGCTGCTGCTCGAGGTGAAGGCGCGGGGCGGGACGGACCTGGTCGTGTCGGAACCGCAGCAGATCGTGCCATGAGCGGAGTCAGGAAGGGAGCCATGCGGGACATCATCGACCTGAGCATGAACGAGGGCGAGCCGCCGCCCCGGGAGTGTTTCGACGTGCTGGAGGGAATTGGCCCCGGAATTCTGCGCAAGTACGCGGATCCGAAGCCGCTGGAGGAGGCCTACGCGGCGTATCTGGGAACCGATCCGGCGAATGTGCTGGCAACGACGGGCGGGGACGACGCCATCGATCGCGTGTTTCGCGCGTTTCTGGCGCCCGATCAGGAGACGGTCTTCCCGACGCCCACCTTCGAGATGATCCCGGCGTGCGCGCGGATGGCGCGGGGGACGCTGGTACCGGTTGAATACGAGTGGGGGACGTTGCCGCACGACGACATTCTCGCGGCGGTGAACGAGCGGACGGGCGTGGTGGCGGTGCTCACGCCGGACAATCCGACGGGGCGGGCGTTCACGACCCGGGAGTTGCTCCGGCTCGCGGACGCGCTGCCCCCCGAGGTGGTTCTGCTGGTCGACTCGGCGTATGCGGAGTTTGCCGAAGAGGACCACACGGCGGCCCTGCTCGAGGTGCCGCGGGCGGTCATGATCCGCACGATGTCGAAATCGTGGGGGCTGGCGGGGATGCGGGTCGGATTCGCGGTCGGGGCGAAGGAGCGGATCGACGTGCTGCGCGGCTTCGGGGGTCCTTATGCGCTGACCGGCCCCTCGGTCGCGATCGCGCTGGACCGGCTGCGGAACGGCGTCGAGGAGATGCGCGGCTTCGTGGAGTACGTGCGGTCGCGGCGGGAGCGGCTGGCCGAGGTGATCCGGGGGATCGGCGGGGAGCCGCAACCGTCGCAGACCAACTTCGTGTTCTCGTCGTTTCCCGACGCGCGCTGGATCCAGCGTGGGATGGCGGCGCAGGGGGTTCTGGTGAGGTACTTTCCGCACCTGCCGGAGTACGTTCGGATGACGGTGCCGCGGGATGACGGCGAGTTCCGCCGCGCGGAACGGGCGCTCGGGTGCCTGGCGGGGCGTGGCGGCGTGGGCGCTGCCGCGGGCCGGTGGCGTATACACATCTGACGGAGCCGCCCATGTTAA
>VXMI01000087.1 GCA_009841165.1 Gemmatimonadota bacterium | reverse complement strand
CCCGCCCCGGCCACCCCTCCCATCTCGGCCACTACCCCCCTCACGGCCCGGCAGCGAAGCGCTTCCTCCATCGCCCACAGCATGTCCTCCTGGCGGCGCAGCCCCGAAACAACCAGGAGCTGTCCGGCTTCGATCCCGTAGCGGACGAGGCCGGGCGCGTAAAGGTCGTCGCCCCGGGCGAGCCACAGGAGCTTTCCACCGGGCGGTCCGGCGGCCAGGGCAAGGGCCAACAGAGCCGCGCAAAACCCGGTAGCGGCTTCATCCCCGGCCACTTCGTGGATGCAGCCCAGGCGCAGACCGCCGCCCGGGAGGGCCCGGTCGATCCTTGAAACACCCAGGGGCAAACGCGGCTGCTCCGGCGATGCGGCTTCCTCGATTCCGCGAATCGTCCGGCGGAGCGCGTCTGCGGCGTCTCGTTTCGTCTTCGGCAGGGAGGACATGGGGCGGACAAGATACCGAATAAAAGCCGTATATACAAATTCTTGCTGCTCTTCGCGTGCGCACGCTAGGTTTTCCCCGCGATCCATCCCGGCAGAGAGGCACATGGCCAAAGCGGAACTGACCAACGCCGCCGACACCAACCTCCACGACGAACTCCGTGGCCGCTTTGGCGAGCGCTACTCCACCGCGGCCGCCGTCCGCGACCATCACGGCAAGGACGACTCGCACCACCCGGTGATTCCACCCGACGGGGTCGTTTTCGCCGAGTCCACCGACGAGGTTGCGTTCGCGGTGCGGGCCTGTGCGCGACACGGCACGCCAGTGATCCCGTTCGGGGCCGGCACCTCGATCGAAGGACACGTGCAGGCCGTGCACGGCGGGATCTCGATCGACATGAGCGGCATGAACCGGGTGCTGGCGGTCCGGCCCGACGACCTGGATGCGACGGTCGAGGCGGGGGTCACGCGGATGCAGCTCGACCGCGAGCTCAGGGGTACCGGGCTGTTCTTCTCGGTTGATCCGGGGGCGGACGCGACGCTCGGCGGGATGGCGGCCACGGGCGCGTCGGGGACGACCACCGTGCGGTACGGCACCATGCGCGACAACGTGATCTCGCTCACCGCGGTGCTGGCGAGCGGTGAGGTGGTGCGGACCGGGGGCCGGGCGCGGAAGTCGTCGGCGGGGTACGATCTCACCAACCTCCTGGTCGGGTCGGAGGGAACGCTGGGTGTGATCACCGAACTCACGGTGCGCCTGCATCCGGTGCCCGAGGCGATGGCCGCCGCCGTGTGCGCCTTTCCGGGCATGGAGGAGGCTGTGGGGTCGGTGGTGGAGGCCGTACAGATGGGGATTCCGGTCGCGCGTGCGGAATTGCTGGACGGGACGGCCATGCGGGCGGTCAACGGCTATTCGGGGTACGCGTACGCCGAGGCGCCCACCGTGTTCTTCGAGTTCCACGGTTCGGAGGACGAGGTGCGGGCGCACGGTGCCCTGATCGAGGAGATCAGCCGCGGCCTCGGCGGGACCGCGTTCGAATACGCCCGCCAGCAGCACGAGCGGGCCCGCCTGTGGAAGGCCCGCCACGACGCCTACCCCGCGCTGCTGGGGCTGAGGCCCGGCTGTCACGGCCTGACGACCGACGTCTGCGTACCCGTCTCACGGCTGGCCCGCTGCATTGCCGAGAGCGAGGAGGACCTGAAGACGGCTTCGATGCCGTGGGGCGTGGTGGGTCACGTCGGCGACGGGAACTTCCACGCGGTCTTCATCATCGACCCTGATTCGGAAGCCGAGCTGGCCGAGGCCGAGGCGATCAACGAGCGCATCGTGCGCCGGGCGATTGCCATGGAGGGCACCTGCACCGGCGAGCACGGGATCGGCCTGGGGAAGATCGGCTACCTGGAGTCCGAGTTCGGGGCGTCGGGAGTGGCGGCGATGCGCGCGGTGAAGACGGCGCTGGACCCGCATGGGATCATGAATCCGGGGAAGGTCGTGACCTGATCCTGGGCGGCCACGGGGCTCACGCATTCGTTATGTAATGATAACATTACAAATGTCATGTTTTCCTTACTCCAAGTAACAGCGCGCACACGGAGATCAGGATCAGAGCCGCCGCGGCCGGCAATCCGGCTTGCGATGCGTCGCCGGCGGGAACAGCCGGTTCGAAGGTGGGGACCCGGTCCCAGTCGACCTGAGTGAACGGCGCGGCCGAGAACAGGAACGGCTGGAAATGTTCCTTGAGGCGCTCGTGGTAGTTCCGGACCGCCTCCTGGTAGGCGAGTTGCGTGCGCAGGTCGGCGGAGGAAAGCCGGTCGAGGGCGATCTGGGTCGCGAGCGGCGGCACCAGCAGTGACCACCGGCGGGCCCATTCGTCCCGCTGCGTCAGGACATCGCGATAGGCGCGCGAGGCGTCCCGGGCGGCCTGGTCGCCACGGTGATTCATCGCATAGTACCAGGCCCAGGTGAACTCGTCTTCGGGGACGGTCTGATCGCTCCACTGGGGGTAGTCCTCGAAGAAGCCCTCCATCGTCGCCGCCTTGGGAAGATCCCACGCTTCGTGATATCCCTGGCGCTGCCGCACGGTCAGCTCCAGGGCTTCGGGCACGGGATGCAGGAGCGCATTCGTCAGGCTCAGGACCGCCGGAGCCAGGAAGGTGAGCGCCACCCAGACGCCCACCAGGACCATTGCATTCGCGGTTGAGGAGCGGCGCCCGCCGGCGACCCCCAGGCAGAGCGCGAACCAGAACAGGGTGTGCAGGGCGATCAGCGCGACTGCCCAGCCCGCACGGCCATCCGCATCGATTCCCGTCGAGAATGCGCTGATCAAGGCAAGCGACGTGATCAGGCCCGCTACGAGGACCACGCGTGCCGCAATCTTTGCGGTGATCAGCCGCCGCGGTCGGGCGAAGAGCCGGGCCATCCGCCAGGTGCCGCGCTCGCGCTCGCCTGAGACCATGTCGTAGGTGACGGCAATGACGAAGAGCGGAAGCAGGGCGATGAGGACAAAGGCCAGGTCGAGGTGCCCCGCGGCCGCGAGGCGAGGATTCAATGTTTCGTGTTCATACAGCTGACCCTCGAGCGCCAGCAGCCGTATCCGCAGGTTGGCCGTCTCGACCGCCGTCCTGCCGCTCGCCAGTGCCGACAGCCGGGACGGTGGCTGGGGTGCCGGGAAGGCCAGGTAGTACAGCGGTTCGCCCGCTTCCGTAGCCGGGGGATAGGTGGACGACAGATACGCGAGCTGATCCCGGTAGGCGGTTTCGGCTGCTGACATGGCGGCCTCGGTGGCCTGGACTCTCAGGCTTCCCTGCCAGCTCGCATACACGCCCAGTCCCAGCAGGAGAAGCAATGCAGCCGCGACACCGCCGGAGCGGATCACCCGGGCGAATTCAAGCCGGATCAGGCGTATCCATGCAATAGTATCTTCGGACCGCTCCCTGGCGACCCTCAAGATCTGGAGCCGTCCACACCCACGCGGGGCAGCCGCCTTCGACCCAGCCCGAGACCCGCGAGAGGAACGACGATCCACAGCCCCAGCGCGGCCAGCGACTGAGGGCGATCGGTCAGAGCACGGCGGAGCGACGGCGGACTTGGCTGGAAGACGGGGAATCGTGTCCATTCCTGCCGCGCAATGCGCTGGGCGCGGTCGTTCTCGTACCTGATCTCGTGGACGTGCATGTCGTTAAGGCGCTGGATGATGTCATAGCGGTGAGCCTCGGCCTGCGCACGAAACGCTTCCACGGCCTCCGCCCCGGTCCCCGCCGCAGCCATCGACAGGTCCCGCGCCGCCAGGTAGGGGGAGAGCAGTCCGAACCATGCCAGGACGCCGTCCTGCCGGCGATGGGCGGCGAGCAACTCCTGCTGTTGTTCCTCGTTGATCCGGCTGGTGACCTCCTCGCCCTCGCGGCTTACGACTCCTCCCCAGTTGATCGGAAGCTCGTCGACCGACGCTACCTCGTAGCGCGCCAGGTACTCGTCGCGGAGTGCCCTGAAGAAGGGGTCGTCGGGGTTGTGGCTGTCCCCCACTCCCCTCTGGGCCTCCTCGACCTGGGCGGTGAATTGCGCACGCGACGGGATGGGATGAAGAGTGGCCGCGAGGGAGGCACCGAGGCGCGGGGCCGCAACGCACAGCGCGACCCATATTGCAACGAGTTGGACCAGAGCGGCCCGGGAAGACGCGCGCCGTGACGAGACCCACACGGTCAGCAGCACCCACCCCGTGAGATACGCCACATAGCCGGCCGCGACCGCCAGCAACCGTATGACGGACGCCTGGCTCTCGCCTCCGACAGCGGCGAATGTGGCCGTGACCAAGCCGATCGGAAGGGCTGCGGCCAAGGCCAACGCCCCGACCCCCAGCACCTTCCCTCCCATGATCTGCCCCGGCGTCGCGCCCTGGGCCAGGAGCAGCGGAAGCGTCCCCCGTTCCCTCTCGCCGCTCACCGATGCGAAACCCGCGGCCACCACGAACAACGGCAGGAGCAGCCCCAGCACGGCAGCCGGCGTGAGACGCCCGAAACGCAGCATGCCGGTCGAATGGCGCGCGTCGCCGAAGCTGGCGGCGTTCTGTCGGTGCCCTTCCAGGAAGAGCGACGTGCCCGCGTAGGCACCGACCCCCGGGTCGAAGAACGCCAGGGGCGCCTCTTCGCGGAAGACCAGGAAGCCGTAGTGGATCACCCGGTGCGGATGCCGGTCCGGCTGCTCGGCCCACTGGCGTTCGACCAGCGCCCGGTAGCGGGCACGCTGTTCGGCCTCGCTCGCGGCGTGATGCCGGGCCCCGAGTACGGAGACGATCCCCAGGGAGACGACGAGCCCCAGCAGAAAAAGCACATAGCGATCCTCGCGCATCGTACCGATCTGTCGCCGCGCAACGAGCAGCGTGTTGCGGAGATCCACCTAATCGGCTCCCCGCACCCGCCCGAGTCCCACGCCCGCACTCACGCCTACCAGCAGGACAAGCCCGCCCAGCACCGTCAGCGGAACCGCCGCGCGGCGTGTGGCGTCGCCGGGCTCCTCGTCCGCCGCACGATAGACCGGTATCTGTGGCAGGACGCTGGCCGTCATCTGTTCGTCGGCGAGGATGGCCGGGACGAAGAACTCGCGCCACTCCTCGGCGAAAGCGCGCACCTGGCCGCGGAAGTGGGCGTAGCGCGCGTCACCCGTTCCTGCGGCGTCGATGATCACGTCCTGCGCCAGCAGCGCCGGCGACAGGTACCGGTAGCGGCGAACCAGGTGGATCTGCTCGGCGCGCCGGGCGTCGTGCTCGGCGGTCACCACCTCGACCTGCTGGTTCACGGCGTCCGTGGCGGCCCATGACAGGGCCCCGAAGCCCGGATCGTCGGCCACGACACCCTCGGCCATCTCGGGGTGGTCTTCGAGGTAGCGCGCGAGCAGTTCGCTGCGGCTGTTCACCGCGTCGTTCGAGGCTTCGCGCTGGACCGTGATCATCTCCACGCGCGAAGGCAGCGGGTGCAGCAGGTCGGCGGCGATGTTGATCGCCGCGGGGAGCACCACCACCAGCACGAGCCATGCGCCGACCAGAACCGTGGCGTTCCAGGCGGAGGTCCGCCGCAGCGTGTTGACCCACGCCGCCAGCGCGAACCAGAAGAGAGCGTACGCGACGACCGCGCCGCACCAGAGCAGCATCCGCCCCGGCGAGCCCGCTCCGCCCGTCGCCAGCAGGCCGACCACGGCGACCGCGAGCACCAGTCCGACCGCCAGCATTGCCCGGAAGGCCAGCTTGGCCGCCACGATGCTCCGGACCCGCACCGGCTGGGACAGCGTGAGCGCCAGCGTCCCCCGCTCGCGCTCCGCGGAAAGGACGTTGAAGCTGAGGGCCAGCACCAGGAGCGGAAGCAGGTAGACGACCACGAAGGTCAGGTCGAAGCGCCCGGCCATGAGGTTGACCGGATTCTCTACCTCGCCGTTCTGCTGCAGCGTCGACTCGTTGGTGTAGATGTTGACGTCGTAGTAGTACGGCAGCAGGTCGCTCTGCCCGACCGCCAGAATCGACAGCGGCCCCGGCTCGAGCGTCGCGGTGTGGCTGCCGCTGGGGCCGCCCATCACGAAGGGCGACCTTGGATCGGCGAACTGCGAAGCGGGCTCCCCGCCAGCCTCGATGTGAGCCAGTTCCTCCGCGAAGCCGGCCGCGCGCTCGACGTTCTGGGTCTGCGCGGACTCGATGTTGCGCTCCTGGAAGCGAGTCCACACCATGCCGTTGGCGAGCGCGTAGACGAGCAGCACGCCGAAGAGCCCGAGCGCGATCCGAAGCGCCCGGTCCGCACGAAGGAGGCGCCACTCCTTGCGAAGCACGGTTCGGGCCGTCATCCTAGCCCACCTCCGCGCGCTGCACGCGCGCCCGTGCGACGAGGATCGCGCCGCCCAGCCACGCCGCGAGCACGATCAGCGACAGGACTCGATTGCCCAGCACCCACCCCAGCCCCGGGGCGGCGTAGTCCAGCGGCGGCACTTCCTCCCACAGTTCGCGCCCGGCGGCGTAGGTGAAGTCGCCGCTGCGCGAGTTCATCGCCATGTCGTTGTTCATCAACAGCACCATCTCGCGCCGGTAGGTCTCGGCGGCGGTCGCGAAGTGCCGGTGCTGTTCCACGTCGGTTCCGGCCAGCCCCATGGAGAGAGCGCGCACCGCGAGGAGCGGCGCCGCGGCCGCCACCGCTTCGTGCACGACGGTCTGGCGCTCGAAGGTGTCCCACAGGGCGCCGTAGTTCCGGTCGAAGATCTGGTTGCTGAACTCCTCGCTCTCCTGGAGGTAGATCCCCGTCTCGTTCACCGGAAGCTCCGCTACCGAGTCCACCCCGTGCTCCTCCAGCAGGGCCTGGGTGATTGCGGCCCGGTCGGGGGGAGCGATGCCGTCCACGCCGGAGTCCAGGTCCTTTTCCATGGTGCGGGCGAACTGCAGCGCCGAGGGCGTGGGGTGCAGCCACTTCGACAGGTCAACCGCGACGCGCGGCGCCACGAAACCGTTGACCACCCACACGGCCAACAGCACCACGAGCGCGGTGCGCGCCGACCGCGCCCAGGCGGACACGGCCAGCGAGAGCGCGAGGAAGGCGCCGAAGTAGACCAGGTAGATGCCGGCGAGGACCGCACCCCGGGCCAGGGGAGAGGCGGCCGGACCCGGAGTTGCGACCACCAGCGCCGCCGCACCCACGGCGGCCGCCGGCACCAGGAGAAGCGCCAGCGCGCCCGAGAGGCCCAGAGCCTTGCCGGCGGCCAGCTCCCGCCGTCCGACCCCGGTTGCCAGCAGCTGCCGCAGCGTGCCCCGCTCCCGCTCGCCGGCCAGCGCGCCGAAGGTCAGCAGGATGATGAGGAGGGGAACCAGATGCTGCAGCACCTGGGCCGCCGTCAGCGCCCCGATTCGCTGCGCCGCACTGGCGTCCTGGGCCGGACGGAGCATGAAGTCGTTTTGCCGGTGGGCCTCCAGCCACACCGACGTGCCGGCGTAGGGGTCCACCCCGTCGTCGACGAACGACAGCGCCAGCCGGGGCTTGAAGGCGTAGATGCCGTAATGCGCCGCGGAGTGCGGGTTCTTCTCGCCCTGGTGCTCCCAGTGCTCGCGGGCTGTCGCCTGCGCGGCCTGCCGTTCGCGCTGCACCTTCTGCGACTCTACCCATCCGTGGCCCAGGGAGACGAGGAGCAGCGATCCCACCAGAATCGAGCACCAGCGGAACCGTCCGTCCCGCAGCACGTCGGTGAACTCCTTGCGGACTATATGCCTGATCATCGTTTCTTCCTAGTCGTGCATGTGTTCCAGATAGATGCGCTCGAGATCGGCGTGGCCGATCTCGTCCGTGCTCAGCTCGGTGACCAGGCGTCCGTAGCGCATGATGCCCACACGGGTGCCGGTCTCCTTTGCGCGAAACAGGTCATGAGTCGCCATGAGCACCGCGACGCCGCGATTCCGGAGTCGCTCGACGAGCGCCGAAAACTCGTTCGCGGCCTTTGGATCGAGACCGGATGTCGGCTCGTCGAGCAGCAGCACATCGGCCTCCTTGGCGATCGCGATCGCAATGCCGACCTTTTGCCGCATCCCCTTGGAGTACTCGGACACGCGCCGGTCGACCACGTCTCGCTCCAGGCCGGCCTCCACCAGGATTTCCGTGAGTCGTTCCCGGCCCAGCGATCCCTTCCCGCCCAGTGCGGCGAAGTACTCCAGGTTTTCCAGTCCGCTGAGATTGCGGTACAGCATCACCTGCTCGGGTATGTAGGCGAGCCGTTGCTTTGTCTCGCGGTCGTGCCTGGACACGTCCAGGCCGGAAACGAGGGCCTGGCCACCCGAGGGTGCCACGAATCCGAGGAAAAGGTTGATCGTGGTCGTCTTCCCCGCGCCGTTGGGGCCGAGGAGGCAATAGACTTCTCCCGGGGCTATGGCCAGGTCAAGGGAGTCGACGGCTCGGTTGGCACCGTAGTTCTTGCTGAGTCCGCGGGCCTCGAGAAGGGGCGTGTGCCCCGCCCGCGATTCGCCGTTCTGCATGTGTATCCATCTCTCGCGTTGGGTACGCCGTCACCGGCGCAGCCGTTGGTCGGGTCCGCTGCCGACGCCCGGGTCGGCAGAGGGCTGAGTCGCTACAGAGAGATGGACAGCGGCGGATCGCGACTGCGATGAGGGGAAAGATGGAGGACGCCGGGATTCAGCCGGTGTCCGGAGGGCGCGGGGGCATGCAGCGCGCCCGGCTCGACGATGACCGGTGTGTCCGCAGCGGATGTCGGCACGCTCTGGTGACCGACCTTGCAGACGGAGCACACGGCCGACTGGTCGGCACCGGCGTGCGTGTGGGAGCCCTCGACGGCGGTGAAAACGAGTAGCAAAAGGCCGATGGCGATTCCAGCCAACGAACGCATGCCTCCCTGCGGTCCTCGCAGACCGATCAGGTGGGCCATGGTTCGTTCCGCCTTTCCCCGCAGACTCACACACCGGCCTCGCAAGGCCGGCACCGCTACCGAAACGTACCATGGGGTCGGCCGGCCACTCAAGCCAGGCGACGTGGGCAACCGGACCCGGGGCGCCGCAGGGAGAGGCAAGTTGTCGTGATTGCATTGCAATCATACTATCTTCCGTGGCCACAGCTGACCGGGGTGAAGCGCCAGGGACGGAAAGGAGGCCGGTGATGGCCAGTATCACGATCCGCCAACTCGACGACGCAGTGAAAGCGAAGCTACGCGTGCGAGCGGCGACGAACGGTCGGTCAATGGAGGAAGAGGCGCGTGTGATCTTGCGCGAGGCAGTGGAGGAGAAAGCCTCGAAAAAGGGGCTTGGGACGAGGCTCCACGAGCTGTTCAAACCCTTTGGGGGAGTGGAGCTGGAGATTCCACCGCGGGAGCCGATGCGCGACCCCCCGCGTCTCGGCTGAGGCGTTGAAATGTTCGTTCTCGATACGAACGTCGTCTCGGAATTCATGCAGGAGCGACCGCATCCCTCGGTCCTGCTCTGGCTCGACAACCGACTGGAGCGCGATTTGTTCGTTACAGCGGTGACCCAGGCCGAGGTCCTGACCGGCCTGGCCATCATGCCGGAAGGGCAACGGCGTGAGGGTCTGGCCGCGGCAGCCGATCGTGCGTTCAACGGAGTGTTCGCAGACCGCGTGCTGCCGTTCGACCGGTCGGCAGCGCACGCCTATGCCAGGATCACCGCCGCACGACGGCGGGCGGGCAGACCGATCGCGCAGGCCGACTGCCAGATCGCCGCCATTGCGGTTGCACGAGGTGGGACGGTGGTGACAAGGAACGTCCGCGACTACGAGGCAATCGACATTACAGTTGTCAATCCGTGGGAGAGCCGGTGACAGACAGGGCGACCCCCCCCGCAGCGAAAGAATGAGCGACCAGTGATCAGACGAACAAGCATGCTTCTGACGTTCTGCGCATTGTTTGCGTGCACCCCGGAGCAGACTGTCCAACCGACCCCGCCCACCCAGCCGCTCGATCTCACCCTCGAGAACATCTTCGGCCCTCGCGGGCGCGCTGGCGGTAGCGAGATGAGCCCGGACGGGAGGTATGTCGCGGTGTCGGCCACAGGGCCTCAAGGTTCCGGGATCTACCTGGTGCCGACAGGTCGCGGGGCCGCAACAACCGGGGCGCCCGCCGCGCCCGGCACCGGCACCTTCTGGACCGAAGGCGCCTCCCCTTCCTGGTTCCCTGGCAGCGACCGAGTCGTGTTCCGGCGCGGCGGCGATCTCTGGACCATCGCGGTCGGCAGCAGCGAGCCGGCCCGCCTCACCAGCGACGACGAAAACGAACGCGCCCCCCGCGTTTCGCCCGACGGCAACCTCGTCGCCTTCTACTCGGGACGCTCCCGCTCCCAGGACATCTGGGTGGTTCCCGCCGACGGATCCGCCGAGCCGCGCCAGGTCACCTTCGACGCCTTCGCCCCGGACGACTTCCGCTGGTCGCCCGCCTGGGCACCGGACAGCCGCCGGATCGCGTACGTGTCGAACGCCGCCGACTACTGGCACGACGACATCTGGGTGGTGGACATCGAGACCATGGACACGCGCCAGGTCTCCCGCACTCTGATGGCCTCGACCGAGCCCGTGTGGTCGCCCGACGGCACGCGGATCGCCCTGCTGGGCACCCACAAGGACGGCTACTGGTACGAGGACCTCGCGGACATCTTCATCCTCGACCCGGCGACCGGTACCGAGCGCACGGTGGACATGCAGATCCACGCCACCGACTGGCTGCACCGCATGCGCATCTTCTGGTCCGGCGACGGCGAGCGCATCCATTTCCCCTACCATGAGCGCGGCGACTTCGACCTGTGGTCGGTCCCCGTCCAGGGTGGGGTGGCCACGCGCGTGACCAACATGGGCGGGTCGCTCGGCTCCATCTCCTCCTCGGCCGGGGCGGAGATCTTCGCCTTCACGCGCGCCACGCCGACCCGCGGGTCCGACGTCGACCTCATCCCCTCCGCCGGAGGCACACTACAACGCCTCACCAACTTCGCCGCCACCTGGAACACCGTGGTCGACCCGGTCGAGATCTCGTTCCGCAGCTACGACGGCCTCTATATCCAGGGTTTCCTGTACATGCCCCCCGGCCACCAGCCCGGCGACCGCCACCCGGCCCTGGTGCAGGTGCACGGCGGCGGGACCAACTCGTACCTGCACGGCGAGAACCTCTTCGAGCAGTACCTGGCTTCGAGGGGCTACGTGGTGCTGGCGGTGAACTACCGCGGCGGCTCGGGCTTCGGGCGCGAATTCCAGGACCTGGGCATCAACGACTGGGCCAACGGACAGGCGCGCGACGCGGCGGCCGCCGGCGAGTTCCTGCGCACGAAGGACTACACCAATGGCAGGGTCGGGATCTACGGCTACAGCTACGGCGGCATCACGAGCATGGCCGCGATCACGCGTGTGCCGGGCGTTTTCGACGCGGCGGTTCCGATGGCCGGAATCTACGATTTCGGCGACGCCTACACGAACGCGGACCGCATCGGCCGGATCTTCATCAAGACCGGGCATTCGGGGTCGCCGGAGGAGCAGCCCGAGATCTACGCCGTGAGCAACACCCTCGCGCGCATAGAGAATATCGACACGCCGCTGCTCATCATGCATGGTGAGCTGGACGTGCGGGCGCCGTACCGCCAGTTCGAGATCGCGGTTGCCGAGCTGGAGCGCCACGGGAAGGTCTTTGAGAGCCGCAGCTACCCGGGCGAGACGCATGGACTGCGCCCAGCGGCGCGGATCGACATGTACACGCGCGCCGAGGAGTTCTTCGACCGGATGCTGAAAGGAGAAAGCGAATGACGACCGCCAGGCAGGTTGCCATCGCGATTGCGATTGCGCTCACCCCCATCGCCACGGCAAACGCCGCGGCGCAGGATCTCGTCATCACCAACGCGCGCGTCGTGGACGTGACGAACGGCACCGTCTCGGAGCCCACGACGGTCGTCGTTGAGGGTGGCCGCATCACCGTCATCGCCGCTGCCGCCGCCGAGGTGCCCGAAAGTGCGACCACCGTCGACCTCATGGGCCGCTACCTTGCTCCCGGCCTGCTCGACGCCCACGTCCACGTCTCGTCGGCCGCCGACGCCAGACGCGCGCTGCTCCAGGGCGTGACCACGATGCGCAGCATGGGCACCTCCCACTACGTCGACGTCGGGATGCGCGAGCTCCAGGCCGCCGGTTACCTGGATGCTCCGCAATACCTTGCCGCCGGATACCACGTGCGTCCACCCGCCGCCGAGGCCTTCTTCCAGGACCACCCCGAGTTGGGCCACCTCTACGGCCAGGAGGTCCGCGGCGAAGAGGCCGTCCGGGCCATGACCGCGGCGATCGTGTCGCGCGGAGTCGACTTCGTGAAGACCAACGCCACCGAGCGCGCCGGTCTGCCGGACACGGATCCGCGCAAACAGTTCTACTGGGAGGCCGAGCTGCGTGCGATCGTGGAGGAAGCGCGCAGAGCAGGGATACCGGTCGCCGCCCACGCCCACGGGGACGCCGGTGCCAGGGCCGCGGTCGAGGCCGGTGTCCGCAGCATCGAGCATGGCACCTACATCAGCCCCGAGACGCTGGCCACGATGGTCGAGATGGGGACCTACCTCGTCCCCACCATTGCGATTGTCAGCGACCTGACCATCCCAGGCGGCGACTACGACAACGCCGTCCTCAACATCCGCGGACGCCACATGCTGCCCCGTGTCCGCGAGATGGCACGCAGCGCCCACGAGATGGGCGTGAAGATCGTCGCCGCGACCGACACAGGTTACGGTCCGGAAAGTACCACCACCCTCGCCCACGAGCTGATCGAGTTCGCCGGGATCGGAATGACGCCGCTGGAAGCGCTGCGCTCCGCCACGACCACCGCCGCCGAGCTCTTTGGCCTCGAAGGCCGGGTGGGCGCAATCGCCCCGGGCCTCGAAGCCGACCTGATCGTACTGGAGCACAACCCGCTCGACGACATCGCGGTCGTGCAGGACGTTCTGATGGTCGTCAGCGACGGAAGAGTCGTGGTGCAGCGCGGCGACTGGCCGGGGCAGCGTCCGGTGTCGTAGAGTTTGCGGAAGTCGCGCGGCGCCAATACAATGCCCGTACCGAGGTGAGGCCATACCTGGGCGACGGCGAGGGAGGCCGGGTTGAGGACGAAGAATGATCGATTCGCGCCGTCGTCAGGGTGCCGGCCGGGAGTCCGAATGACCGGGTTCCGCCCAATCTCGTCTCGAGAGGGAGCTGGACGATGCATCGATGGCCCGGCACGGGGCTTCAGGGCAGGCCGTTAGGTCGCACTTCGTCTGCGGGGCGTCCGCCCTCGAACCGGAAACCGCTTCCCTCCATATCCGTACGCCCTTCCCCATGGCTGACACAAGCCATTGCAGCGCCCAGGCGCGTCCATTCGCGAAGGAGGAACGATGTCAAATCATCTGTTTGCTTACGACCGCCAGCGGTTCCGGGGCACCCGGAAAGGCCGCGGACAAGCCACATGTGGCGGAATCGGGGGAGGAGCGACGCTTCTTGTCCTTGCTCTCGCCCTTCTTGCCAACCCCCTTTCGGCACAATCGGGAACCGTCACCGGCACACTGACGAGCGGTGAGACCGGAGAACCCCTCTCCAACGTCCAGGTGTCGATCCAGGGCAGCGGGCTCGGGTCCGTTTCCAACAACCAGGGCAGGTTCCTGATCCTGGAGGTGCCCACAGGAGAGCACGAACTGGTTGCGCAACTGATCGGCTTCAGGGAGGAGCGTGCCACGGTGTCGGTGAGCGCCGGAGAATCGGCGCTCGTCGAACTCTCCATGTATCCTCAGGCGGTGGAGCTGGAGGGCATGGTGGTGACGGGAACGGCCATCGCCGCGCAGAAGCGGGAGGTCGGCAACAGCATTTCGCTGGTCACATCCGACGAGCTTCTCTATGCCGGTGCCATCAACCTGGAGGACGCACTCCGCGGCCGCGCCCTGGGTGTAAGCGTCACCGGGTCGTCCGGCACGGCCGGCGCGGGATCCGACATTCTGCTCCGGGGCACCAACTCCGTGAACGGACGTAACCGCCCGCTCATTTACGTTGACGGTGTCCGCATGCCCGCCGGCACCTTCGAAGACGCCACCGGAGAATCTCAGGAGCACGCCACGTTTCTCGGCAGCATCCGCGAGGAGGACATCGACCGGATCGAGATCATCAAGGGGCCGGCGGCGTCGAGCCTGTACGGCACCGACGCCAGCGCCGGGGTGATCCAGATCTTCACCAAGAAGGGGGCGCCCGGCGCGCCGCGCTGGACCATGAACGTGCAACAGGCCGTCCAGCGGATCGGCCACGTGGGGCCGGACATCGACCCCACCGGCCTCCGCGTAAACGACTGTACCCGCCAGTTCAACCACTCCCTTGAAGAGGGCTACCACTTCAACCGCGACGAGTCGGGAGCGCTGATGTCGGATCCCGGCTGCCCGGCGAGCGGCACCTGGCTCCGGGATGCCCACGTCCAGGACTACTCCATGTCCGTCCGGGGCGGGAGCCAGGAGGTCACCTACTTCGCGTCCGGGGCATACGGAATCACCGAGGGAGTCATCGATCCGAACGAGTCCGAGGACGTGAACGTCCGCGCGAATTTCACCTTCTCCGGTTTCGAGAACTTCCAGATAAACCTCAACAACTTTTACACGCGCCGGGACATTACCTGGATCCCCAACGGCGACAACGCCGAAGGACTGCTGTTCAACGTGGCCCGCGGCGACCAGGGAGAGACACCGGACAACGACGACTCCGCAGTGTTCGACCTGACGCAGGACCAGGTCATCAACCACTTCAACACCAGCGCCAACATCGACTGGACACCGATGGACAACATGCGCCATCGGCTGACGTTCGGCCTGGACTACTCGAATTCCCACTTCGTCACCCAGCGGCCCTGGCTCTTCTGGAACAACCCCCGCGGCACACGCACCGTGGACATCGAGAATCGCCGGGTGATCACGCTGGACTATGCGTCCACGTACCTGCACGAGCTTACGAGCGACTTCACCTCCACCACCTCCATCGGTGCCCAGTACAACCAGAACGAGCACCTGGGCAACCGCACCGACGTGGAAGGCTTCATCGGGCCCGGAGCGAAGGTCCTGGAGAACGCCGAGGACGTCACCAACTACAACGAGGATCGGAGTGCCACCGAGGGCGGCGGGTTCTTCCTCCAGGAGCAGATCGGCTGGAGGAACCGTCTCTTCGTCAACGTTGGTCTCCGCGCCGATACGCACAGTTCCTTCGGGCGGGAGTACACCCGCGATGTCCGGTTCACGATGTACCCCAAGGCCCAGGCCACGTATACCGTCTCCGACCACGACTTCTGGCCGTCCTGGTGGGAGACCTTCCGACTGCGCGGTGCGTACGGCGAGTCGGGCGAGGCGCCGCCCGCCTCCGGCTCGGTGACCGTCTTCGAGGCTTCGTCTCTGGCCGACGAGAACAACCTGGGCTTCATCATCCAGAACCTGGCCAACCTCTCGCTCGGACCAGAGAGGGCCGAGGAGTACGAGGGCGGCTTCGACGCCTCGCTCTTCCAGGGAATTCTGGCCCTCAACGGCACCTACTACAAGCGGAGAACCTTCGACGGCCTCATCTACGTTGCCCCGGCCCCGTCCAACGGCGTCGCCGAGTCCATTCCGCAGAACGTCGGCATCTGGGACAGCGAGGGCATCGAGGTCGGGGTCGATTTCCTCGTCTTCGAAGGCTTCACGAGCCGCGTGAGCATCAACGCCAACTACCAGTACAACCAGACCACGATGGTGGACTTGGGAGACCCGCAGTTCGAGCAGTTCACATTCAACTACCTGAACCGCTATCGGACGGGCCGGCCGATTCCGTCGCTGTACGGGAAGAAGATCTGCAACGGCGACGAAATGGGCGCGTTGCCGACCTACACGGACGACGACAACTGCATCCTGAACGGCGTCGAGATACAGAACCATCCCGACACCTTCTTCTATGCGCCCAGCCGGCCGCCCCACGAGGCGTCGGTGGGCGTCAGGGCAACCCTCTTCAACGACTTCATTCTCGATGTATTCGGTGTCGCGCAGATCGGGCACTGGCTCTACGACGACATGGCCCAGGAGTTGGCGGCCGACGGCCTGTGGCCGGTGTGCTGGCCCATCAACAACGCAGTGAAGGCCGGTATCGAGGCCGAAGACCCGAGTCTGTATTCGCAGTACACGGCGAGGGAGATCGGTCAGTGTTGGGAGAACGAGTCCGATAACGAAGACTGGATGGAGCCCGCCGACTACTTCCGGCTTCAGTCCGCGAGCCTCTCCTACCGGGTGCCGCAGGAATGGCTGCGAGGCGGCGTCACCGGGGCAACGGTCCAGCTCCGCGCGACGAACCTGTTCACGTTCACGAACTTCTCGGGTCTCTATCCCGACGCGTTGATCAGACCCGCCCAGCAGACGGCGCGCGGCAACGGCTACATCCTGCCGCCAGCGCGACAGTTTTCGGTAAACCTGCGCCTGAACTTCTGACCGGACCGAGGAGCATGACGATGAACAAGACAACGAAGAAGAGAAAGTCGCTCCTTGGACTGCTGGCCGTTGGCGCCGTGTTGGCGACGGCCGGATGCGTCGACACGCAGATCACCGGCGTGATCATCGAGGACGACATCGAAGATCCCAACCTGATGGTGCCATTCGTCCGGGGCATCAACTCCGAACTCCACGACAACATGCGTGACTTCAGCGGCGTGTGGTGGTTCGCAGGCTCCGCGACCGACGACTTCAACAACGACGGTACCAGCTCCAGCGGCGAAGAAATCCTGGAGTACCGCAACTACTCGGACCGTCCAGGGAACTTCCCGTGGGCGCAGCTCCACGAAGCCGCGTGGGCCGGCTACTACGGCGTGCATGTTACCAACCGGGTCTTCGCCGAGGAGGCCGCCTCCCATCCCCTGATCGCACGCTCATGGATCATCTCCGGGTGGGCCGAGCGCATGATGGGCGAGCTGTTCTGTGAGTCCATCTACAACTACGGGCCGGATGCCGGAGCTCTCATGGGGCCGAACGACCAGTACGACCCCTCGCAAATCGTGCAGACCGACTCGATCATGAGGAGGTCGGTAAACGCCATGCAGAACGCGCTGGCCGTCGCCGAGGCCGCCGTGGCGAGCGGAGCCCCCACGCCCGACGGGGACTCGCGCATCTTCGACCCGCTGAAACTCATGTACGCCGCGCACGGTGGCATCGCTCAGGCGGCGATGCTGATGGGCGACTGGGACCTCGCGGTGCAGCACGCCGCACAGGTCCCCGACGATTTCATCCTGTACAGCCACGCCGACCCGGAGGTCGAAGACAACGGCTGGTTCGATGTCTCCTTCCAGAACGACGACTTCACTCTGTGGAACACGCCGGTGCACCGGGTCTTCCATGACGACCCCCGGGTCCCCTGGGTCAAGTGTGGCGAGTGGCGGAGCGACACGTTGCGGACGACACATACAAGGAGCGCCCGCGACATCATCGATACGGGCCGGTGCGACTTTGCCGCAGGCTACGGTGGCGAATTCAGGGCCGAGAGCAACAGGATGCCGCTCTATTCCTCGCTGAAATCCGAAACCGAGGGTCTGCTTACGCGGCCGGACGGCGAGACCGGCGAGGACGCCGACTTCCCCATGGTTCGGGGCACCGAAATGCTTCTGATCCGCGCGGAGAAGGCGCTGATGGACGGCAACCTGTCGCAGTTCGCGAACCTGGTGAACCAGGGGAGAGCCGTGTACGGAATGGATCCCATCGAGACACCTGCCACCGCTGGTGCATTGGAGTACCCGAACGCCCTGGATGACGGATGGTCGATCCTGGACGGTGAGCGCTATACGCTCATGCACCTGGAGGGCCGGCGATTCGCGGACATGCGTCGCTGGCAGCACCCGTACATCACCGAGGCGCACGCGATCAACCCCAGGGTGGAAGCCGAAAACGGGGCCGCAAGGTTGGCCTTCTGCATGCCGATCGCGGACATCGAGTGCGACGCGAACGGTGATATCACCTGCCCCGGTGTAGGGAGCTGACGCACCATGCGAAACCAACGGGCCCGGGTAGCATCCGCGTGGCTCTTGCTGACCGTCGGCTTGCTCGCGGCGTGTTATCCCGGCAGGGCAAATTCCGGCTCTGGCGGAAGCCCCGACCTGATCGGCAATTGGGAACTCCAGGAGCTGGCGGACTACGATGCCCTTGACGCGATTCGCCGCCTTCGTCCCGCCTGGTTGCGGGGAGGGACCAGACCGGCGATCGCGGTCGGGCAAACCAGCACTCATCCCAGGGTTCACCTCAACGGCGTGCCTCTGCAGAACATCGCCGAACTGGAAGAGATCGACGCCCGCGACATCCGGGAGATGCGGTTCCTCAATGGCCCCGATGCGTCCACGCGCTACGGCACGGGGTATATGAACGGAGCGATTCTCATCACCCTCGAGCGCTGACCATGCAGCCCGTGGACGACGCTCCACGGGCTGCGCCGGGCCCCAACAGACCAGGAAAAGGAACGGACTCTCATGAAAACCAGGAGATCGGGGCTGGCGGCCCTCGCGCTATTCACCCTCCTTGCTTCGGCCTGCTATCCTGCTCGGGCGGGCACCAGCGGCAGCGACCGGAACCCGTACCTCATCACCAGCGAAGAGCTGCAGAACGTGCCTGCCGACGATGCATACGAGGTGATTCAGCTGCTTCGGCCGGCCTGGTTCACCCAGCGGTCCGGGCGCTCACCGCAGGTGTTCGTGAACGGTGCGCCCAGGGGAGGACTCAGCGAACTGCGGACCTTCCGACGCGAGATGGTTACGGAGCTTCGATACATTGACTCGACGGATGCCACCACCCGATGGGGCACGGGGTACATGGCGGGGGTCATCGACGTAACGATGCGGTAGGAGGGTGGGTTTGGCCGCTTTGGAGTCACAAATGTAATATCGACATTACATAATGTAATGTGAAGATTACTATTCGCGCGCCCCACACACCATCGGCGCCTCGTACTCCAGCCCCAGCAGGCGGAAGTAGTTCTCTCCCAGCGCGATGTTCCGGAACGCCTCGTCGTCCACGAACTGCAGTATTCGACTCGTAACCTGCAGCTCGGTCCTGTACACGTCGAAATCCTTGTTCGACGACGCAAGGAAATCCGTCCCCGGCAGAATCCTGTCCGAGTACGCGTTCAGAAACGCGACGTACAGCGGCTGGTAGTCGGCCCGCGAAAAGTAGTTGTCGTCGATGATCCGCCACGTAATGTCGAGCATCAGGTTCGGATACCGGTCCAGCATCGACTCCATGAGCGCGATGTGCTCGGCCGCGGACAGGGTCGTCAGTTCCAGCGACAGCCCCATGTGCATCCACACCACGCGGTTGTCGGGGTAGCGGTCGAGGACTTCCTCCATGAGAGGGAGGTAGAGGGTGGGGCGCTCGTCGTTGCCCAGATCCGAGTGAATGGCGAGAGGCATGTCCCGTTCGCGAAGGAGGGTCATGAACGGCGCCCATTCCCGGATCGTGGCGCCTGGCACCGGCTCGTGCGCGTTCCCGAAGAGCGCCTGCTTCACGAGGTTGACCTCGCCCATCCAGCGGAACATGCCCGGGAACTCGGCCTCCAGCAGCTCCATCCCCTCGACCACCGACTCGGGACGGGACAGGTCCGGGAAGGTCATGGCGAGCGTCACGTGCACGCCCTGTGGCGGGCTCGTCAGCACGCTGTTCGCGTTCGCGAAGTCGTTCTTCAGCGTCGGCACCACCGGCGTACCCACGCAATCCAGGTAGTACGTGCACGGTGAGTCCACCGGCAGCATCTGCCCGATCCCGTAGACGTTGACGAAGCGCACGCCGGTCTCGCGCAGGTACCCCATGACCTCGTCGAAGGGTACTGGCGACCCGCCGAAGGGCCGAACGTGGAGGTGGCTGTCCACGACCGCCGTCTGCGGCTGGGTCGACCGGTCGTAGCAGGCGGGGACGGGGTCCGTGCGGAAGGCGTCCAGCCCGGGGAGCGCGGGAGCGCAGCCGGAAAGTCCAAGGGCCAGTGCGGCGACGAAAAATCTCGGCATCAAGGCATTCATGAGTCAGGATGGGCCGAGGAACGGGCTACCACTGCTCCATGATACCCCGCTCCGAATCCGTCTTGTCAACCTACACGGTAGCCTGCTTCCAGGTCCCCCGCCTGAACAGCACCGCGCTCACGACCGCCAGCGTCGAGAAAGACACGGTCATCGCGATGAAGACGCCCGTGGGGCCGAGGCCTCCCGACACCGAAAGGACCCACGCCAGCGGGATCTCCCAGAGCCAGAAGCAGAAGAAGTTCAGGATGGTGGGGGTCCACACGGCACCGGCGCCGTTGAAGGCCGCGGTCAGCACCATCCCGTAGGCGTAGAAGACGAAGCCGATCGACACGATGCGCAGTCCGGTGACCGCCACGTCCGACGCGCCGGCGGTCCCCCCGAACAGGCCCACGATCGCCGGCGCGAACGCGATGAAGAACACGCTGAGCGCCCCGAGGAATCCAAGGTTCATCTTGCACGCGATCCAAGCCGCGCGCTCGGCCCGGACCGGATCGCCGGCGCCAAGGCCCTGCCCGACCATTGTGGACGCCGCGTTGGAGAGTCCCCAGGCCGGCAGGATCGCGAAGAGGATGATCCGTATGGAGATTACGTAGCCGGCCAGCGCCTCGGTTCCCGACATGGCCGTGACCCGCGTCAGGCCGATCCAGCTCGCGGTAGCGATGAAGGTCTGCAGCATGCCGGTTGCCGAGAGGCGCACGAGCCGCGCCATGATCCCGAACTGGAAGCGCAGGTGCGGAAGCCGGACCCGGAGCTTTCCGCCGAGGCGGAACAGCGTGTAGATCTGCACCAGGACGGCGGTGCCGCGGCCGATGGTAGTCGCGATGGCCGCCCCTTGCACGCCCATTTCGGGGAACGGGCCGAGACCGAAGATGAGGAGGGGATCGAGGACGATGTTCAACCCGTTGGCGATCCAGAGCACGCGCATCGCGATCGCGGCATCGCCCGCCCCGCGGAAGGCGGCGTTCTGCAGGAACAGGAGGATGATGACGACGTTGCCACCGAGCATGATGCGGGTATAGGGAAGGCCCGTGGCCACGACCGTATCGTCGGCGCCCATGATGCGCAGGATGTCGGGCGCGTAGACCACGCCGGCGACGCCGAAGGCAACGGCGAGCAGCAGTCCGAGCAGGATGGCCTGCGCCGCCCCTCTCGCGGCCCCCTCGCGGTCGCCCTCACCGATCCGTCGCGCCACCATGGCGGTGACCCCGATGCTCAGCCCCATCGCGATGGTGTAGATCAGCGCCAGGACCGATTCGGTCAGCGCGACGCCCGCCATCGCCGCGTCTCCCAGCCTGGAGACGAAGTAGATGTCGACCACCGCGAAGAGCGACTCCATGACCATCTCCAGCACCATCGGAATGGCCAGGAGAATGACCGCGCGGCGGATCGGCCCGTCCGTGGGGTCGCCGCCGGTGCCCTTTACGGCATGGACGAATACCTGCCACCAGCTCTCCGGGGCGCCTTCCGCTTCCGCCGTCCCCATCCCCGCCCGGTTGTGTTTTCCGTCGCCCCTGTCCATTGTGGCGCTAAAGGTAGCGCGATTCGCGCGTGCCGGGGGACCGGGCCGGGGGGCCGGGTTTCACCGCGCCGGCGATCAACGGGGAGCGAAGGCATGGACGACGGCACGAAGAGTGCGAGGGATCTTCCACAACATGCAACGGACCTCACGCGGCGACAGTTCGTGGGGGCGGCCACGGTCGCGGTCGGCGGCCTGGCGCTCGGCGCGTGCGTCGCAGAGGACGGCGCCGATCCGAGTGGCGGCGAGTCCCCGACACCGCTCCGAATCCTCATCCTCGGCGGCACCAACTTCATCGGGCCCCACCAGGTGCGGGCTGCCGTTGCGCGCGGCCACGAAGTCACCCTGTTCAACCGCGGCATCACGAACCCGGATCTCTTCCCCGATCTGGAGACCCTGATCGGCGACCGCGAAGGCGACTTCGCCTCGCTGGCGGGCCGCGAATGGGACGTCGTGATCGACAACCCGGCCAACATTCCCCGCTGGGTCCGCCTTTCGACCGAAGCGGTGAGCGGCTCGGTGGGGAAGTACGTCTACGTCTCTTCCACCGGCGTCTACGTCCCGTACCTCACCACGGACATCCGCGAGGACGCGCCCGTGGACACCATCGAGGATCCGGAAACCGAGGTCGTGGACGGACGCACGTTCGGCGCGCTGAAGGCGCTGGCCGAGGACGAGGCCCGGGGCGCCTTCCCGGAAAACCACCTGGTCGTGCGCCCCACGTATATCATCGGGCCCGGCGACCCCACCGACCGCTACACCTACTGGCCCGTCCGGCTCTCGCGCGGCGGAGAGGTGCTGGCTCCCGGCGACCCGTCCGACCCGATGCAGCACGTGGACGTGCGCGACCTGGGCGCCTTCATGATCAAGGCGGTCGAGGACGACCTCACGGGTACCATGAACGTGGTCGGCCCGCGGGAGCCCCTCACCATGGGCGGCCTGCTGGAACGTACCCGCGCGGCGGTGGGCTCCGACGCGACACTCACATGGGTGGATGCGGCCTTCCTGCGGGACCACGATCTCCCCTTACTCACCTACTGGGTCGAACCCGCGGGCGACTACCTCGGCATGATGCAGGTCAACGGCGACCGGGCGTTCGCGGCCGGCTTCGAGCCGAGGCCCCTGGAACAGACCGCCGTCGAGACGCTGGAGTGGTTCAACGCGCAGGACGCCGAGCGGCAGGAACTGCGCTCGGGGCTGGCGCCGGAGCGGGAAGAGGAGTTGCTGGCGGCGTTTCGGGGGGCCTAGGGGAGCTGGAGCATATCGCGCCCTACATCTCCGCCCTGCGGAAGATCGAGTGCCCCATCAGGTTCTCGAGCAGGGCGCTGCGTGACCGCCCCAGCAGGACGACCGGGCCGCTCCAGCGCGGGGCGTCGGTGGCCGGGGCGCGGTCCTCGCGGCTGACGACAATCACCATCTTGTTCCAGTGGACGGGGGCCGCGAAGGGCTCGCCGGGAGTGATCGTGCCGAGCGCCACGATGCGGTCGAGGGCGGGGGTCGCGACCCAGGCGACGTAGCGCGCTTCGCCCTCGGCCGGCGGGAGGTCGAGGACGAGGCGCAGCTCCTGCTCGAGGTGGCCGGAGCGCATGACGGCGAGGCCGAAGGGCGACCACGCGCCGACGAGTTCGGCCAGGCCGCAGCCTTCGCGGCCCGGGGCGGGCCCGAGGTTGAAGCGCGCCAAGTGCCCGATTTCGGCGGTTGCGTGGTCCAGGACGGGCTCGCACGGGGGCGCCACGGTCTGGGCCGATGCCGGCACCGAGGTGGCGGTGCTCCCAACCAGGGCCGCGCCCAGCAACGCGCCGAGGGGCGGGACGCGGCGCCGTGATCGCGGTCTCAACACTTGTACTCCAATCAAATCAGACTAGGGAATCACCCTCCGCGGCGCGTTGTCCCAGTCCTGGACGCTGGACACATTCGGCATGCCCCAGTCGGCGCCGTTCCAGCCGTCGAAGCCGTCGAGCTTCATGATGTGGACGCCCGTGGTGAAGTCGCTCACGACGATGAGGCCGTCGGCGTTGCGCACGTCGATCCCCCAGGCGCCGTTGAAGCCGGTGTTCCCCTCGCCCATGGTGCGCGGGTCGAGTCCGCGGCGCTCCGGGCCGTGATAGGTGTCGAAGTAGCCGACCGTCGACGGGTTGGTGGGGTCGCGCATGTTGAAGACGTAGAGACCGTCCTCGAACGACGACACGAAGACGTAGGGCCAGCGCATCTCGTGGTTGTGGGTGAAGCCCTTCCAGTTGGGCGTCCACACCGCGATCTCCTCGTTGATCGTCTCGACCTCGCCCGAGAGTCCCGGCTGCAGGTCGTACAGGCGCACCGGCGAGTAAAGGTACTCGGTCTGCCCGACGGCGTACTTGTGGTCGGGGGTGGCGCTCATGGTGTGGGCCAGCTGCACGCCGAGCACGCCGACGACCGAGGTTGCGAGGACGGGATTGGCCGGGTCGGTGACGTCATAGACGTAGTAGCCGTCGAGCCCGGCGCCGTACGCCATGTCCTTGCCCGTCGCGTGGTCGAAGGCCACGTAGAAGTCGTGGTAGCCCTGGAGCATTCCGTAGGGGGACGGGGTGGCGGTGGACGGCCAGGGCATGCGGCCGACCAGCCCCTGTTCGGCGTCGCCGGCGATGAACTTCGCCATGTCGTATACGTTGGCGTGCTGGCCGCTGGTGGTCGCGAAGAGCAGCGGCGCACCCGACGAGTGCTTGTACATGAAGATGTTGTGGAATCCGCCCGGGGTGTCGGGGGCGCGGATTCGGCCGACCTCGGTGACGCCCTCGGTGTCCGGCAGCGACGTCACGTCGAAGACCACCGCGCCGAGGTCGACATTGGGCCCGCCGGGCGCAAACTGGATGGACTGGACCAGGTAGTAGCGGTCGTTGTGCTTGAAGTACTTCGGGTCCATGCCCCCGAGCCCGACGTGCAGCTCCGCGTCCTCGATCCGCCACTCGTAGATCACCTCGGCGTTGTTCGGATCCTCGATCGAGATGATGTCGAAGCCGAAGGTCGGGTTCATGATCCGGCTGGCGTAGATGAACGGGCGGTGCAGCTCCTGCTCGATCTCGACATCCGACCGGCTGAACTGGGGGCCCACCTCGAGCGGCACGTGCTTGAGGCGCTGGAGGTTCGACGTGTTCTCGCGGTCGGGGCCCTCCTGGGCGGTGGCCGGTGTGGCGAGGAACGCAGTTGCGGCGGCGAGAACGATGAGTGCGGCCGCGAGGGCGGCTCGACTGAACAGGCTGCGCGTGGTCATTTGTTTCCGGCTCCGTCAGTGTTTTGCGCGGGTGGTCTCGGGACGCGGGGACCAGGGCCGTGTCCCAGCAAACAAGACTAAGGTTCACGGCGCGGTCGCGCGACTGTTATCGTTGCTGCCATGAACGCGACTCCGGACCGGAGCCGCCTGGAGCGCGGGTGACCCTTCACTCCCCGGATTGGTAGAGCCCGCCCGCCTTGTCGGCGGAGCGGATGATGCCCCGGACCATCGCCGAGCTGAAGCCGCGATTCTCCATCTCGTTCAGGCCGGATATGGTGCACCCCTGAGGGGTGGTGACCTTGTCGATCTCCATCTCCGGGTGATTGCGGTTCGAGAGTAGCAGCGCCGCAGCCCCCTTCGCCGTCTGGGATGCGAGCTGAAGCGCCTCCTCGGCGTGGAAGCCGATCTCGATCCCGCCCTGTGACGCGGCGCGGATCGCGCGCAGAAAGAAAGCGATGCCGCACGCGCAGAGCGCCGTGGCCGACGTCATCTGGTCTTCCCGGATGAGGAGCGTTGAGCCCATCACGTCAAACACCGCCCGGGCCACGGGCACGGCGTCGATCGAGGCTTCGTCGGCGGCCAGGCAGGTCATCGACTCGCCGATTGCGATCCCGAGGTTGGGCATGGCGCGCAGCACCGGGATCTCCGACCCGACCCACCGGCGGATGTCGGTGATCGCGACGCCGGTGGCGGTCGAGATCACGACCTGCCCCTGGCTGTCGAGCGAGGGGGCGACACCCGACAGGAGATCCTCCATCTGCTGCGGCTGGACGCAGAGGATGACGACATCGGCGCCCTGCACGGCGTCGCGGTTGTCGGAGAGGGTGCGGAAGCCCCCGGCGGCCAGGTCTTCGAGGAGCTCCACCCGCCTTCTAGTGACCACCACATTCCCGGCTTCGACGAATCCGGAGGCCGCGAAGCCCGTTGCGATCGCACCACCGAGATTGCCGCCGCCAAGGATGGCGACTCTGTCGATCTGTATCATTGCCAGGTCCTCACTGCAGTCTTCAGTTTGCTGAACAAGGCCCTAAAGATATCCGAAGCCCATGCGCGCATTCATCCTGCTGCTGACCGGCACGACACTGCTGGTGTCCCCATCGCGCCTGGTCGCACAGCCTCCGATCGAGGCCTTCTGGCTCCTCGTCTCCGGGGACAGCCTGCAGATGGCCGCCTCGGACCAGTTGATCTCGGAGTATTGGGACGACTCGCACGCGTCGATCCTGGTCGAGTTGATGCGCTACGTCCCGGACGAACAGAGTCGGCGGCGCATCATCTCGGCGCTCGAGCGCGGTACCGGCCAGAGGCTGGGGCGGGATCTGGAGGGGTGGTGGGAGTGGATCTGGCGGACCGACCCGGGCACGCATCCCGAGTACGCCGCGTTCAAGGCGGAGCTGTACGCGACGCTCGACCCCAGCTTCGAGGAGTACTTCGACGACGACCCGGCCGCGAACATCCGGCTCGACGAGATCCGGTGGGGCGGTGTCGGACGCGACGGCATCCCGCCCCTCGACCATCCGAAGATGATCGCCGCCGCGGAAGCCGCCTACCTCGAGGACGACAACGTCGTCTTCGGCATCGCGCTCGACGGGGACGTGCGCGCCTATCCGAAGCGGATCCTCGCCTGGCACGAGATGTTCAAGGATTCGATTGCCGGCGAGCACTATACCGGGGCGTACTGCACCCTGTGCGGGACCATGATCCTGTATCGGTCGGCTCATGAAGGCGTGCACCACGAGCTGGGGACCAGCGGCTTCCTCTACCGTTCCAACAAGCTCATGTACGATCATGCGACGCGGTCGCTGTGGTCGACCTTCGCGGGCGAGCCCGCCGTGGGCCCCCTCGTCGGCCAGGGAATCCGGCTCGACCCGCGCCATGTCGTGACCACCACCTGGGGCGAATGGCGCAGGCGACATCCCGGGACCCTCGTGCTTTCGCTCGACACGGGTCACGAGCGCGACTACGGAGAGGGCGTCGCCTATCGCCAATACTTCGCGACCGACAGGCTGATGTTCGGAGTGCCAAAGCTGGATCCCCGCCTGCGGAACAAGGACGAGGTCCTGGCGCTCCGGTTCCCGGACGCCCCCGGCGAGCAGCTCGCGATCTGGGTGGTCGTCCTGTCGAGGAACCGGGTGTATCATGACAGTCTCGGTGACACCGAGTTCGTGGTCCTGACCGATGCGAGCGGCGCGAGCCGCGTCTACGAGAGCGCCAGCCGTCGCTTCACCGGTTGGGACAGCGACAGCACCGCCTGGGACGACAGCGGTGCCCAGTGGGCGGTCACCGAGGGCGGGCTGGTGGGCCCGGCGGGCGAGCGCCTGGAACGGCTGCCCGCGCATCGCGCTTTCTGGTTCGGGTGGTACGCGCAGTACCCGGAGACCCGGCTCGTTCGCAGGTAGCGGTCCGATCCGGCGGGCATCACCGTCGACCGCCCCCCCGACACGTGCTGTTCCCTCCCACCCGTGCCCGTGCGGCTCATAGTTCAGTTTATGGACTAAGCTGAACTATGAGCCGCACACGCAGCACGAGGTGCCCTCGCATCCCTCTCATTTGGCCTCATTCGGCGAACCGGCGGATCAGGTGGTCAGGGCACGACCGTAAACGACCCCATCATCCCCGCGTCCAAGTGCTCCGCGATGTGGCAGTGGATCATCCACTCCCCCGGATTCGACGCCTCCATCAACAAGTCCACCGTGGACCCCACGGGCACCAGCACCGTGTCCTTCCACGCGAGATTGCGGTTGGGGACGCCGTCGCGCGACAACACGAGGAACCGCTGGCCGTGCAGGTGGATGGGGTGGTGCATGGGGTGAAACGCGTCCGCGTCGTTGCGCAGCCGGATCTTCACCACGTCCCCGAGCCGGAAGCGCCAGTCGATCTCGGCGTTCTCCGTGCCCACCGCCTCGTCGCGCAGGATCCACCGCACCTCGTTCGATGTCGACAGCCAGTTCATGTTGGGCATGCCGTCGGTCCACTCGACGGGGGGCCGGTAGATCGTGTCGATGGAAATGAACTGCTGAACCAGGATGGGCAGCCCCTCGATGTCGACGGTCAGGAGGAGCGCGTGGTCGACGGGCCGGTCGAAGTGCGGGCGGAATTCCGCAAGCTCGGCTTCGAGAACCGCATCGGTTCGCATGATGGAGTGGGAGGAGAGAAGAGCGTCGGCCTCTTCAACCTCGGGTCCTTCGACAACGACGGCGCCCAGGGTGTCGACGGCGGCGTAGAAGGTTCCGCGCATGTGGTCGACGACCTGCACCTGGTTGAGTAGCGCGTAGGGGCCCGCGGCGGGGAAGCGCACCTCGACGATGTAGCGTTCGGCCGGCGAGATGACCAGCGATTCGACCATCATTTCCCGCTGGAAGCGCGACAGGTCGGTGCCCACGAGCTTCATGTCGAGCCCGGCGAAGCTGAGGTTGTAGCTGCGCGTGTTCGACACGTTTGTGACGAAGAAGCGGACGACCTCGCCGGGGCGGACCGTCGCGGCGTAGCGCTCCTCGCCGTTGACCAGCATGACGTTCCCGAAGCGCCCCATGATCGTGAAGTTGGAGGCGCCCTTGCCCCACGGGAGCAGCTCGTCGCCGTCCACCAGGAGGTCGTCCACCATGATGAACTCCTCGCGCGTGGCGGGGCCGAAGTAGTCGTCGCGGGCGGGGTCGACGAACATGTTGCCGTAGAGGCCGGCGTCCTGCTGGATGTCTTCGCGCACGTGCGGGTGGTACCAGTAGAGGCCCGCGTCGGGGAAGACGATCTCGTAGACGAACTCGCCGCCGGGCGGAACGGGCGGCTGGGTGACGTCGGGGACGCCGTCGAAGCGGTTCTCGAGGCGAAGGCCGTGCCAGTGGATCGTGGACGGCAGGTCGATCGAGTTCGTGAAGCGGACGACGATGCGCGTGTTCTGGGCGACGCGCAGCAGCGGGCCGGGGTACTGGCCGTTGAAGCCGTACATGACGAAGGTGCGGCCGCCGATCCTGCGCTTCACGATGCGGGCCTCGAGCGCGATCGTGTCGCCATCGGCGACGTGGAGGATCTCGCGGGGGGTTGCCCAGGCCAGCGACGCGGTGTCGACGCCCTCGCCGGGCAGGAACGGGTCGACGGAGGGGCTGACGCCCCGCAAGCCCGGGAGCATGGGGTTGCGCAGCATCATCATGATCATGTCGCCGGAGCCGCGGACGGTGTCCATCGACCTGGACATGTTCATTTGCATGTTCATGTCCATGCCGCGGGCGCGGGTCGTGTCCTGGGGGGCGGCGCTGGCGGGAATCGCCCAGGCGGCAGCCAGGACCAGGGCGAGCAATGGCGGAAGTCGGCGGCGACGTTCGCTCGAAGTCGTTTGTAATTCCGACATTACATTATGTAAAGCGGACTTTACAATCCTAGCGCGACCACGGGGGCACGACGTGGTTCATGCGGGCGTAGGCGATCGACTGGCCCAGGTGCTCGTTCATGTGGGTGACCAGCTGGAGCAGAACCGCCCAGCTTGCCACCTGCCGGCCGTACAGTTCCACCGGCGCGGCCAGGTCGGCGTCGGACATGCCGTTGACCACGGCGCGCACGTGGTCCATGGATGCGGCCAGCAGGCTCACCACCTCGTCCTTGTCGGTCCCGCCCTCCTCGAGCGACTGGTAGTCCACGCCCTTCGGCGGGTCGATGCCGAGGTTGAGGTGCGGGTACATGTAGTTGTAGCGGGCGACGTGCCGATAGACCCGGGCCACTGTCATGACCCCCTCCATGGGCGACCAGGAGTACGATTCGGCGGGCATCGCCTCGGACAGGGCCACGAACTTGCGCGCCGAGGCCTCGAACTGGCCCTTGAACTCGGCGCGGAAGTCGGGAGTGTCCTGGGCGTGGGCGGGGGCGGGTGCGAGG
>VXMI01000016.1 GCA_009841165.1 Gemmatimonadota bacterium | reverse complement strand
CGCGTGGGTAGAGGTCCGCACGGCCGCCCTGCGCCGCAACCTTGGCAGCATCGGCGAGTCGGTCGGACCGGACGTCAGGCTCGTCCCCATGGTGAAGGCCGACGGCTACGGCCTCGGTGTCGAGCGCGTCGTTCACGCCCTGCGCCCGGCGCGGCCGTTCGGCTGGGGCGTCGCCACGATCGAGGAGGGCCTCGAACTCAGGCGCCTCGGCCTGCAGGCGCCCCTGATGATCTGCGCGCCGGTGCCGCCCGACGACCTCCCCCGCGCGGTGGACGCCGCCCTCATCCCCTCCATCTCCGACCCGCACAGCCTGGCCGCCCTGCGCGACCTCGCCCGCCGCGCGCGCACGCACGCCGCGACCCCCATCCCCTTCCAGCTCGAGGTCGACACGGGGATGGGCCGCGCCGGCTTCCCCCCGGATCGCGCGGCGGCAGCCCTGGCCCGCCTCGCGGCCGCGGCCCTCGCCACCCCACACGGCCTCCGCCTGTTCGGCATCTTCACGCACCTGCACTCGGCCGATCAGCCCGACCTGGCCAGCGCACGCGACCAGATCGCCCGCTTCGACCATTTCATCTCCGGCCTCCGGCGCGCCGGCACCCTCCCCGCGGACACCCTCGTCCACTGCGCCAACAGCGCCGGCGCGCTGCGCCTCGCGTCCCGCACGGCCAACGCGGCCCGCCCGGGCATCTACCTCTACGGCGCCTCGGCGGGCGACCCGGACCGCCGCCCCGAACCCGTCGTCGCCGTCCGCGCGCGGGTACTCCTCGTGCGCGATGTCCGCCCCGGCACCACCCTCGGCTACGGCGCGACCTACACCGCGAGCGGTCACGAGCGCTGGGCCGCGGTCGGCATCGGCTACGGCGACGGCCTCCCCCGCGCGCTCGGCAACCGCGGCTCCGCGATCCTGCGCGGCCGACGCGTCCCGATCATCGGGCGGATCTCCATGGACACCACGGTGGTAAGAACCGGCAACCACACCCCCAACCCCGGAGATATCGTTACCTTTGTCGGTCGTGTCGGTGGAATCGAATTGCCCCTGGAGGAGGTCGCGGAGCTGGCCGGCACGATCCCCTACGAGATCCTGACGGGACTCTCGCGGAGACTGCCCCGAGTTTCGGTATAGTGCATATGTCCGTCGACCTGCTCGCCACGCGCGCGCGCGCCATGCTGGCCCACGCTTACGCGCCGTACTCGCGGTTCAGGGTGGGGGCCGCCCTCGAGTCCGTCACGGGCGCGGTCTTCGCCGGATGCAACGTCGAGAACGCCTCGTACGGTCTCACCATCTGTGCCGAGCGGTCGGCGGTCGCGCAGGCGGTCGCCGGGGGGCATCGCCGTTTTCGCCGGCTCGTGATCGTCACCGACTCGGACCGCGCGGTGGCCCCCTGCGGCGCGTGCTGTCAGGTCGTGGCAGAGTTCGCCGCCGACACGCAGGTGTTCAGCTTCGGAAACAGGGAGGAAAAGCGCTGGCAACTGACCGACCTGCTCCCCAACGCCTTCCAGCTGGCCGACGCCAGGGACCGAGGAGGGGGGGACAAGTGACGCCAGCCCGTCGGCTCGCCCTCCTTCCTCTCGTGGCCCTCGGCGCGGGCTGCACCGAGATGCTCCCCACCGCCGAGAGCGACGACCTCGTACGGGGCGGCATCGCCGTCGAGGTCAGGCTCCCCGCGAGCGACTTCCTGGACCGCGTGCGCGTCTACGGCGGATACGGCCGCGCCTCCGAACTGGGCGGCGGATTCATCGCCCACCGCTTCGGCGCGGGCGCGGACCCCGCCGCCGACCCCGGCCTCGAAGCCGCCACCCTGCTGCGCTTCGGCCGCTACCCCTCGGTCGTGACCGTCAACGACACCACCGGGACCAGCCGGCCCGACTCCTCGCTCACCTTCCTCTCGGCGCGCATCGTCGCCCGCTTCGACACCCTGGGCAGCGTGCACTCCGGTCCCGTCGCGATCCGGGCCGACGCGACCACCGAGGCCTGGGACGGGGTCAGCGCGACCTGGGATCACGCCGTCGACACGCTGCTGAACCAGGTGCCGTGGTCGCAGCCCGGCGGCGGCGCGCTGCAGGAGATGGGCGAATGGGTGTGGGACCCCGAAGCGGGCGACTCGCTCATCATCGAGCTCGACTCGGCGCGTGTCGCCGCCTGGTCCGACACGGCCGACCTCACGCGCGGCGTCCGGCTGAGCACGGAGGCGCCGGGCGTCAGGCTCCAGCTCCGTTCGGCGCTCATGTGGATCGAGACGATGCCGAGCCTCAACCCCGACACCCTCATCCAGGTCCTCGCCGGCACCGACGCGATCACCTTCATCTACGACCCCGTCCCGACCGCTCCCGAGAACGGCATGCGAATCGGCGGAGCCCCCGCCTGGCGCACCGTCCTCGACCTCGACATCCCGCCCGCGCTCGACGGACCGCCCGCGCTCTGCGCACAGCTCGGATGCCCGCTCGAGCTCAGCGAGGACCACATCTCGTACGCCGCGTTGCGCCTCACGACCCAGGCGGAGCGGGCCGCCTTCGCGCCGTCCGACACGATCAGCATCGACCTCCGGATGGTCATGGTCCCGAGCGTGCTGCCGAAGTCGCCGCTGGGGCCATCGCTGTCGGGGATCGCGGGGGTCATTCTGTCGCCCGAGTGGTTCGCCCCGCCGGGCGGGCACGTCGTCGAGGTGCCGGTCACGGGACTCGTCCAGGACCTCCTGCGCGGCGAGACCGCCGATGGCGATCCGGTCAGCACGACGGTGGCGCTCCTTTCCACCTTCGAGCCCCTCTCCATCGAGTACGCGTCCTTCGAGGGAATCGGCGCGACGCCCGGCGGCCCGGCCCGGCCCGGCGAGCCCGAACTGCGCCTGATCCTCAACTACGTGCGCGGGAGGTGACCATGCGGCGCACACTCCTCGTCACGCTCGCGCTGGCGCTCGCCCCGGCCCCGGCGTTCGCCCC
>VXMI01000229.1:20005-30032 GCA_009841165.1 Gemmatimonadota bacterium | reverse complement strand
AGCGTCGGCTGGTAAGTTGTTTAAAAGCGCGCGCCCCCTACACCCTGCCCTTCGCGAACGGTCCTCCTCTCGTGTGAATCCGGCGCCGACCCCGGCGCGCGCTGCCGGTGCGTATGCCCGGCAAAACAGCAATTCAACGGATTCAATGAAGAGAGGATACTCATATGCGCATGTTGGTATGCCTGTGTGCGGCGATCGCGCTTGCGGCCACCTCGCCGGCACTCGTTCAGGCCCAGTACGAATGGACCTCGTCCCGTCCGGACGGTCACGCGCCCATCGGCATCATGGGCGATCACACCCACGAGCACGGCGAATTCATGCTCTCCTACCGCTTCATGCGGATGTTCATGGAGGGGAACCTCGACGGGAACGACGAGATCAGTGTCAGCGACATCCACCGGAGCTTCATGGTGGCGCCGCTCGACATGACGATGACGATGCACATGGCCGGGCTCATGTACGCGCCCAGCGACATGGTCACCCTCCTGGTCATGACCAACTGGCTCGACCAGGGGATGAACCACCAGACGCGCCACGGCGGAATGTTCGAGGCCGCCTCGTCGGGGCTGGGCGACACCAGCGTGGGCGCGCTCATTGGCGTCAAGCGGACCGGACCCGTTCGCATGCACCTGAATGCGGGCGTGTCGATCCCGACCGGGTCCATCGAGGAGACCGGCGTCAATCCAATGAGCATGGGCCGCGCGGTGCAGATGCCCTATCCCATGCAGCTGGGCTCGGGCACATGGGACTTCACCCCGGGGGTCACTGTCCTGGGGATGAACGAGAGCGTGTCCTGGGGACTCCAGGCCCGGACCGTCGTTCGGATGGGCGAAAACAGCCGCGGCTACACGAAGGGCGGCCAGACCGACGCGACATTGTGGTTCGCGGTAAAGCCGGGTGACCGGCTGAGCCTCTCGGCCCGCATGCTCACGAGGACCTGGGGCAACTATTCCGGGCGCGACGATGCCTACGCCAACCCGATGATGGTCCCGACGGTCAACGAGCAGCGGCGCGGGGGGACCCGGGTGGATCTGCCCCTCGGGTTCAACCTCTACTTCCCGGACGGGGCGCTGCGCGGGCACCGGATCGCCGCCGAGTGGCACATCCCGGTCTACCAGAACCTCCAGGGGCCTCAGCTGGCAACCGACTGGGTGCTGACGATCGGCTGGCAGAAGTCGTTCGCGCCGTTCGGGCACGACTGAGGGCTGAAGGCGGTGTTGGGGCGGGGGGCGATCGATGGGACCGCCCCCCGCCTCGACGCTTCAGGGCACCTCCAGCCGGTGCAGGTGCACGCTCTGGACGCCGAGCTCCGATTCGCGTTGCAGCAGCACGTAGTCGGCTCCGAATTCCCGCACGGAGCCCGGTACTCGGGCGGGAAGGTGGCAGAGGAAACGACCGTCGGGCTCGAAGGCGAGCCAGCCCCGGTCCTCACGGGGCCGATCGTACTGGGCAACCCAGATACGCCCGTCGCGTCCGATCATGATTGACCCAATCGCCGGGAACAGTTCGGCTACCGGGCGCTCCGGGCTGATCCTGGCGTCGTCGAAGTCTCCCCACTCCCGCTCTCCCAATCGGCGGCGACGCTCAATATAGTCTTCCCGCCAGGCGCGGACGTCGGCACTGGTCACTTCCCTGTCGGGTTCGGTCCAGCGCACGATCAGCCGGAGGTTGAACTCGTCGTCCAGCACCCTTACCTCCGTTTCGCTGCCGTGCCCCAGGACGATGGTGGAACCGCCCGCGTCGATTTCCGCGAACGACTGGAACAGGGGGAACAGCCAGAAGTTCTCAGCATCACTGACCTGGCCGCTGAATCGGTCGGGAATGCGAGCCAGGTTGCCGACAAGCCCCCCGTCTGGATCATACAACAGGACCATCAGGGTGTCGGCTACACTGAAGTCCTCGAGCCGAGCCGTCTTGCTCGTGGTGTTGACGGTGTATCCGTTATCTAGGACACCACCACCCGACCTTGGGGGGTTGAGCAAGGTCGGCGTGAGATTGACCTGCCGAACGAACTCGCCCCGGGGTGTGAAGAGGTTGTACCGCCAGGGACGGTAATCGCCAACCCAGAGCGTGTCGCCCGCCGTGATCCACAGCAGGAAGGGATCCCGGAACTCGCCGGGCCCCTCGCCGTGCCGGCCCATGGTGTGCAGGTGCCCGCCGGTTTCGTCGTAGATGCGCACCTCTGCGCTGTTTCGGTCTACCGCCACGATCGACCCGTCCGACAGGCGGGCTGCTCCCCGGATGGAGGAGAACCACTGGGTTTCGTCGCCCTCGTCTTCGCCGATTGCCGCCACCGGTTCGTCGCTGATCACGCATGCGGCGTCCGAGTCCGCCGGGTGGCTGGTAACGATTCGGACGCCGGCGCTGTCGATCGCGACGTCGGGTATCTGCTCGGACACAGGGCCGCACGCTGCCGTCAGGAATGCGCAGGACGCAGCGACAGTAGCCGACAGGTGGTGCAGCGTGCGCCTGGAGGATACCCTGAGTGCGCCAGTGCCAATTCCCAGACCCATGTCCTGTTCTCCCATTTCGTGCAAGCGATTCCCCGGCGGCTTCCGTCGGCACCGGGATGAAAGTCCCACAAGCCTTTGATCTCGTTACGAATCGATATACATTGTACAGCAAGGTACATTGTTTCACAAGATATGAGAGGTATACGTGAAGAGGCCGGTATCGAAGGAACTCGTGGCAGCATCCTCGCGTCCCATGGTCCTGTCCATCCTGGCGGGAGGCGAGAACTACGGATACGAGATCCTTAAGCAGGTCAGGCTGCTATCGGGCGGCAGGCTCGAATGGTCTGACGGGATGCTCTACCCGGTCCTTCACCGCCTGGAGCGGGACGGGTTGATCAAGGGCCGTTGGCAACTCACAGACGAAGGACGGCGTCGGAAGTACTATCGGCTGACCGCCCGCGGAAAGGGGCAGTTGGCTACGGATCGGGAGAACTGGCGCATGGTCCACGGGGCACTCGAAACGTCATGGGGAGGTGGACGTGTCTGACATGGAGCGGGCGATCGAGCACTGGCGCCGGAAGCTGGAGCGACGCTCCGGGCTGACGGTACGCGAGGTGGACGAGCTGGAGGACCATCTCCGGGCGCGACTGGAGGTGGAACTGGAGCTGAACGGGGGGGTGGAGCCGGCCGGGACACTTCGGGATGTCCTGGATGAGATCGGCGAGGCAAGTGCGCTTTCGCGAGAGTTCGCGAAGGCGGGCTGGATCAGATGGCGCCAGCTTGTGGCTGCCGGTTGGGCGCTGTTCGGAGTCTCCCTGTTCCTTCCCGTCTTCGCGGAGTTCTCGATCCGGTACGGATATGACGTCTTCTGGGAGCGCTGGCCTATCTGTTTGCCCTTGTTGCTGACGCTTTGGGAAGCGGGGCGCTACGATCCCTCGAGAAGTCGAGCACTGACCTGGGTCAACGCCGCTGCGGCGTTCTACCTGGTGGTTGTCGGAATCGACCAGCTCGTCCGTGGCAACAGCGCCATCATCGTCGGCGACACGATCCGGTCCGGCAGCTTCCTCGTCGGGTTCTGGACCTGGACCGCCGCGCAGTTGCTCGTAGCCACGGGTTGTTGGCTGCGTACGGGTCGGTGGAGGTCGGCCGGGGCCCTGCGTGCGCCGGGTTGAGAACAGGGGACCGGCATCGAATCAGAAAGGTGGATCCAATGAGCCAGGAAAACAGACCGTGGCGTCGGCTGGTGTTCGCCGCGTGGGCAGTGTTCGCCGTTTCGTTCGTCTTGCCGGCCTATGTCCAGGGGAGCTCCGAGCTCGGCTGGGAAGCGTTCCTGAATGCGTTGCTTTTTGGGGAGATGACCGGGAGGGTCAGCGCGGCCACCAACCTGCTCGTGCTCGCCAGCCTGGCGACGCTGCGGGCGAAGTGGACCCAAAGCCGGCTCGTCGGCGGCCGCTGGCTGCCCCTGGTGGTGGGCGGGGCCGGTGTGCTGAATCTCGTGTACTGGCCGATCTGGGTGGCCGATTCAAACAGTGTCGAGGGTCTTCTGGCGGGCTACTGGTTGTGGGCGGCTTCCTTCCTGGGTGTCGCCCTGGGCTTGTGGATGCTCTCCTCGAAACGACAAATGTAACCCAAACATGACATAATGACGTGTCTGCTTTACATTTGCATTCGTGGGTGGATCATCCATGCACGGCCGTCCGAGGCCGATAGCGGTCCAACTCGATCGTATCTCCAGCTCGCGAGCCCTGGCTGAGTCGTACGCGGCCGGCACTTCCGGGAGGTGACGCGGTCAAGTCTATCAAGACCGCCTTTCGCTCCTCATCAGCGCGGGTGTAGGTTCCGCCACAAGGCCCACCGACCCCAAGGAGCAAAGCCGTCATGACAGGTCGCCGACACCCATCCACGCTCCCGCTCGCCGCCGGTTTTGCCGGCGCCCTCGCCCTCGCTCCCGCCACCCCCTTCCCCGCCCAAACCCAGCAGCGCCTCTTCACGCCCGAGATCGCCCTCGACGTCCGCGGTGTGGGCATCGCGGCGGTGACCCGCGACGGCACCCGTGTCGCCGCGACCGTGCGCACCCGGCGCGACCGCACCGATGTCGACCATCAGCGCTACGGCGACCCGACGTACATCTCCCCGGTGTCTACACGGCTGATGGTGATCGACGCGCGGAGCGGGGAGCGCACGTGGGTGCACGAGGAGCCCGCGCAGATCCGCGGCTTCGCGTGGTCGCCCGACGGGGAGCGGCTGGCGTACTTCGCCGTCGAGGACGGTGACCACGTACTCCGGATCTTCGACGCGACCGCGGGCCGCGCCGAAACGGTGGCGCTCAGCACCAACATGCGGATCGCGTCGTCGTCGCCGCTCGTTTGGGCTCCCGACGGCCAGAGCGTGCTCCTTGGGCTGCGCCCCGACGGGTGGGCCACCGAGGCGCGCGCGGCCTTCGTGGCCCTGACCGAGGCGCCGGTGATCGTGCAGGATTCCCGTAACGACTTCCTGGCCTGGGACCGCGTGAGGAACATCGCCGCGCGGCAAATCACCGCACTCGTCTCACTCGACAATGGCAGCGTGCGCCAGATCCTGAGCGACGCGACGCCCTCGGGGCCGGGCTTCTCGGAGGACGGGTCGTACATCACGTACTCGACGGCCACGCGCACGAAGACGTCGTACACGCGGAGGGACGGGACGGAGTACGAGCTCTTCCGGCTCGACCTGGCGGACGGCGGCGAGCCCGAGTCGCTGCGGGACACCGGCGAGGAGCGCATGAACGTGACCTGGAACGATGCGCGTGACGCGTTCGCGTATGCAGATGACGGATCGGTGTACGTGCGGCGGCTCGACGAGGACGAGGCCGTGGACGTGACGGCCGATCACCGCGGCGATCCGCCGGCCGACGCCGGGACCGACGCGGAAGGAGGCGATGACACGAGCGCCGACTCCACCCGCATCCGCTTCTCGGTTCAGCGCTGGAGCCCGGACGGCGACGCGCTGCTGCTCTCCTCACAGGACGCCTGGCACCTCCTCGACCTCGGCAGCAACGAACTGCGCACCGTCCTCCAGCTCGAGGACGACGCGGACACGCGCCCCCGCCGCCAGGTCCAGGGCTGGAGCGACGACGGCCGCCACATCCATTTCAGCTTCTCCGCCCGGGACCGCTGGCACCGCGGGCTCAAGCGGCTCGACACGGCGACCGGCGCCGTCGCAACGCTCACCCTCGACACCAACCTCTACCGCTCCTGGAACGTCTCCGACGATGGCAACACGATCGTCTACACCATGTCGGACGGCGACCGTCCCGACGAGATCCACGTGGCGCGCGGCGACCTCTCCGCCCCCCGCCGGCTCACCACCTCGAACCCGCAACTCGACGACGTTGCCCTCACCCGCAGCGAGCTCATCGAGTACCTCGACGTGGACGGCAACACCCTCTACGGCATCCTCTACTACCCCGTCGGCTACGAGCCTGGCCGCAAGTACCCGCTCGTGGCCGAGATCTACGAGCAGTTCTTCGACAACGGGTTCAACGAGAACATGAACCTGATCACCGCGCAGGGCTGGTTCGGGTTCCGTCCGTCGGTGCGCTTCGAGGAGGGCTTCCCCGGCGAGGCGTGGCTCAAGGCCGTGCCCAACGCGATCAACAAGATCATCGAGCGCGGGCTCGTCGACCCGGACCGGGTGGGCGTGTACGGGCAGAGCTACGGCGGCTACGCGACCAACCTGCTGATCACGCAGACGGACCGGTTCGCGGCGGCGGCGAACGTGTCGGGCAAGGTCAACATCATCTCGTTCCTGGGGGACTCGCCCAAGATCACCACGCGCAACTACGCGGCCGCCGAGGTGGGGCAGGACCGCATCGGGGCGACGCTCTGGGAGCAGCCGCACAAGTACATCGAGCACTCGGCGGTCATGTTCGCGGACCGGATCGAGACGCCGCTGCTCATGCTCTCGGGCGAGGGCGACTGGAACGTGCCGGCGACGAACCAGCGCGAGATGTACTACGCGCTCCGGCGTCTGGGGAAGGAGGTCGTGTGGGTGCACTACACGGCGGGCGGCCACGGGGCCGGGCGCGCGAGCACGGCGGCCGACTTCGCGGACCATTGGCAGCGCATGTTCGAGTGGTTTGCAGAGCACTTTGGTGAGGAGGAGGAGAGGAGGGCGGCGACATCGGACCGGTGACGCCGGCCCCACTCCGCGGCCAGGTCGCGGTCGTGACAGGAGCCAACTCCGGCGTCGGCCGCTCGGCCACAGAGATGCTGCTCCGCGCGGGCGTCCATGTCACGATGATCTGCCGCAGTCGCGCGCGCGGCGAGCAGGCGCTGGCGGAACTGCGCGAACTCGCGGCCGCCGCGGGCGCCGACGTGGCACTGGAGTTGGCCGACATGTCGCGACTCGACGACGTGCGCGGGGCCGCCGCGCGGATCGCCGCCCGGTTGCCCGCCATCGACATCCTCGTGAACAACGCCGGCGTCTCGCAGGCGCGCTGCGTGGAATCCGCCGAGGGCTTCGAGCTGACCTTCGCCACGAACCACCTCGGGCACTTCCTCCTCACCTGCCTCCTCCTCGAACGGCTGGAGGCGGGGCGCGGGCGCATCGTCAACGTCAGTTCGCGGGGCCATCGGGGCGGCGATCTGAGGCGCGCGCCACTCGAGGACATCGCCCGGGGACGCGCCTGGAAGGGTGCCCTTCAGGCCTACGGGGACTCGAAGCTCGCCAACGTCCTGTTCACCACCGAGTCGGTGCGGCGCTGGGGCGACCGCGGGATCACCGCCAACTCCGTGCACCCGGGCGTGCTCGCCACCGAGATCTGGAAGAAGACCCCGCGCTTCGTCCGCATCCTGATCCGGCCGTTCACCTGGTTCATGGACAAGCCTGACGTCGGGGGCGAGGCTGTGATGAACCTCGTCCGGGATCCCGCGCGCGACGACGTCGTGAACGGGCTGTATTTCAGCGAACTCGACGAGGAGAAGCCGAGCGCGCAGGCCCGCGACGAGGACCTGGCGCGTGAGCTCTGGGACCGCAGCTTGGAATGGACCGGGGGCTGAAGGCCCTCGCTCAGCCCTCCGTCACGACCCCCAGTGACGCCTTGAATCCTATGCGGCCCCCTCCGTCCTTCCACGTCACCGCGTGCGGCACGCCTTCACGCGCGAGGTCCTCCAGGATTCCGCGCACCTCGTCCGCGAGACGCTGGTCGAAGAGGTGAGGGTGTTCGAGGTACCAGGTCACCCAGGCTTCGTCCTCCAGATGGTCCTTGAAGGAGCGACGGTAGGTCTGCCACATCTTCTCCTCCATCGCCCCGGTCTCCCACTGGTACATCAGGTTGCCGAAGTGGCGGAAGATCGCGGTCATGTAGGCGTCCCAGCGCAGCCGCTCTCCGGGCGTCAGCCGGTCCGGATCGTTGGCGGCGCGCGCGAGGAAATCGGCCATTTCGCGGTCGCGGAAGACGTGTTCGAGGAGGCGGATGCTGTTCTCGACCATCGAGTTGAACGCGGCGGCGCGCACGCTTTTCGTATGGCGTCTGGTCTGTTCGACGCCGCGCTTCATCTGGCGCGCCACCAGCAGCAGCGACAGCACGACCCCGATGGCACCGACGAACTCGCCGAGATTGCCGAGGATGTCCAGCGTCATTGGCTACGCGAAACACACGGGTGGACGTGCATGGCGAGACGCTCGCGCGCTACCGCCTGAAGCGATAGCTGACCTTCGCGAAGAGCCCGTCCGCGGTCGGCCGCACGTCGCGGAACCGCAGCCGCCCGGTGTCCTCCATCTGCCGTGAGTAGCCCACGAAGAACACGGTGCCGGGGGTGGGCTCGTAGCTGAGCAGCGTCTCGATCCCGAAGTCGTTGGCGTCGGAGCCGCTGCGGAGCGAGCAGTCACCGGACCTGCAGCTCAGGAGCGGGCGGCCCGTGACCGGATCGACCAGGCCGTGGCGCATCTGGGCCCCGTACTCCACGATCGCGCGCAGGAAGAGCGCCCGGTTGAACTGGTACTGGGTCTTGATGCGCGGTATCAAGGCCTCGAGCGCCAGGGTGCCGTCGCTCTGGCGCACCAGGTTCTGGTAGCGCAGCCCGAGTTCGGCCGACAGGTGGCGTGACGGGTAGGCGTACATCGCGATGTCCGCGTCCCAGCCGGTACCGACCTCGATCGGCACGCCGTACCTGAGATCGAACACCGCGTCCTGGCTGTAGCCCCAGCGCACCCGCCCCCGCAACACGTCCCAGCTGTTGACCCAGAAGAACCCGCCGACTCCGTGCAGGAGACCGAAGGGGTCCTGGTCGGCGACGAAGGGAACCTCGCCGCCCCGTCCGTCGTCGACGAACAGCCCGTCGTAGTCGGCGGCGCGGAAATCGTAGCGCCGGGCGGTGGCGGCGAGCAGCACGGTGATGTTGTTGCGGAACGAGGTCGTGACCCCGTAGCGCACCTCGGCCTCCTCGAAGACCTCGCGCCGCCAGAACGACTCGTGGTCCCAGAAGAACGAAGCGTCGAAGCCGGGCCGGAACTGCTCCACGAGAGCGCCGGGCTCGCCCCGGAAGTTGTACTCGAGCCGCGACTGGAGGCGCGTGTCGCCGACGCGCGGAATGAGCCCGCTGCCCGCGTCGAAGCCGTGGGCGACGTCCTCCAGGTCGAGGTTGAAGGTCAGCGTCGGACTGGCGCGCTCGAACTGCAGGGACAGGTAGCTCCCGGCCTCCGGGGCGTCGTCGGGCGTGGCGGTCCGGCTTCCCGCGCCGATCACCGTCAGCGTGTAGCGGCGCGCCATTACGAAGCGGCCGTCGAAGCCGAACACGCGGTTGTATTCGTCGCCACTCGTGGTGCGGTCGGTGTACACCATGCCCAGCGTCGAAGCGCTGCCAAGATCCCGCCGGGCCCGCAGCAAGTTGACCACGGGCCTCCGGGCAGGCTCACCCGAATCGCCAACCTCGTCGACCGCGCCGAGATATCCCAGCTGGAAGCTGCCCGCCTTTCCGGACAACTTCGCCCCCGCCACCGGATTGATGATGCTGCGGGTGTACACGAGGTTCTTCGGCATCGTGAAGATCTCGGTCCCCTCCAGGAAGAACGGCCGCTTCTCCTCGTAGAACAGCGCAAAGCGCTCGTTGACCGCGATCTGTCCGGCGTCGGCCTCGACCTGGCTGAAGTCGGGGTTGTACGTCCCGTCGAGCGTGAGGTTGGAGGTGAGGCCGTACTTGGCGTTGAAGCCGAATTCGCCGCTCACCGGCTCCCTTGCGAATGCCTTCGCGCCTGCGTCATAGGTCCCCTGGCGCGTCCCGGTGAGCACCGGGTTCAGCTCCAGGAAGAGGCCGCGTTCGAGGTCGCGCAGCCCGCTGAGAGAGCCCGAGAGCGTCAGGCGGTTCGCCACGTCCTTGGTGACCGGCGCCCACGACTCGTCGAAGCCCGTGCGCTGGATCTTGCGGAAGACGTGCAGCCCCCACTCCTGGTCGGCCGACTCGGGGAAGCGGATGCTCTTGAACGGTATCTTGACCTCGAGTGCGTACCCCCAGTCCTCCACCCGGCCCTCGGAGTCCCAGACGAAATCAGGGTTCCAGTCGATCGGGGGACCGAAGTTGCGGCCGAAGCGCCCC